>CAMZLQ010000041.1 GCA_947311585.1 uncultured Alcanivoracaceae bacterium | reverse complement strand
GCATTTTGGCGCATATAGGTGGATTTACCACCCATATTAGGGCCAGTGATGATTAACATCTGGGTTTTGTCGTTTAAATCCATGTCGTTGGGTTCAAACGGGGTGTTTTGGATTTGTTCCACCACTGGATGACGCCCCGCTGTGATTTGGATACAATTTTCATCGACTAACTCTGGGCGATTTAAATTGAGAGTCAGGGCGCGTTCGGATAAGGCGTTGAGCGCATCAATTTTGGCAACAGCGTAGCCTGTTTGTTGCAACGCCTGAATTTCATCGGCAAAACCCTGCAGTAATTGCATGTACAATTCTTTTTCGCAGGCTAAAGATTTTTCTTTGGCACTTAACACCTTGTCTTCAAAGACTTTGAGTTCAGGCGTTGTGTAGCGTTCGACCGCTTTGAGTGTTTGTCGGCGGATGTAATGTTCGGGTGCTTTATCCGAGTGCAGTTTGGATATTTCGATGTAATAACCATGAACGCGATTGTACGCCACTTTTAAGTTGTTAATGCCTGATGACAGTTTTTCGCGTTCTTCAAAGTCCAGCATGTATTGACTGGCATCGGTGCTGATAGAACGCAATTCATCCAGTTTTTCATCGTAACCATCGGCAATCACGCCACCATCACGAATCACTACTGGTGGGTTTCCTTTGATGGCTGAGTCTATTAAATTGATGATTTTTGAATGCGTTCCAAGAAAATGATTGAGGTTTTGTATTTCTTCGGTTTCAATCGTTTGCAATGCGGTTTTTAATTGCAATACTTGCTTGAGTGAATGCGCTAAGGTGACTAAATCTCTCGGTCTAGCAGTCAACATCGAAATGCGAGTGCTGATGCGTTCAATATCGCCAATGCCTTTTAAAATTTCTTGTAAATCAAAGACAATGCCTTGTTCGATTAGTGTACCAATGGCATTTAATCGGGCGTTGAGTTTGACTCGATTTTGCAGTGGTTGTTTTAACCAACGGCGCAATTGTCGCGACCCCATTGCCGTGGTTGTTTCGTCCATTAATTCACATAATGTATGATCGGTTCCGCCGTTGTTATTGATTTCAATTTCGAGATTTTTACGGGTACTGGCATCGAGGTGTAGAAACTCGTCCAACCATTCGGTTTGAATGGCTTGAATGTGTTTCATCACCGATTTTTGCGTGTGGGCAATGTAGTTGAATAAACAGCCCAAAGCGTTAATGGTCAGAGATGACCCTTGGATTCCAAAGCCTTTTAAATCTTTGGTTTTGTAATGATTGGTGAGAGTTATTAATGCCGTGTCTTTGTCAAAATCCCAAGATGGGCGTTGATTGATTGGGTATTTGCTTAACTGTTCGCACAAAGGATTGTTTTCTTCCAATAACAATTCACTGGGAGCCAGTCGTTCGATTTGAGCCAATAAAGTTTCTTTGTCAGCCACTTCAATAACGATTACACGACCCGATGACAACTCACAACTGGCAACACCGTAACCATTTTTGCTGCTATAAACAGCAACCAATAGGCTTTCACTGCGGGCATCCATGAGTGCTTCTTCGGTGACAGTTCCTGGTGTGATAATGCGCATGACTTTGCGTTCAACTGGGCCTTTTGAAGTCTTTGGGTCGCCGATTTGTTCGCAAATGGCAATGGATTGTCCCATTTTGACCAATTTCGCCAAATACGGATCAACCGAGTGGTAAGGCACGCCACACATGGGAATTGGGTTGCCATTTGTTTTGCCGCGATAAGTTAAGGTAATGTCTAATAATTTAGCAGCTTCGATGGCATCTTCCATAAACAATTCATAAAAATCACCCATGCGATAAAATACCAACATATCGGCATAATCTGCCTTGATTTTGAGGTATTGTTGCATCATTGGGGTGTGTTTGGGAGTTGCTTTTGCCATATTAAATTTGTGCTGTCGTAAACTTTGAAAGATTTTAACTGATTATTGAGTCTTTTGTTTGGTAGAATACAAAATAATTGGAGAAAATCAAAATATGAATGCATTAAAAAAAACCGTTAAGTACGTCAAAGCCCATAAGTGGGCATCGATTCTTTTTGAAGCCACAATCATTGTGCTTGTGTTATTGATTTTCTCGTGGTTTCAAAATCGAGGAACTCTGGCTGCTGATGGCAAGCTTGCTCCAGATTTTGTCTTGCAAACAACCGAAGGTAAAACCATTCACTTATCACAACTTCGTGGCAAAAAAGTCCTTATCTATTTCTTTGCACCTTGGTGCAGTATTTGCCACATGAGTGGTGGCAACCTTAATGCTTTGCGTAAAGCACGTAGCCAAGATAAACTTGAGATACTTGTTGTTGGTTTAAGTTGGCAAAATAAAGCCGAAATACAGCAATTCAAAGACGATTTAGAATTGACTATGCCCGTCTTAATTGGTTCAGACCAGCAAATGCAGGATTACAAAATCAAAGGCTTTCCGACCTATTTTGTTATTGACGAAGAAGGCAAGGTAACCCACCGCTCTGTTGGTTATTCTACTGAACTTGGAATGCGGTTTAGAACTTAATCTCTCTCGCGCCAATCTCGCGAAGACGAAATTTCATCAAAAATCGTGTTTTCATTTATGATTGTGCAGTGGTGTTTGGCAAATACCTAACCAACAAACCAAAACCTAGTTGTGCTAAATCTCTATCTGTTATTTCCACAGGGATATCAACCACATGACCAGATCCTGGAGCGTAGTCCATTTTCTCACCCTTTTTGCTAATCATATCACTTAGGTTAAATTGGATATTGCCAGTTGGTGTCATTAGTTCGAGATTGTCACCAACAAAGAATTTATTTTTAACGTCAATTTTCAATAATTCAGTTTCTTTATCGTAACTAATGACTTCACCGACAAATTGTTGCTTGTCACTGCCTGAAAAACCCGATTCGTAATTTTGAAATTCTTTGGGTGGATGACGGCGATAAAATCCTTCGGTAAATCCACGATTGGCTAAACCTTC
>CAMZLQ010000040.1 GCA_947311585.1 uncultured Alcanivoracaceae bacterium | reverse complement strand
GTGCGAGATAAAAATGATTTATTCAGAACTGTTAAAACAGATACAAATTTGGGCTCTTGAGCTTGGCTTTTCACAAGTTGGGGTTTCGGATGTGGACTTATCTGAAGCAGAAGCACACTTGAAAAAATGGATTGCCAAAGGATTTCATGGGCAAATGGATTTTATGCACAAACATGGCTCTATGCGTACAAATCCTAATGAGTTGGTTGAAGACACAATACGAATTATTTCCCTGCGTTTCGATTATTTCAATAAGACCACCATTCCTTACCAAGAAGTCTTAAAAAAACCACAAAAAGCCGCTATTTCACGTTATGCCATGGGACGAGATTACCATAAACTTATACGGAAAAAACTCAAAAACTTAGCTGAAAAAATTAAAGCAGAAGTCAACGATTTTAATTATCGCGTCTTTACCGATTCTGCACCCGTTATGGAAAAAGCCATCGCCGAGAAAGCTGGCATTGGCTGGATTGGCAAACACAGCAATGTGCTCAACGCAAAGGCGGGCAGTTATTTCTTTTTGGGTGAAATTTACACCAATATCCCATTACCAATCAGCAAAAAGGCCTCATTCCACTGCGGAACGTGTACAAAGTGCATAGATGCCTGCCCGACAAAAGCCATCATAGCTCCTTTTCAAGTTGATGCACGCCGTTGTATTTCTTACCTCACAATCGAACACAAAGGCCCAATTCCAAAAGAATTTCACAAAGCCATTGGAAATAGAATTTACGGCTGTGATGATTGCCAAATGGTCTGTCCTTGGAATAAATTTGCCACCGATTCAAAAGTTACCGACTTTTTGCCCCGCAACCAATTTGACGAACCCGATATAAAAGAGCTGATGAAATGGGATGAAGAAACCTTCCTTAAAAAAACCGAAGGATCGCCCATAAGGCGTATTGGGTTTGATTCATGGAGGAGGAATTTGGAGATTGCTTATAGAAATTTAAATCCCTATAAACCGTTTTTGTAATTTGCACTGAACTGACCTCGTTCTTTACAAACCTTGAAACTTTTTTATACAAAAAAAAGGCTCATCATAAACGATGAGCCTTTCTCTTCTCAAGTCTTAGTTAGCTATTAAGCATTAGGACAAGGATTATATGCAGCAGCAGGAGTACTAAACGTACATTCCCATACCAAAGAGGTACCAGAGTTGGCTGCACCAGGTGTTGCTGTCCAAGTTAATGTTGCACCATCAACATCAGGATTTGCTTGTCCTCTTGTACCCGCAGCACAATCATAAGTGATTACAATTGTTGCAGATCCAGCAGCTCCACTTACAGTCATATCCTTAACACACTCTCCACGAGCCGCTGCTAAACCAATTCCACCTGCACCATTAGCTAAACCAGCCAATGTTCCATTTTTAGCATAAGCTGTACTAACTGCCAATTTATAACCTGCAGCCATTGCGTTGCCTTCATTTAGCAATGTACGTGTAGTATAGTCTTTGTATGCAGGAATTGCATATGCCATTAAAATACCGATAATCGCAATAACGATCATTAATTCGATTAGTGTGAAACCTGCTTGTCTTTTTTGATTTTTCATTTTACTTTCCTCATATTGTTTAAAAAAAATACTGAATAAAACTTAAAATTATTTTCGCCTCATTCAACTTGAAATCAATATTATAATTTCAATCGGTCTTTATCAATTGCAAGTACCAGATATTCTATAAAAGAATTAATTTTGAACAAAACAAGCTGGATTGTAAAAAAATGTATCTTAAATTGGACAAATATTGTCATTAATTACCTGTATCACCTTTTTATACCAAATACGAACAACGCACAGTAATATGTTTATACCCTTTTAGCTTTTCACAAGATATCATCAATAATCAAAAAGGAAATAATACCAATCCTTGTTTATGCCTATTTATTCTTGGTAAGGCTTCTGTATAAAATTCTCGTCACCCTAAGTCTATTGTAGACAACTCCGCCCAAAACCTAGAGCATTACAGCACAACTTGAAGGCTCTATGGGAAATGTAGTGGATAAAGTATAATTTTAGCTCATGAATAATGAATCATTAATAGGCATCATGCTTGGATTGAAACTCACTGTAATGGTCTAATAAATCCGGAGACTTTATTTTAGCTTTATAATAGATTTAACGAGGTAAGAAAAAGGCCTAAAACTAACTTACACAGTTTAGTTTACATACTCTTTATGCATTGGGGCAGGGATTATAGGCTACTGCAGAAGGATTAAAAACACACTCCCACACTAATAAAGTCCCAGTATTTGTCGCCGCAGGTGATGTAGCTTTCCATGTTAATGTTGCAGAATCCACATCTGGATAAGCTTGTCCTTTTGTTCCAGCGGCACAATCATAAGTTACCACAATTGCCACTTCTGCAGCAACACCTGTTACTGTCACATCTTTAACGCACTCTCCTCTTGCTGATGCATTAGCCACTCCAAACACTCCATTATTAATACTCGTCAATGGAACTCCTTTTGCATACGCTAAAGATATAGCCAGCTTATAACTAGAAGACATATTATTACCTTCGTTAAGTAATGTACGTGTGGTATAAGTTTTATAAGCTGGAATTGCATACGCCATTAAGATTCCAATGATTGCAATAACAATCATTAATTCTATTAATGTAAAACCTTTATTTCTCTGTTTCATATGCGTACACCTTATAATTTTTCACTTATACTATTAAATAAATTTAATTATTACCAATTAGAAACCTTTGATTCCCTTACTATTTGCGAACTTAAGGGTTATTCACTACCTTAATTTAGTTATTCTGATTCATTTGACAATTTTTGTTACCTACTTATTTTTTTCAAAATATACGGTTATTCATCTTTTTTTCATGCTAGACTTCACTTATTTAAAATACCAATAGCTTGTGAATCTTAAAAATCAAAATCATATTATCTTAATTGGCCCCATGGGGGCAGGGAAGTCTACTGTTGGCTCTATTTTGGCACATAAACTTGGAATGGAATTTTATGATATTGATGATGAATTAGAAAAATGTTGTGGAGTTAGCGTAAATTTAATTTTTGAGATTGAAAAGGAAGAAGGATTTCGCAAGCGTGAAACTCAGATGTTATCCAAATTATTAAAAAAACCACCTGCCATCATTGCCACTGGTGGTGGAATAATTGTAACTCCTGAAAACATTAACATCTTAAAACAAAGTCAATCCTCTATTATTTACCTCAAAACAGATGTCAAGCAGCAACTTTATCGCTTAAGGAAAGACAAGAAAAGACCGTTGTTGCAATGCGATGATAGAAAACTTAGGTTGCAGCAAATGGCTCAAATTCGCAACCCTCTTTACGAATCAGTTGCCACTACAACGGTTAAAACCGCCCATCAGTCCGCTTATAAGATGGCAACGATTATAATTAAACATTATTTATAATCTTTGATTGTCTTGCTTTTTGATTTATTCAATAATATGCACATGAATACTCAAATTGTTAATATTAACCTCAGTCACTGTAACTACAGCATATTTATCAATGAAACCTGTTTTGATTTTAATGCGGTTGCTCACCTATTGAAAAACAGAAAAATTGCTATTATTTCAAATGAAACTGTCGCACCCTTATACCTTGAGCCTTTAAAGCAATCATTAAAACGCTACAACAATTCACTGCATCACCTTATTCTCAAGGATGGTGAACAATATAAAAACCAAGATTCTTGGAATCAAATTTTAGACTTTCTTGCGGACAATGGTTTTAATCGCAGTGATTTATTAATGAGCTTAGGTGGTGGCGTTATTTGTGATATGACTGGTTTTGCTGCAGCAAGTTGGATGCGTGGCATTGATTTTATTCAGGTTCCAACGAGTTTATTGGCTCAAGTGGATGCCTCCGTTGGTGGTAAAACAGGGATTAACCATAAAAAAGGCAAAAACCTAATCGGCGCATTTCATCAACCCTTGGCTGTCATTATTAATGCATCAACGTTAAAAACGCTACCAGAAAGAGAGTTTAAATCAGGGCTTGGAGAAACCACTAAATACGGTTTTATTAATCAACCACAATTCAAACAATGGTTACACGAACACTCAAAAGAAATAGTAGACTTAAATTTGCCACTTATGTGTGAGTTAATTGCCAAGTGCTGCAAATACAAAAAAGAAATCGTTCAACAGGATGAAAAAGAGTCTGGGATTCGTGCTCTATTAAATTTAGGACACACATTTGCTCATGCCATTGAAACCTATACCCACTACAAAGAGTACACACATGGCGAAGCGGTTGCTATTGGTATGGTAATGGCTGCGCAACTTTCTGTTAACCTAGGCGTGGCAAATGACAATCTACGAAAAGAACTCGAAAAGCACTTGCAAGATTTCAATTTATTAACTATGCTACCTAAGGCAGTTAATGCCACTGAACTTGTTGAATTGATGCGATTGGATAAAAAAACGGTTAATAACTCTCATCGCCTCATTTTATTAAAATCCATTGGTAACGCCTTTATTCAAAATAACGTATGCGAAAAAGATATATTACAAGCCATATTAAGCACTCAGCATTAATTTTATGCTTGTGTTCTTTCGCCTTAATGGCAAAGACCAACAAAAAAGAGACGAATATTGTTTGCTATGCCGCTCAAAGTAAGTGGATTTGTGCTCCCGAAGATAAAAAAGAACTCGCTAATAAAAAATCAAAAAAACTCAATAAAGAAAACTCATCTAATCAACTGGCTTCAAATGTTGTCATAAAACAATTAAAAGTCCCACAGTTTATTGCACCCAAAGCCCATAACACTACAAAAACAACCCCTCGTGTTCTGACAAAAAAGAGCCAAAACAACAACCCTTATGAAAACTCATGGTCTTATCAACTCATTGGCGTAAGCACGCCACAAAATGCACTTAATTTTATAAGTAAAAACAACTTAAAAAAGAACGATGTATTAATCGTTAAGTCCAAACACAACAATATGGATTGGTGGATTGTGCTTTATGGATTGTATAAAGACAAACAAACAGGACTTAACGATAAGCCAAACATCCCTTCATCTATTAAAGAGTATTGGTTAAGACCCCTGAATAATCTCATCATTAATGGCTATATTGACGAATTTTAAACAAATTCCTAACGGAATCTTAATATTCATTACTATAAAATGGGGTTTAAATAATATTACGACGAGAATAAAAATGACTAAAGTAATAATTTATGGAAGCTTTTTGTGTCCTTATTGTTTTATTGCCAAGCGAACCCTTAAAAAGCTTGGTGTGAGCTATAAAGAAATACGCATTAATAAAAGCTCTTCGCTTATGCGAGAAATGATTAATAAATCAGGGCGATTTACCGCCCCTCAATTTTTTATTGACGATGAATACATTGGAGGGTACGGTGATTTGGTTTCCCAAGCTAAATCTGGTGAGTTAATCAATAGCCTTGTTATTGAATAAACACCCCTTATTAAGAATCCAACTTTGTTATTTTATTTGGCCATGCATTGATAATGGCATTAACCATTGTCGCTAAAGGTATAGCAAAAAATACCCCCCAAAACCCCCAAATCGCTCCAAAAAATAACACCGCAACAATAATGGCAACAGGGTGTAAATTATTGACCTCTGAAAACAACCACGGTACAAGCACATTGCCATCCAATAATTGAATCACGCCATAACTCATTATTAACCAAGCAAAATCACTCGTCCACCCAAATTGAAAAAATGAAACCAAAGCAATAGGAATCGTTACCAGTGCCGCTCCAATATAAGGAATCAATACAGAAAAACCCGTTAAGGTCGCCAATAAGATTGAATACTGCAAATCCATTATAATAAACAAGATATAAGTAACCAATCCAACAATAAATATTTCCATTACCTTACCTCGAACATAATTTCCGATTTGTTCATCAACTTCTCCCCAGATAGAAAAAGTTAGTTTAGAATCTTTAGGAATAAAACGGTTAAACCAGGCAAGAATAACGTCTTTATCTTTTAGCATAAAAAAAACCAGAATTGGCATCAACACGATAAATATACCAATTGAAATAACACTAAAAAAAGAGGACACTGTCTTTGACAAGACATCTTGCCCAAGTTGTGTGAGCTCGGTTGTTATGGTTGTTGTTAAGGAAGCGGCTTGCTCAATTGATATGACAGTTGGGTAGTTTTCTGGTAACTTTCTGACAAACTCAAGCCCTGTAGCTAAGTAGGTTGGTAGCTGTTGAACAAGTTGGGATATTTGAGTAGTTAAAACAGGCAAAACCCAAAATATCATAAACAATAACAAAGCAACAAACAGTAAAAACACCAAGGTGACTGCCAAGATGCGAGGTATTTTTAATTTTTCCAGTTTAACAATGACACTTTCAAGTAAATAAGCCAAGACAATACTGGTAAAAAAAGGAGACAGTGGTTTACCAAAAAAGATGACTGTCGCAAATACGATAACCAATAGACTGACCAGTATGACGACTTGTGGGTTACTAAAGTTCCTTTTGAACCAGCTAGCTAGTACATTCATTATAAGTAACTAGAAGCTAAAGCTCCAAGATGCTACGCCTTCTAAGTGACGTGATAATTGAGTGCTAGTTAAACGCCCAAATTCAGTTCCTCCAATTAAAAGTGGCTTATTCGCATAACTGGCATAAAAATTAAATTCACCTAATGATACAATTTTAGAAAAGCCCAATCGGTAACTGTAAGCAGCTGTATCATTTTTTAATATATTATTATAAACTTCTGTTGTCGCAGGGGCTTGTTGTCTTGAAACGACATCAGCCTTCCATAATATTGTGTGAGTCAACTGTTGCTCAACACCAACAGAATATACGGTTAAATCTTTTAATTTAAAGATTGATCTTATTGGACTACTATAAGCACTCAGGAAAGAAGGGGAATATCCCGCATGAACTACCGTGTTACTATTTGAATAATCAATATTTTCAGATGACAAATTCAACTTATACCCATGTGCAAAGGGAACACTTAATAACAAACTGTACCGACGAGGAATATCAAAATCACCTGACTGAGAATAGCTTCTTCCAAATGAATCAAATTCATTCATCTCAATTCGACTGCGGTAATCAAAAGTCACACTGACCTCAGCAGGCAATTGTTGAGTAAAATTCAACTGATAACCTGTCCCTTTACTGGTTCTGATAAAAGCTTTATCATTATAGGACTGCAATGTTGAGGAGCTTGAAAACATCATGTTTCCAAAGGAGTCGTCTAAAAAGCGTTGTTGCACAAGAACGGCTCCAATTCCAAAGGAGCTATTACCATTTGAAATAATATAGCTTGGTGTATAAAATTCTTGACTGACCAGTTTTGAATAGCTTTTTTCTTTTTTGTCTAAAACAAAAGAAGAAACATCATTGAATATTTGACCAACAGAGAATGGCGATATTCTTTGGTTTCCAGTAGCAAAAGAGAAATACAAACTTTTACTGCCAATATCATCAAGGCTAAAATTATCCTCAAAGACAGGAACGATAAAGCGTTTAGTTGTTACTAAATAATTAAAATTAAACGTTGAGCTAGCAGAATTTGCACTTGAGCTTAAGTCACCTAAGTTCGAATAAAAATCAGGACTAATTTTATCAGCTATTAAGTTTTTCCATTGACCCAAAAACATTGAATTATTTTTACTGTAACTAAGACCCTGTGTTTGCGTATCCATCGCAAATGGAGAAAGCATATTGGCACAGGCAATCTGTCCTCCCAGTAATGAAGTAACTAACACGAGTTTTTGTAAAGTTTTTGTCTTAATATTCAATTTAGTTAACGTAACAAAGATATATAAATTACATGTTCACAAAAACCATTGATTTTGTCAACAAACAAAAGACTCTAGCGAGTCATTTGTTCCTTTGTGGCTTAATTACAACAATCAGTCAGATTAAAAATATCAGTCAATGGCTTTAAAACCTATATCCGTTCTGCAATATTTGCTTTCCCAATTTATCTTATCAACAGCCAAATAGGCAAGTTTTTGAGCCTGCTTTAGTGTGTTACCTAATGCACTCACACACAACACTCTGCCGCCATTAGTTACGGTATTTTTTCCTTCTTTTTTTGTTCCCGCATGAAATATTTTGACATTTTTAATTTCAATATCCAAGCCATTTATTTTTGACCCTTTGGCATAATTTTGAGGATAACCTTGCTCTGCCAAAACAACACCCAGCGCAGCTCTGTCATCCCAGCTTAATTCTGTATTTTTCAAATCTCCATTGATGGCTCTAAGGCAAATTTCATCCAAATGACTTTGCAAGCGCATCATTATTGGCTGCGTTTCGGGATCTCCAAATCGAACATTAAACTCCAAAACTTTAGGGTTGTTGCTTTCATCAATCATTAAGCCCGCATATAAAAAACCAACAAAAGGAGTTCCTTCGTCAATCATTCCTTGAATGGTTGGTTTTATAATGCACTCAACTGTTTTATCAAACACTTCTTTTGTGACACAAGGGGCTGGAGAATAAGCACCCATGCCGCCCGTGTTAGGTCCTTTATCGCCATTATCGCGCGCTTTATGGTCTTGGGATGTTGCCATGGGCACAAAGTTTTTACCATCAACAACAACAATAAAAGAGGCCTCTTGCCCAACCAAGAACTCCTCTATAACTATGCGATGCCCTGCTTCTCCAAAAGCATTGCCTGCCAACATATCTTTAATTGTTTTAACACCTTGCTCTTTAGTTTCAGCAATAACAACACCTTTACCAGCTGCCAGCCCATCGGCTTTGATTACGATGGGAAAATCTTGCTTAGATAAGTAATCAATAGCCAATTCAACCTGAGTAAAACTTGCATAACGAGCTGTTGGTATGTTGTATTTTTTCAAAAAATCCTTACTGTAAGCTTTTGAACCTTCCAATTGAGCCGCTAGCGCACTTGGACCAAAGCATTTAATCCCTGCCTGCGTCATTAAATCAACCAATCCATCACACAAAGGTTGCTCAGGACCTACAACCACTAAATCTATGTCGTTGTCTTTTGCAAAGGTCAGCAATTTATCGTAATCATTAGCAGCAATGGCAATATTTTTCACCTTGTTTTCTTGCTCACATCCTGGATTCCCTGGTGCCACATAAACCTGTTGCACGGTTGGTGATAAACTCAAACGCCAAGCAAGTGCGTGTTCTCTGCCACCTGAACCGATTACCATTACTTTGTTTTTCATGTTTATTATTCCTTAGTGGTTAAAATGCCTAATTCCAGTAAAAACCATAACCATATTGTGCTCATTAGCCGCTTCTATAACTTCTTCATCACGAATAGAGCCGCCTGGCTGAATAACTGCCGCGATACCACTGGCGGCGGCGGCATCGATGCCATCACGGAAGGGGAAAAATGCATCAGATGCCATGACCGAACCTGTTACATGAAGATCGGCATCATGCGCTTTCATTGAGGCAATTCTTGCACTGACAACACGACTCATTTGCCCTGCACCAATGCCTATAGTCATTAAGTCTTTTCCATAAACAATGGCATTTGATTTCACCCGCTTTGCCACTTTCCAAGTAAATTTTAGATCTTCTAGCTGTTCGGCTGTTGGTTGCATTTTGCTCACCACCGTTAATTGACTGTCTTCAAGTTGCAAAATATCCGCATCTTGAACCAAAACCCCACCATTAACTCGCTTAAACATCTGCCATGGTTGTTGCGGAACCTGCCACTGGCCACATTTAAGGATGCGTAAATTCTTTTTCGATTTAAAAACCTCAATGGCTTCCTCTTCGTAACTAGGAGCAACAATTACTTCAACGAATTGCTTCTTTGTTATGGTTTTAGCTAATTTAGCAGAAACCATGCCATTAAAGGCAATCACTCCACCAAAAGCCGAGGTTGGATCCGTTGAAAAGGCTTTAAGGTAAGCCAACTCTAAATTTGATTCAAGTGCAACACCACAAGGATTGGCATGTTTAACTATGACACAAGCTGGCACTTCATTAAATTCTTTAACGCACTCTAGTGCGGCATCAGCATCGGCAATATTGTTGTAACTTAGTGCTTTTCCTTGAATTTGCTGCGCGTAACCAATCGTACCTTCCTGCGTATTTTTCTCCGTATAAAATGCCGCCTTCTGATGAGGATTTTCACCATAACGCAGATAACTGCGGTGCGTATATTGAGTTGTCAAAAAGCGTGGGAACTCGTCCTTATCTCCTGTGTCTTTTATCGCACTTAAGTAGTTAGCAATCATGCCATCATAAGCGGCGGTATGAGCAAAGGCTTTAGCAGCCAAAACATGTCGATTAGAGTGAGATACACCATTATAAGTACAAATCTCGTCAATAAACTCGGCGTAATCATTAGGATCAACAATAACCGTCACTCTGTCGTAATTTTTAGAAGCGGCACGAACCATTGCTGGCCCTCCAATATCAATATTTTCAATGGCATCATTTAAAGTGCAATTTTCTGCACGAATGGTTTGCTCAAATGGGTATAAATTGACAACCAACAAGTCAATCGCTTCAATTCCATTTTTGTGCATAACTTCCTCATCTTTATCCAGTCGCCCTAGTAATGCACCATGCACTCTTGGGTGCAAAGTTTTAATTCGCCCATCCATCATTTCAGGAAATTCTGTGTAATCCGCAACATCAGTCACTTCAAATCCCAGTGACATTAAATATTTTGCGGTTCCGCCAGTTGACAATATTTCAACGCCCTGCTCTTTTAAGCCCCTTGCTAAGATTTTTAAATTTGATTTATCTGAAACACTAATAAGTGCACGCCTGATTGACACTCTGTTTTGAGTACTGGACATAATTCTGTAGCTAATTAAGGAAAGACATGAGGCATTATAGCGAGAATTAATAGCAGTTAAAGGATAATAAAGTTAAATTCTATGTTTTCTTGACTTGTTGCGTAAGGTCGTTCGGGTCATACCAAGAATTTCTGCAGATTGCGTCAAATTGCCGTTAGTAAAGTCCAACACTTCCAAGATGATTCCTTTTTCTATTTCACCAATAATAAAACCATGCAAGTTATTTGTTTTATGGCCTTTTAGGTTAAGTAAATATTGCTTAACCACTTTACGGGTATACATTTGCAAATTTAAATTCTTCACATCCTCTGATTTCACCATTACCTTTCCCCGTAGGTTGGACTAAAGCCCACCTCAAATGTGACTGCATTTTTTCCAGGGCTTTGTAATTCCAAGGTTACTGGAATCAAAATATTAGGGGACATCCCTGCTTCAATCGTTTCATCATCCAAATATTCAGAAGGTAAAAATCTTCTCATCGCAACAATTTCACCATTAAGGTTTGACATTTTTATTTCTAAGGCTGGAAACACTTGGGTTTTTTTGTCACTGTTAATAATTCCCGCTGTAATTATCAAAGCATTATCTCGTCCAGGGTGTTGCCTTATGCTGCGAGAAACCAGTGCGATGCTGTTTAAATTGGATTCGTCATGTGTTACATAACAATCAACCAACTCACAAACACTGTTTTTGAAATTGCCTTCTGGCAACTTTATCGTGCCTTTCTTTAAAGCCACACCAGCTTGCCACAACAATAAAGCGACCAGTGCAATACTGGAAAAGACCCAAAAAGACGATGATTTTTTCTCTGTTGTTGCCAATTTATCTGCTACAAATTCTGGCTGGGCATCGCTTTCATCCCTATTTTTATCATTATTTAACTCACGGACTACCGCAACCTTTTCATCCAACACCTGCGGAACAATGTTCGGCTTAAACTCATGATTTAATAAAGGGGGCGGGTTATCATTTTCATTTAGGATTAAATCAAAGCCATCTTGTGGCTTATATTCAGCAAGCGTTTCCAACGCATCAAACACAGCACCACAAGAGCTGCAGCGAACCTGTGCAAGAGAGGCAACCAAGTCATCAACAGTCACCCCAAAAATTTCTCCGCAACCGCGGCATTGTGTAAACATTTTACTTAACTCTTTTTGATGCAATAAACAGAAGCCCAATCATCCATAAACTTGATTTCAAAGTCAATAAATGAATCTTTAAATTTTTCAACAATTTCATCTGTTTGCTCTTTTAGTATGCCCGACATGACAAGCTCCCCCTTATCTTTGAGCAAACCCGAAAAAACAGCAACCAAACTCATCAGTGGAGCAGCAAGAATGTTCGCCAAAACCACATCAAGCTTTTGCAAATTTCTTACCTCCTTACCTTCAACAACTTCTATGCCTTCAATGACATTGTTACTGGTCGCATTAATCACCGTTGCTTCAATTGCTTGTGGGTCAATATCGGTGCAATAGACTTTATTAGCACCGTGTTTTAAAGCCGCTATTGCTAAAATACCTGAACCACAGCCAAAATCAATTGCCTGCAAATCTTGCATATTATGTTTATCAATCCATTGCAAACACAATGCCGTTGTTGCGTGTGTTCCTGTACCAAATGCCATGCCTGGATCAAGGTAAATATTTATTGCCTTCTCATCAACCGCTTGATACTCACTGGGAATAATCCACGTATTTTGACCAAATTGCATCGGTTTAAAATGCTCAAGCCATGTGCGTTCCCATGCTTGGTTTTTTAATCGCTTAAGTTTGACTTCTTTATCCGCAAATCTTGATTGGATAACATGCAAAACTTTATCTTCGTTAAATTCTTTGGTAAACATGGCGGTTATTTCAATGCCTTGCCACAATGGCATCTTACCTGGAGCTGGTTCTAAAATCGCCATATCTTGCGCGTCCCGATAAGTCACCGAACAAGCACCCAACGGCAACATAAAATCTTCAATTGTTACAATTTCTGACTTGCCACACAATAGAGTGACTTCAAAATAATCGTATTCAAAATCCATCTCGTCCTGACTCATTATTTTTCCTTATCCAATAATTTTTCGAGGTAATGTATATTTTTACCACCTGTGACAAAACCCTGATCATTCATAATCATTTGCTGCAAAGCTATATTGGTTTTAATACCGGACACAACCGTTTCGGCTAATGCCAAACGCATGCGTTTGATTGTTGTTTCACGGTCTTCTCCACGAACAATTATTTTACCAATCATGGAATCGTAATTAGGTGGCACTCGATAGCCATCATAAACATGCGAATCGACTCGCACACCCGGACCACCTGGGGCATGGAAAATTTCAATTAAACCAGGTGATGGCATAAAAGTTTTAGAATCTTCAGCATTCAAGCGGCACTCAATCGCGTGACCTGTAATGCGAATATCTTTTTGAGTGATTTGCAAGGGTTCACCCGATGCAATTAATAACTGTTGCTTGATTAAATCAACACCAGTTATGGCCTCGGTCACTGGATGCTCAACTTGAATACGCGTATTCATCTCGATGAAATAAAATTCACCGTCATCGTATAAAAACTCAAAAGTACCAGCCCCTTCATATTTGATGCGTTTACAGGCATCTACGCACACCGCTCCAATTTTTTCACGTTGTTCAGCGGTAATACCTGGAGCCGGTGCTTCTTCAACCACTTTTTGGTGACGACGTTGCATGGAACAATCTCGTTCACCCAAGTGAATAGCATTACCGTGTTTATCCGATAAAATCTGAATTTCAATATGACGAGGGTTTTGCAAATACTTTTCCATATAAACCGTGCCATCACCAAAAGCGGCGGCGGCTTCAGTTTGGGTCATTTTTATGGCATTATTAAGTGCCGCATCAGTGTGCACAACTCGCATTCCACGCCCACCTCCGCCAGAGGCAGCTTTAATAATAATGGGATAACCAATTTTATTGGCTATTTTTAAATTCTTTTCAGCATCATCACCCAAAGGTCCACCAGAACCTGGAACACAAGGCACCCCTGAGGCTTTCATGGCATCAATTGCAGCGACCTTATCGCCCATTAATCGAATGGTTTCAGCCCTTGGTCCGATGAAAGTAAATCCTGAGTTTTCCACCCGTTCTGCAAAATCAGCATTTTCTGCTAAAAAACCATAGCCAGGATGAATGGCTTGTGCATCGGTAACTTCAGCGGCTGCTATGATTTTTGGTATATCCAAATAACTATCCAGCGAAGGTGGTGGTCCGATACAAACAGACTCATCAGCCATGCCAACATGCTTTTGGTTTCTATCTGCCGTTGAGTGAACCGCCACCGTTTTAATGCCCATGGTGTGACACGCGCGCAATATCCTCAGCGCGATTTCACCGCGATTGGCAATAACTACTTTTGAAAACATAAGCGTATTCCCTAACTAATTACGAACAAAGGTTCATCAAATTCAATTGGTTGACCATTCTCAACCAATACTTTTGTCACCGTGCCTTCAAATTCGGATTCGATTTGATTAAACATCTTCATCGCTTCGACTATGCACAAAGTATCACCAACTTTAACTTTCTGACCCACTTTTACATACGGCTCTGCCTCAGGTGACGAGGCATTATAAAATGTCCCAACCATCGGCGAACGTTGAACATTGCCATCTTCAGTGGCTTTGGGTGCAGATTCAGCTTGTGGTTTACTTTCTGTTGGAGCAACCGATGTCGCGGCAGGTGCCGGAGCCATAACCGTGTTTGCTGGCATCACTTGCATTTGGCGGGATAACTTAACCGATTCTTCGCCTTCAATAATTTCAAGTTCTGTTAAAGATGAACTTTCAAGAAGCTCAATAAGTTTTTTGATTTTTCTAATATCCACGTGTGTCCCCGTTTGTTAGATTATTTGTTTAAAGAGACCTTTGCATAACTCGTGGTACGTGTTAAAAAGTTGCAAAAAACACCACTCTGCGTTAAAAAATTCGCAAATAGCGGGCTATTTGACTCATTTTTTGCCTTGACTGGTGCTTTTTTCATTCTTTTTTCCATCATCCCAGAGTTATGCAACGGTCTCTTAAAGTTAATAAATGATTAAGAGCCAATAAGTACCCGTTAGCTCCCAAACCTGAAATAGTTCCTATGGCAATATCGGAAAAGTAAGATTTTTTTCTAAAATCTTCTCTTGCGTAAATATTGGACAAGTGAACTTCAATAAATGGAATCTGTGTTGCTTGCAGTGCATCGCGTATGGCAACAGATGTGTGTGTAAAAGCAGCAGGATTGATTATAATAAATTGGTTTTTTTTGCCCATTAACGACTGAATAACTTCAACCAATTCATATTCTTTGTTTGATTGCATAAACTCCAAAACAACAGAACCGTCCTTTATATAGCCATTCATTCGTGTTTGAATATCATCCAAAGTTGTAGAACCATAAATCTCTGGCTCTCTTTGACCTAACAAATTTAAATTCGGACCATTTAAAACGGTAATATTCATAAAAACGTACGCAATCGTGCTACTAAAAAACACGATTGTGCCGAAAAAATCAGCAAATGTCTATAAAAACCCTGATTTTTACCTTTTTAACCAAATTGCCTCAAACGTTCGTTTTAAACAAACAATTGCATTTATGCTAACCAACCTTATATTTTAATGTGTTACAATTACCGCATTAAAATTTCATGCAACAATTCACCTTAAATGACTCGACTTTTATTTTTCGCCACATTGTGCGTATTACTCACCTCATGCATGAGTACGCAAAAAAAACCAAAACAAACGACCATTAAACAAACCAGTCTAAAAAAATGGTCAATTACTGGCAAGTTTTCCTTGTCAGATGGCCAAGAAAGCGGCTCAGGAAAAATCACCTATGCCGTTAACAACACGAGTATTCATGCCAAATTTAAAGCCCCTCTTGGTCAGGGCAGTTGGGAGGTCAAACAAGACCAGGACAAAGCTGAACTACTTTCCAGCAGGCACAGCCCTATTTATTCAAACAACGCACAAACACTAGTTAGTCAGGAACTGGGGTGGGATTTTCCTTGGGATAGTTTAAATTACTGGTTGAGGGGCTACAACACCAATGAAAAAATGGCATCGCACCACCAAAGCATTGATTCAATACACGATAAGGGCTGGACAATTTCTTACAGCAAATGGATTCAAACAACCAATGGGCTCATGCCAAAAAAAATAATAGCCAGCAAACCTCCTTACAAAGTTAAGTTAATTATTTACAAATGGACTGTTGATTAAATGAAAACACTTAGCCCAGCCAAAATCAATCTTGTTTTACGCATTCTTGGTCAGCGAGAGGATGGCTATCACCTCCTGCAAACCTATTTTCAATTACTTGATTGGGGTGACGAAATGGAGTTTACACTGCACACTCAACCTTCAATAGACATAAAGGGAAACTTTGGTCATTTAAAAAAAACAGACAATTTAATTTATAAAGCAGCAAAAATGCTTGAACCACATAAACAAACAAGCAAAGGCATCAACATCTGTGTACACAAAAACATCCCTCAAGGCTCAGGACTTGGTGGAGGAAGCTCCAATGCAGGAACAACTTTACGGTGCTTAAATGAATTGTGGCAATGCAAATTAACTCAAAGACAGTTACAAAAATACGCTTTAACACTGGGAGCCGATGTCCCGTTGTTTGTTCTCAATCAATCCGCTTGGGCAACAGGAGTCGGAGAAAAATTTCAGACCTATTCAATAAAGGATTATTATTTTGTGCTCATTTTCCCACAAACACAGATTAGTACTGTTGATGTCTTTAATCACCCAGACTTGTGTCGCAATCAATCCAAAATAAATACGACAAATATAAATAACCAACAGTATTGGTCAAACGCATGTACTGCGTTGGTATTATCGACTTACCCAGAGGTCAAAGCCATGCATTCGCATGCAGCTCAGTATGCAGCCACGCACATGTCAGGCACGGGTTCCACCTTGTTTTCAGCATTCCAGAGCAAGCAAAAGGCAAAAGATTTTATCGCAAAACTCCCTAAAAAATGGCACACAAAATTATGCCGTTCAAAAAAACATGAAAAAAACTCAATTAGGCTTTGATTTCCTAAATAAGATGTATATAATACCCGACCTTATTTGATGGGACGTCGTCAAGTGGTAAGACACTAGATTTTGATTCTAGCATTCGCAGGTTCGAGTCCTGCCGTCCCAGCCATATTCGATGCCTGCAATTACGCAACTAATTGCAGGCATATTTGTATGCAAAAAAGCGTTTTGTGATAAGATGTCGCAAAATTTATCGAGATTTTATCGAAAATACCGTTGAGCCACACAATGATAGTTGATAATAGCATAAAACTTTTTACGGGCAATGCCAACCCGTTGCTCGCGCAAAATATCGCCAAACACCTTGGAATTCCACTTGGAAAAGCCTATGTTGGTCGATTTAGTGACGGAGAAGTTGCTGTAGAAATCATTGACAATGTTCGCGGACAAGACATTTATATTATTCAGCCGACATGCATACCAACGGCTGATAATTTTATGGAATTATTGGTGATGGTTGATGCCGTTAAACGCGCATCATGTAACTCGGTCACTGCCGTTATGCCTTATTTTGGTTATGCAAGACAGGACAGAAGACCGCGGTCTTCTCGTGTACCAATAACAGCAAAAGTAGCTGCTAAGATGATTGCAGCCGTTGGAACAGATCGGGTGTTAACCATTGACTTACATGCCGATCAAATACAAGGTTTTTTTGATATACCTGTGGACAATGTTTATGCGTCGCCTTTGACGTTGGCAGATATTTGGTGCCGTTATGATGCAACCGATGTTGTAGTCGTTTCTCCGGATGTCGGTGGTGTTGTTAGAGCGCGTGCTATTGCCAAAAGAATAGGTGCAGACCTTGCTATTATTGACAAACGGCGGCCAAAAGCCAATATGGCAACCGTGATGAATATCATCGGAGAGATTGAAAACAAAACCTGCATCATTGTCGATGACATGATAGATACCGCGGGTACCTTGTGTGCAGCCTCTGGGGCATTGGTGGAAAGAGGTGCCAAAGAAGTTATTGCTTATTGTGTTCACCCCATATTGTCAGGCAAAGCTATTGACAATATTAATGAATCCGCTTTAAAAGAAGTAGTGGTAACAGACACCATTCCTTTGAATGAAAATGCAAAAAAATGCAAAAAAGTTAGGCAGTTAGGCGTAGCAGAAATGCTTGCTGAAACAATTAGAAGAATTGCCAACAAAGAATCCGTCAGCGAAATGTATGTTGACTAAATTTAGAAATCACTTGTGAATTCTAAAGTAACCGTTTTACTTGGTCGCAAGGTAAAACATATTTTAAACTCAAATAATTGAGTAAATTAACTAAAGAAAGGAGAATAGCACATGGCTATTTTTAAAGTAAATGCAGAATTACGTGATGATTTAGGGAAAGGTGCGAGCCGCCGCCTACGTCGCACAAACAGAATCCCAGGAATTATTTATGGTGCGGGAAGAGATCCCCGCGCAGTTAGCGTTGAGCACCACAAAGTGCTTAAATTTATTGAGGATGAAGCTTTTTTCACCAGTATTTTAGAATTAAGTGCCGACGGTGGCAAACGTCAAAAAGTCGTTCTACGCGATATGCAACGCCATCCATCTAAGCCTATTATCATGCACATGGATTTCCAACGCATTAGTGATGATGAAGAATTACACATGAATATTCCGCTACACTTCTTGAATGAAGATGACTCACCTGCAGCTAAAACTGCTGGCATCATTATTGCGCATCAAATCACTGAAGTAGAAGTAGCGTGTTTGCCTGCCAACTTACCTGAGTATATCGAAATTGATATTGTTGATTTCAAAGAAGGTGACATTGTGAGATTAAGCGACATTAAATTACCTGAGGGTGTTACTTTAACAGCCTTTAGTCATGGCGATGAAGCCGAACACGATGAAGTGGTTATATCCACAACTCATGTAGTTGCCATAGCAACCGAAGAGTCAACTGAAGAAGCTGTTGAAACTACTGAAGAAGAAAAAACTGAAGAATAATTCAGGCTTCTTCCTTAAGAAATAAAAAAAGCCTCATTTTATGAGGCTTTTTTGATAAAATAATTTCATGAAAACAATTAAACTCATAGTCGGACTTGGTAATCCAGGTCTAAAATACGAAAAAACACGCCACAATGTTGGCTTCTTGTTTATTGACACCTTAGCTGAGAATCAAAACCTCACACTCAAAGATAATAACAAATTTTATGGGCTTGCTGCAAAAGAAAATTTGTTCGGTCACTCTGTGTGGTTACTAAAACCCCAAACATACATGAACTTGTCAGGAAAGTCAGTAGCTAGCTTACTTAATTTTTACAAAATAAAAATTGATGAAACATTGGTTGTTTACGATGAATTGGACTTACCTGCTGGCACAGCCAAACTTAAAAAAGGTGGTGGTCATGGCGGACATAATGGGCTAAGAGACATAATTGCAGCCACTGGCTCTAAAGATTTTTACCGATTAAGATTGGGAATTGGACATCCTGGGGATAAGAGCAAAGTTGTCTCATGGGTATTAAATCGTGCGAGCACTGAAGATGAAATAAGTATCGCGCGCGCGCTGGATAAAAGCATTGCCATTTTGCCCGATTTATTGGATGCTAAACTAGAAAAGGCCATGAAGGATTTACACACAAAAGATTAGAGATTGACCTTAATTTGCTAATCCAATTTATTTTCTACTAGCTTAAGCAAACCCACAATTCCGCCTTGCATACTGTACACATCATAACCAAGAGTCGTCAATAAAAATGCCGCAGATGCACACCTCATGCCCGTATTTGAGCAAGTGATAACGGGGTTATTCTTATCAAGTTTTTGTGCACACTGTTCTCTGATTTTATCCATCGGAATATGCACACTTCCTTGGAATCCAAGATTATTAAACTCCTCTTGTTCACGCACATCAAGCAATGTGGCTCCTTCAACTATCATGTCATAAGAGGCATCCGTTGTTAACCACCTAACCACATGACTTTTTAGCAATGATGAAAATTTCTCCCCTATTAAACGCATCAACAATCCATCACTCAACATACGCGCAGAGGCCGTACGAGGTTCTTGACTTACCAATGCATGTTCACCAAATAAAGACCCTTCATCCAAAGTGGCAACCAATATTTCACCCTCAGCTTCGCATTTGAAAATTTCTACCGAACCCTTAATGATGATATAACAATAGTCTCCCGAATCGCCTTCGGTAATAATTTCATCACCTAAAGAAACGCTAACGGGTTCAAGATTTTTAAATATTTGATCAACATGTCCACGCGGCAACATTTGCACCGCTTTAGAATTTAATAAACCAACAACCCACTTGTAGGATTGATGACCTCTTAAGGGTGAGTTTTTATCAGATAGTTGAAACAAATCATTCCAAACCATAAAATGATCAAGAAAAATTGAATTAATCATCATCACCTTAGCAGTAGGTGAGAAAACCTCAGACTCTAATTTTTTACTGGTATTGACATCACCAATTGGATAAAAAGATTGTAAAGACGTGTCTTTGACCACTTTAACCCGTCCAGTGGGGTAACGAACCTCAACAGCTCCTTGTATAACATACTTGGCAAAAATTTTGTTATCATCCAATTTAAAAATACTCTCACCTTTTTCAAATTGATGAACCTCAAACTGGTCAAGCAATAGTGGCAAAAACTTTTCTTCCATTTTATTGAAAGGATAATATTTTTTTAATTCTTCTGCTGTTATCATTTTTATTTAATATATTATTCGCTTTACTTCACACAACCATAACACACAACTAATTGTTAATAAAGTATTAAACCATTGTTCAGCTTTCATCGAAACTAAAAACCTCTTTATTTAAAGAAATAATCAACAAAACAACGACAGGCACACCTATTAAAGCACTCATTAAAAAGAAATTAGCAAACCCATAAGCATCAACAAACGAACCTGAGAAACCTCCAATTATTTTTGGGAATAAAGTCATAACTGAACTGAAAATTGCGTATTGAACCGCAGTATAAGAACGGTTTACTAACAAGGATAGAAAACCAATAAATGCCGCCATCGCCAAACCTGCTGATAAATTATCAGCCGAAATTAACACTACAAGAAAAGCAACACTCTTACCTGTTTGGGCCATGTACATAAACAATAAATTCGTGACCGATGATAAAACTGCACCCAACAACATAATTCGCACGACACCAAATTTCACAACTAAAAGTCCACCCAATAATCCACCACTTAATGTCATCACCAACCCAAATGTTTTAACTATTTTAGCAATTTCATCCAGTTCAAATCCCATCGATTGATAAAATAGATTAGCACTAACGCCCATTACAATATCAGAAATTCGATACATGGATATAATACCAATAATTATCCCTATATTTTTTCTATGCCTTAAGTATAAATCACTAAAAGGCTTAATATAGACATCTGCAATCATTTGTTTATTAATAAAATTTAATTTATAAATTTGCTTACCAGCAAAGAATGATAGAAGAATGGCAATAAGAAATTGCAAAAAAGCATATGCACCTTCTACAAAACTTAAAGCAGAAATGAAATTCAGAACAGAATCAATCAAATATTTCTTGAAAACCGAAGTAAACTGGTAACTCAGAATAAAGCCACTAACAACAACCATAAAAACCAATAAAACCGCCAAATAATCATTTTTAGTGTGAATGAGCGTTTTCTCTACGGGTTTAGGTTCTTTTATAAATAAAGTTGTTAACACACCAACCAACATAAATAGCGCCATAATTAAATAACTGTATTGCCATGCATGATAGTTATAAGACTTAATACTTGCTCCAAAATAATGCGCTAAAAACAAGGTACCTGCTCCTGATACAATCATACCAATTCGATAACCAATAATATACAAAGAGGAAAGAATGGCGATGTCTTTTTTGTCAGAAGCCTCAATCCGCCAAGCATCTATTAAAATATCTTGTGTTGCCGATGACAAACCCAATAAAACGGCTGCCATTGCCATAATAACTAACTGACTTTGTCCTAATGCGGGGTTTGTCAATGCCATCCAAACAATAGCACAAATAATCAATAATTGAGTAAAAAGCAACCAGCCTCTTCTCTGACCAAACTTATTTGATAAATAATACAAAGGCATTGTATCTACCAATGGTGACCATAAAAATTTAAATGAGTAGCCCAAAGCAGCCCAGCTAAAAATAGTTATTGATGATTTTGCTATACCAATTTGGTCAAGCCAAAGAGAAAGCGATGAAAATATTAAGTACAACGGGATGCCAGCTGAAAAGCCCAATAATGTCATGTGAGCAAACTTCTTATTGAAAAGATACTTGATATTAAAATTTTTCATGCTTGTTTTATTTTGACTCACACACACTTTGATAAATAACGGTGACTTTATCATATCAAAAAACTAAATAAATGATATAATCACAAAAGATTTTAAGTAAATGAACGCCATGACACAAAACCCAACCCAATTTCCAGAAAAAGAATTTTTCATTCAAGGCCCAGTCGGAAAACTGCAATGTTTGGCAGGCAGACCATCAGCAGAATTTGACCGAAAAACACTGGGCATTATCTGTCATCCACACCCATTATTTGGTGGCACCATGACCAATAAAGTCACTCACATGATAGAAAAAGCTTTCAAAGAAATGGGGTTGCACACCATCCGCTTTAATTTTCGCGGTGTTGGAGACTCACAAGGCGAGTTTGACAATGGCATTGGCGAAACCGATGATTTAATCAGCGTCTACCATTGGGCTAAAGAGATATTTCCAGACTATGACCTGTGGTTAGCGGGTTTTTCATTTGGCTCTTACACGGCTTTACGTGCTTGCCCAA
The DNA here is from genome assembly GCA_947311585.1 of uncultured Alcanivoracaceae bacterium. Classification (GTDB taxonomy): domain Bacteria; phylum Pseudomonadota; class Gammaproteobacteria; order Xanthomonadales; family Marinicellaceae; genus NORP309. Next base: position 20,973 of record CAMZLQ010000040.1, on the reverse strand, counting down.
CAATCAAACCGCAGCAATTTTTAACCGTAGCTCCTCCTGTTGAACGCTACGATTTTACCGAGTTGACAACGCCAGATTGCCCATGGCTTGTCATCCAAGGTGAAGAAGATGATGTGGTCACACCCAAGGCCGTTTATGATTACGTCAACAGCCTTGATCCACGCCCACAGTTAGTAACCTTTAAAGCAGGGCACTTTTTTCATCGACGCTTAATCGACTTGCGTGGTGCAATAATTAACGGAATTTCACGGCAATTAACACCCGATACTGACGAATAATTCATGCCAAGTCCCCTAACCATTTATCAAGCCATGATTGCTGGTGATGAAATTAACAGCGACGCACTACAAAAACACGTTGTGAATGCCTTTGAGCAATTATTCCTAAACATAAATAAGAAAGACAACAGTTGGTTTTTTAAAAGCAAAAGAGCCTTTCATGGTTTGTATATATACGGCTCAGTTGGACGCGGCAAAACCTTCTTGATGGATTTGTTCGTGCAATCACTGGATAAAAAGGTCGTGCGTAGGCAGCATTTTCATGCCTTTATGTTATGGCTACACCAAGAATTACATAAAATAAAAAAACAACAAGACCCCATAGAGATTGTCGTCAATAAACTGGCAAAAGAAATCAAGGTTTTGTGCTTAGATGAGTTTCTCGTGCACGACATTACCGACGCCATGTTACTTGCTACTGTATTATATTCACTCGAAAAAAATGGCATCAGCCTTGTAACCACCTCCAATGTCAATCCCATTAATTTATACGAAGGGGGACTGCAACGCAAAAAATTTATGCCCGCCATCGCATGGATGCAAGAAAACATGCAAATTTTGCACCTAGATGGAGAACAAGACTACCGCACACAAAACCAAACAACTCAATCTGACAAGAAATGGTTCTCACCCATCACACAAACCAATCAATTAGCCTTTGAGCAAGCCTTTTCTCACCAGTCTCATGGACAAATAATTGAAAATACCCCTATAACAGTTAATAAACGGCAACTTAATGTGGTTAAAAGAAGTCAGTCCTGCATTCACTTTGATTTCGAAACTTTATGTCAACAACCCCGTAATGCCAGTGATTTTTTGCTCTTATGTAAGCAATTCGACAACCTTTTCATCAGCATTAACCAATCAATAGACAAGCAAGATGGCAACACCGCACGCCGATTTATTACCTTGATTGATGTCTTATACGACAACCAAACACCTTTATATGTTTTATCAGTTGTAAATTTTAAGAACATCTACTTAGGGCAAGAACTTTCTTTTGAAATGCAACGAACCGTTTCACGATTGACACAAATGCAACAAAGCCACTGGAGTTAACCCATGAAAATTCATCAAATATTCACTCATAATGCGCTGCGTAATTTCACTTATTATATAGAATTTGATAACAATGAGGTCATCATAATCGACCCTTGGGATGCCAAACAAGCCAAAGACTTTATCAATTCTAAAGAGTTGAAATTAACAACCATAATCAACACCCATGAGCATTGGGACCACACTCAAGGCAACCAAGAGTTGGTTGATACATACGGCTGCGAAGTGTGGGCACATATTGTGGGGCAAGGAAAGATACCAGCTCAATCGCGCTTATTAGAGCCAGGTGAAAGTATCCGATTTGACAAACACACGACCATGCAAGTCATTGACACACCTGGTCACTGCCAAGCTCACCTGTGTTTTATTGTTGAATATAAAGGCAAACCGCATTGTATTTTTACAGGTGATATTTTATTTAATGCAGGCGTTGGCAACTGCCACAATGGCGGCGATGTAGAGGATTTGTATGAGACCATTTGCACTAAAATTGCCACTTTACCCGACACCATAATTGTTTACCCTGGACACGATTATTTGCAAAATAACCTGCGATTTACTCTGAAACATGAACCCAATAACACCCAAGCACAACTCTGGTTAGAAAAATACAATCAATCCAATATTAATGACAAGCCATTAACAACAACACTGTTCGATGAAAAACAAATCAACACTTTCTTAAGGTTAGACAACAAAGAAATTCAAAGCCATTTAGCTTTAAACAATCCTTCCAAAAAAGACATCTTTATCGCTTTGCGTTCCCTACGCGACCAGTGGTAGTTTATTTAGTTCTAACGGTATTCCAAATTAGAACACCTATCCTAATCAGAAAATACAACAAAGAAGTTGGCATAAAAATGATAACCAAGAACCCAGTTGGTGCTAGAAAATAATTCCAATTAACCCCATAATTAGTACACCCTTTTACAAAAGAAAAAGGAGAGTCCGATAATTCACAACCTGACATCTTCAAAACAATAAACCACAAAACACAAGACAATAAAACCAGTAGATACCTATAATCATTTTTATTCATTAATGAAGCTTAGAGACCTTTACATAATTCAGGAGCCACGAATCTTAATCAAATATACTCAAACACTTTGACTACACGCTTTACACCGCGCAGGTTGCGGATTTTTTCTACCACATCATGCGATTCTTGCTGAGTCACTTTACCCATTAAATAAACCACACCACGTGTAGTCATTATGCGCACGCGCGTGGGATTAAAACCATCCAATTTAACCTGCAATAAAGCTGATTTGGCTTTTGAGGTAATATAAGAGTCTTTAGTTCTGCGTTTAAGATTAGTTGGAATGGATTCTTTTAACTCATTTATAACTCGAACCACTCCACTTCTTTGTGCAGCGGCATCTTCTGCTTTAATTTTATCCGCATAGGTTTCTGCTTCCCCTGCTAACAATACCACAGCATTATAGGTCATTACCTTTATGTGCTTGTCATTATTTATGGCTTTATGAATTTCTTTTCTTACCTGTGTAGATATTATTTTATCATCAATAACTTGACCTGCTGAACGCCTATCATTGGCAACAGAAATACCCGAAACCACAGCTCCGCCAACCATCACTGGTGCACAAGCACTCAACAAGATTGTGCTTGCAACACTAACTACTAATATAATTTTTTTCATATAGTTTCACTTTATTTTAGTTTTTAATAAAAAGCACTTACAATCCAGTTTATTTCAGGATTGGATTTACTTCCTTGAATAGACACAACATCAAAGCGAGCGTTCCATTTTTGGTATTTTTTATTTTTCAATAAAAACATCTGTGCAGCTTTAATGATTCTTCTTTGTTTGGTTTTCGTCACCGACTCAGCTGCCGAAACCCAGTCATCATTTTTACGGTATTTTACTTCAACAAAGATTAAAAAATCGTTATCTGTCATGATTAAATCAATTTCGCCCGCTTTACAGTTGAAGTTTCGTTGCACTTTCTTTAGTTTTCTCTTCTTCAAATAATCCAATGCAACACCTTCCCAGTAGTCACCAAAGATTCTCATGACGTATTATTGTGCTTCTTGCATGGGATTGACAACTTCTTGCAACTCGCCAAGCAAGACAGGAAGTCCTCGTTTGTATTCCGCCCAAGCCAATTGGCGATGCACTTGACCTTTCCCATCAACGCTTAAAAAACCACTCAAACCTTCTACTTTCTGGGAAACCATGGTTTGCATCCACTCTAATCGGGGCAATAAGGACACGGCATCATACCCAAAGGCAAAATACTTTTTATTGCTTTTGACTTTGTCCGCTGAAAAATCCAAAACCTCTTGCAACTCCTGTGGAGCCACTACAAAACGTGACTGGCAAAATTGAATGCCATTTAAGTCTTTATCCAACTGCGGGTTGTTTTTAACTGGTTGCACCTGAGAAGTCGCATAAACGGGAACATCTTTTGCCTGAAAAAACTTTAATTGCGGCTTTATCAATCGGGCATTTTTTGCCTTAGCCATTATAAATATGGCATCAATGTCAGGTCTGATTTGAGGCTTATTCTTAAAAGGCTCGCCTAGGATTGTTTTGAGTGTTCTTGCACGCACAATGGAATCATTAAGTCCAATGGCTTGCTTGATTTCTCGTGTGTAATCGTGAGTTGATTCGGGATAAAAAGCATAACTCACCACTTGCCCACCTAAATTAGCAAACTCTTTTTCAAAAAATACAGCCAGCTTTCTGCCTTGCTCTGACTCGGGTGCCAATAACATCACTCTTGTTTTGTTTTCTGCGAATAACCGCCTAGCAACATTGGCTACTTCGTCTTCTTTTGATAATGCAAATTGATAATAGCCCAAATTTTGCCCCTCTTGGTTGAGTTGGTTAAGCGCCAATACAGGAATACTACTTGAATTTATTTGCGTCATTTGTTGGATAGAATTTTTATCCAGTGGTCCAATAATAAACTCCGCACCCGACTCTATCGCACCATACCAAGCATAGGAAAAAGTTTCTCCATTTGAGCCAGTATCGAAAAAATTTAAGCGTTGGTCAGTGCCTGTATTTTGCAAGGCTGCAACCATGCCTTGTTGAATGCTTTTAGCGATATTTTTATATTTTCCACTTAAGGGCAAAAGCACAGCAACGTTCTTATAATGATTGTTTTGATTAAACAAAGCCATGGCAGGGTGTTCTTGCCACCTTGATTTCCATTCATCTATGGATTCTTGGGATTGAGATTGCGCCGCAATGGTCGCTTGAATCCAGCCTTGTTGTTGTACAGTTAAATCCAAATTAAATAAAGCCGTAGACAATTCTTGGCTTGATGCCTGCATTATAGTACTGATGATTTCGTTAATGTAATCATGAGTATTGTCCAACTCTGATAATTCAATATAAGACAAAGCTGCCGACAAATAGTCGTGCTTGGCACTTTCATTTTTTGCCTTAATCTTTAAATAACGTTCGCGGTATTCTCCATTGATTTCATTGAAGTGAAAATCATAACTGCCGTTTACGTAGTTAAGTTCGGCTTGAATAATTTGTTTTAAAGGGTTATTGTTTGACCTTATTTTTGACAAATACTCTTGTGCTAGTTGGAATTGTTGTTGTTGCAAATAGCTATCGGCTGCTTGTAAAGCAAAACGATCTTCTCTGTATTCATTAAATAATTTTACATAAGCGGTGGCAGCATTGACAAAGTCACCACTGCGATAATAATTTTGTGCTTGTTGTAAACCGATATAATCGTGCCTATCTGGGCGAATTGTTTGGTTGCCACAGGCAGAAATGAGTAAAATAAAACAAATTAAATAGACAGTTCTCATTATCACTATGCATGATTCCATTAAAAAGACAGGTACATTATATATCGTTGCCACGCCAATTGGCAATTTAGATGACATTAGTGAACGCGCTTTAAAGACTTTAGCTGATGTTGACATCATTGCTTGTGAGGATACGCGCCATTCAGGACGTATGCTTGCTAGCTATGGAATCAAAAATAAATTAATGAGTTTTCATGCCCACAATGAAAACCAAAGTGCACGTAAGTTTATCGAACTAATAAAACTGGGCAACAACATCGCCCTAATCTCAGATGCAGGCACGCCATTAATTAGTGACCCAGGCTATCCTTTAGTCAGACAAGCCCATGAAGAAAATATTACCGTTGTTCCCATTGTTGGTGCCAGTGCGATTATTGCGTTACTCAGTTGTTGTGGTTTACCGACCAATGAATTTCAGTTTATTGGTTTCTTAGCCGCTAAAAGCACCCACCGAAAACAACAACTCACCAGTATTAATAATTATTCAGGCACAACCGTAGTTTATGAATCCACCCACCGCATTCTCAAAAGCTTAACTGATATGCAAGAAGTCCTCGGAAACGAGCGGATGATTGCTATCGGCAGAGAATTAACCAAAACCTTTGAAACCATTAAATTGGGCACAGTCAATGAAATAAAAACATTTGTCGAGAATGATAACAACCAACAAAAAGGCGAGTTTGTTATCGCCATTGCAGCCAAAGAAATAGTTACCATTGATACAATAACTGCACAACAAAAAGAATTAGTGCAATTGTTGAGCAACGAATTACCTCCCAAAAAAGCGGCTAAAATTACTGCCCAATACCTCAATGGAAAGAGTAAAGACATCTATAACTACTTGCTCAAGAACTAAAGGTTGATTTTTTCATCAAAACATGAAGCTTTTACGATAAGTTAAATAGTTATTAAATTAGAAAGCACTAAAAAAAGAGCTACCAAACTAACGACGATTAAAATTAAGCCAAGCAGTTGCATAACAAAACTAGCAGCGTATTTATAATCGATGGAAACATGAACAGCAGCATAGCTCCCCAACATTACTAAAGAGAGTGTTGTAACAATAATAATTAAAGTCAAAGGTGATAACACCGCTAAACTCGCTACAAGTATTAAAGCAAGTACGCCAATTGTCATTAAGTTTTTTGAAATATACATTTTCTTCTCATTTATATTGAATGAGCCCACTTTAAGGTTAACTATTCTCAAAACATGAGAATGAATTAAAATATTTGTTAATCTTGGCTATAAAATCACATTTTATATATTATTTTCTATACAATTAAACCTTTAGAGACTTCTGTTGTATTAACTTTATGAAAAAACTGTTTAAAATCTTGTGGTTTTTTACAAAATTGGGTTTGTTTTTTGCACTTTTGGGCATTGCAACTCTTTATGTAACCTACAAAGTAATGGAAAAGGACTTGCCATCAGTTGAGTCTATTCGTGAATACAAATTGCAAGTACCACTACGCGTCTACTCCAAAGACGGTAAATTAATCCGAGTTTTTGGTTCAAAAAGACGTTCACCTGCCGCCATCAAAGACGTGCCACAACACCTCATTGACGCTTATATTGCAGGTGAAGATGCCAACTTTTACAGCCACTACGGCGTTGATCCAAAGGGTTTATTTCGAGCAGTTTGGGAACTGATTACTACTGGACATAAAAAAACAGGTGGCTCAACCATTACCATGCAGTTGACCCGTAATGTCTTTTTATCACTCAAACAAACCTACACCCGTAAACTCAAAGAAATATTTCTCGCCATTAAGCTGGAACAAACCATCACTAAAGATGAAATATTAGAGCTGTACTTAAATAAAAATTTCTTAGGTCATCGCTCCTATGGCATTGTTGCAGCAGCTGACATGTATTACGGCAAAAAGCTTGACGAATTAACACTAGCCGAGTGTGCCATGCTTGCAGCTCCTCCCAAAGCACCATCAACCATCAATCCCATTACTAACCCTGAGCGTGCCACTAAACGCCGTAATTATATCCTCAGGCGTATGCTAGAGTTGAGTTACATCAACCAACAAGAACACGACCAAGCGGTGGCAGAAGTTGATACCGCTCGTAAACATGAGCCTGCAATTGAATTAAACGCTCCGTGGATAGCGGAGATGGTTCGTGCCGAAATGCTAGAAAAATACGGTGATGGTATCTACACCGATGGTTATGTCGTGACAACAACTATCGATTCAAAATTGCAACAAACAGCGGAGCTCGCGGTTCAAAAAGGCTTGCAAGTATACGACAAACGCCATGGTTACCGTGGAGCAATCAAACATTTTGACCTTGATACCCATAGCGAAACAAGTACGCAAGAATCAATTAACAAAGCATTAGATGCAATCAAAAGCATCCCCTCTACAGCAGGTTTACAAGCGGCTTTAGTGACATTTGTCGAAAAAGATTCCATGATAGTTCGACTTCTTGACGGGCAAGATGCAGTCATACAATTTGAAGCCTCAAAATGGGCAGCTCCCTATATCACTAATAAAAAGGTCGGCAATAAACCTAAGAGCATGAATGACATAAGCCAGTTAGGCGATGTGGTGATGGTGAAACGAGACGAATCTGGAGAATTTGTTTTGGCTCAAATCCCACGTGCACAAGGAGCACTAATCTCATTGAACCCAAATAATGGAGGCATGAATGCCTTAATTGGCGGGTTTGCCTTTAACTTAAGTAAATTTAACCGAGTAACGCAAGCCAAAAGACAACCTGGCTCTGGATTTAAACCTTTATTGTATTCGGCCGCTCTTGATGCTGGCTTAACCGCATCGACCTTAATCAATGATGCTCCTATTGTCTTTGACGACAAAAAACTCGAAGATACGTGGCGTCCACAAAATGCCAACATGAAATTTTTAGGGCCCATTCCTCTGCGTGAAGGCATTGTGCACTCAAAAAATCTGGTTTCCATTCGCGTACTCGAACGCATTGGCATTGATAAGGGTCGAAATCACATGCTTAAATTTGGTTTTAATCCTGAAGACATTCCTCGCAATTTATCAATTTCATTAGGAACACCCAACATCACGCCATTAGAAATGTCTCGTGCCTTTTCTGTTTTTGCAAATGGCGGCTATCTTATCGAGCCTTACTTAATAGAAAAAATCACCAATCAAAATGGAGAACTTCTTTTTCAACACCCCAAGGTCATTTTATGCGATAACTGCCAAGAACAAGAAAAACAAACAACTAAAGACCAAGCCACAAATGAGGAAAATCAAGAAAGCCAAGATAGCAACGACAAAAAGAACTCTCTCAACGCAGTTAATCCTCAAGAAGAACTGGAAATTATTTACCCTCCACGAGTTATAAGTGCTGCAAACCAGTTTATTATAGAATCATTCATGAAGGACGTCGTAAAACGAGGAACAGGCTACAAAGCAATGGCACTCAAGCGGCAGGACTTGGCAGGAAAAACGGGCACAACAAACGATCAACGCGATGCGTGGTTTAATGGTTATCAACGCACTATTGTTACTCATGCTTGGGTCGGCTTTGATACACCCGAAGAAATGGGCCGTGGTGAATATGGTGGCCGCGTTGCTTTGCCTATTTGGATTGATTTTATGCGCGTGGCACTTGCCGGTGTTTCCGAATACCAGCGCCCCATTCCTCCTGGGGTTATTGCCGCCAAAATCAACCCAACAACAGGTAAATTAGCCGCTCCAGGTAAAAGTAATACCAAGTTAGAGTATTTTCTTGTGGGTCATTTGCCAGAAGAAGAAAGCACTGAAACTCAAGCCATTGAACTGGATACAGAAACAGAAGATGATTTATTTTAGATTGTTTTATAACAATTTTTTACAATTGGCTTTTATTGTGACGCAAGTCACACTTTATTTTGTGAAAAAGACTACAATGGACGCAGTTGTAATAGCTTTGAATAGAACCCCCATTCCCTATTTGTTCTATTTTAAAGTATGACTACCTTAAAAGGCTACTTCCACACACGGTAGCCTTTTTTCATGCCTAAAATAAGTCTAAATTATCCAATGACGCCATGTATTCTGAATGCCTGTGTTAAAATCGGCAAATTATTATTTTCACACCCTAAAAATGCAAAAACAAACCAAGAATAAACTCACTCTTATCGCTTTAGCTTTTCTTTTTATTACTCCCGTTATTGTTGCAATAATAATGAACTCAAAACTTATTGATTATTCGCCAAAATCATTCAAAAATTACGGCAACTTTATCAGACCTCCGATAAAAATAACCACTAAAGAAAGCTTAAAGCCTTTTGAAGAGTATTGGACCATTATTTATGCACACACCGGTGAATGCAATGAGGATTGCATGAGGATGCTAGATACTCTTTATAGAATTCGATTAACCAAGGGGCATAAAATGAAACAAGTTAAACTGCTTGTTCTTCATCCCGACGATGACAAACTCATTATTCCTGCTCAATACACTTCAATTGAGCAACAATCTTATGCAGCAACTGAAGATTTAAGTACGATTTTGTCGACACTCTCTTCACAATCTTTAGGTGATGGAAACGGCTTATATCTACTAGCTCCTGAGGGATTTTTAATGATGTCTTATCCAAAAGGTTTTGAACCACGAGACGTGATTAAAGATTTAGGTTTATTACTTCGTGCCCGAAAAAATAACGGTTAATGGCATTTTATTAAGCTATCAAGTAAAATAAAAAAACAAAATTCAAAAATTTAAATTAAACCCCTATGAAAAATTATTCAAAATTGGCATGGTTTGGTGTTTTATTTGCCTTATGCGTTATTATCCTTGGTGCCTATGTACGCTTATCCGATGCCGGCCTTGGCTGTCCTGATTGGCCTGGTTGCTATGGTCAAATTGCAGTTCCAACTCATGTTGATGATGTTGCCCAAGCCAACCAAGCCTTTCCAGAGCGTGCGCTAGAAGCGCATAAAGCTTGGAAGGAAATGGTGCACCGTTATTTTGCAGGTACGTTAGGGCTTATTGTATTAGCACTATTTATCTGGGCATTTAAAAAGCGTGATGAAATGCCAATAACCCTACCTTTGATGTTAAGTGTTGTCATTTTATTCCAAGCCGCTCTTGGCATGTGGACAGTAACACTGCAACTCAAACCTATTATTGTTATGGGACATTTGATGGGTGGCATGCTAACCCTCTGCTTACTCACATGGCTGGCATTATCCACCTCCAATACTATTCGTCCCTACCGCTATGGCGGGCATGTAAAACAATCCATGGTGGTCTTTGCATTAATTTTAGTGGTGCTACAAATTATGCTTGGTGGTTGGACAAGTTCTAACTATGCGGCTCTATCTTGTGTTGGATTTCCTTTGTGTAATGGACTCGTGATTCCACCCATGGATTTTTCACAAGCTTTTGTCTTGTGGCGTGGACTTGGTATTAATTACGAATATGGCGTCTTGGATGCACCAGCTCGTATTGCCATACAAATGACGCACCGCATGGGTTTTATCCTTGTGTCTCTGTACTTAATTTGGTTATCAGCACGCTTAATGAAAAACCGTGAATTAATGCCATTAGGCATCACTGTTTTATCCTTGTTAGGCATTCAAATTGCACTGGGAATTTCAAACGTGACATTGGGTTTACCTCTACCTGTAGCCGTTGCACATAACGGCGTGGCAGCTTTATTGTTGTTATCGCTAGTAATTTTACTGTATAAAACCCGCAAAACATCATGAGCCAATCAAAATTTAATCAATACCTCGAATTAACTAAACCTAAAGTTGTCTTGCTTATTGTTTTTACCGCATTAGTTGGAATGTTATTGTCGGTTGATAATGGCTTACCTCCTTTGGATAAGGTGTTTTTTGGACTCATTGGTATTGGCTTTGCCGCCTCTGCGGCGGCTGCCATTAACCATTGGGCCGACCAAAAAATTGATGCCATTATGCTGCGTACCCAACATAGACCTTTGCCACAAGGTGACTTAACTGATACTAATGTGATTGTTTTTGCAGCATTATTATGTGCGTTTGCTATGGGCGTTTTAGTTTGGAAAATCAATGTATTAACAGCGGTTTTAACCTTTTTATCATTAATTGGCTATGCCTTTATCTACACCTTTTTTCTCAAACGCATTACACCACAAAACATCGTTATTGGCGGTGCTGCAGGTGCTGCTCCTCCCGTGCTGGGTTGGACTGCTATTACGGGCAATTTAACGGGCGATGCCTTATTATTATTCGGCATAATCTACCTGTGGACGCCACCGCATTTTTGGGCGTTAGCAATCCACCGAGTCGATGATTATGCCAAAGCCAAAATTCCCATGTTGCCAGTAACACATGGCATCCAGCACACTTGGTTGCACATGGTTTTTTATACCATTTTATTGTTTTTATTGAGTGTTTTTCCTTATTTAGTCGGCATGAGTGGTTGGGTTTATCTCATTGGAACCGTTATTTTGGGGGCGCGTTTTTTACAACTGGTTTGGCAAATGCGCACATCAACTGACCCAATGCTACCATGGAAAGTGTTTAAGTTTTCGATTTGGTATTTGATGATTTTATTTGCCTTATTGATTGTTGATCATTATCTGCCTGTACACGATTTTAATCAGAAGGTATTCCAAACACCCTTGTTATAATCCAGCAAATACAGACCATAGATTTTACAAATATTTTCTATCGAATTTTCTTTGTAAAAACCAAATTTAAAGAAACCTTTGTTTAACTGGTGATAGAGTTATGCAAAGGTTTCTAGGTTTTTATAAAAGTAACAAAATCACCGCCCAGCACGAACCAATCGAACACGAGCGTCTAGGTCTCGAGTACGGTAGTTATCTTGACCATCAATGTAAGAAACTATCCACGCACCAGTAGGAAAGACTTCAACAGGCGAAGATGACCAATAATTGCTACTTGTATTAGGAAATACCACTACATTTATAGCGGAATTATAGCAATTAATGGCTGAAATACTTCTTAATTCTTCTATATTTGGTAAACGCCAATCACTATATCCTGCAAAACCTACGGTGTTGACTACTTCAGGAATGGCAAGTGCTTGTTGCCACGTTTGCATGGTTGCAGCACCGGTTAAACAATCAGCACCTGACAAACCTTCGCTACACTGCTTCCACATCAAGCCTGTTATTTTATCTATTACGACATTATCACCCGACAGTATTTGGACATTATAACGCGAATCAGGCCATTCATCCGTAATATAGTCTTCACAAATTCTTACACTGTATACTGATTGTGAGATGGTTAATGTTATTAGTGTTGTCATTATATATTTCATTTTTTTCCTCAGTTTAGGATCTAGCTCCTCATTCATTGTTTGATATTACCATATTCGTGTTTATTTTATTTCATAACCATAGTCTTGCATCACGCTGCACCATAAAACCTAAAAATTTACTATTCAGAACGCACTAACCGCACACGAAAATCATTGTCTCGACTCAAACCACCGTCATAGCCGTTTCTAAGGTAAAGACACCAAGCTTTAGAAGGAGAGTTAGCAACAGGTCCTGATGTCCAAAACCTCGTGGGTGAGGTATTAGGGAAATAGTTGGTATCTATCATTGGATCTGACGTACCTTTGTTGACAATCGATGATAATTCGGCAACAGTAGGTAGTCTCCAGTTATCGAATCCACAAAGGTTTTCTGTGTTTGAGCCTTGGACTAAATCATTCCAACTTGGGTCATAGTAAGTGCCTTGCCTATTTGGATGATCCCGACCAATGGCTGTTAATCCACCCCATAAGTAGGTATTATCTTGGTTGTGAATACCTGCTGCAGTAGTTTTAACTTCCCAAACCAAACCCGTAATATTGTCTTTAACACATGCCCAAACAGTGGTGGCATAATCGACAGTTTGGTCAGGAAGTGGTGTACCTGTAGCATCAAGCTTGGTAAAACTAAAGCCTGCATGCCCATCGCTGTCATCATTGTGGTTATCATCTCTGCCATAGTTGCAGTCTTGAGGTGAGCTGAGGTTACTGGAGCAAGTTGAGTTGTTGCCTGATGTATTATCAGCATCCCAAGTTATGCCAGTATCGTTGAGACTAGCAAGAAACTCAAACCCATTTGAGAATAAGACATCTGATTGTGCATTGACAACGCTAAAGAATACCAAGCTTGCTAAAAAAGTTATTGGTTTTGATTTCATTAAAATTTTCCGTTTATACGTTTAATAAGGTGAATTATACAATTACCATACCCAACAACAACAACAATATTTTCAATAATTTTACGTATTTCTGCCTACTGTACTTTTATTTGGTCAGTGGGATTTATCCCACACAAACCCAACAAAGACAAAAAAACGTCGGCTAAAGCCAACGATCCTAACAAAGCCAAACTGGTTAGTGGGATTTATCCCACTCAAACTTCAACTAAAAAACATAAAGCTACCGGTTAAAACCATGACTTTTGTTGTATCGATAAATTTTTAAGCCTTTTAAGCTATGACAATTGCTGTTATTTAAACTATAATATCCATCCTTTTTAGTCCTTATAATCATGAATAACTTTACCTTTTATAATCCGACACGCATTCACTTCGGCATCGGTCAAATTGAAAAAATCACATCAGAAATACCTGCTAATGCTCGTGTTTTGGTTATTTATGGCGGTGGTTCGATTAAGACAAACGGTGTTTATGAGCAGGTTTCATCTGCTTTAGCGGAATATAAGTGGTTTGACTTTTCTGGCATTGAGCCTAATCCACTTTACGATACGGCGATGAAGGCTTTGGATGTTATTAAACAACATAAGATTGATTATTTGTTGGCTGTTGGTGGTGGCTCGGTAATTGATGCGACCAAATTTATCGCGGCGGCGGCCTTGTTCAACGATGAGGACAATTCTCGAGACCCGTGGGATATTTTGACCCAACAATTAAAAATTAAATCTGCTTTGCCCTTTGGTACGGTGTTAACTTTGCCTGCAACAGGTTCGGAGAGCAATTCTGGCAGTGTCATGACCCGTGATGGCAATAAGTTGTTTTTTGGTTCTGTTCACACGTATCCACAATTTTCAATTCTTGACCCGCAGACGACGTTAAGTTTATCTAATCGTCAAATAAGTAACGGTGTGATTGATGCTTTTGTGCACACGGTAGAACAATACCTGACTTATCCTGTTAATGCCAAAATTCAAGACCGTTTTGCCGAAGGCATTTTGCAAACTCTGATTGAAGAAGGTTCTCGTGTGTTAAACGACCAAAACAACTTAGAAATTCGTGCTAACATCATGTGGTCAGCGACGATGGCACTTAATGGTTTAATCGGTGTTGGCGTGCCTCAAGATTGGTCAACTCACATGATTGGTCATGAACTGACCGCTTTGCATGGAATTGATCATGCGCGAACATTATCTATTGTCTTTCCTGCAGTGATGAAAATCAAATGCAAGCAAAAGCGTGAAAAGCTGATTCAATACGGTCAAAGGGTGTGGAATCTGTGCGGTACAGATGATGAAATAATAAATCAAGCCATTGATAAAACAGTTGAATTTTTTCAAACCATGCAAGTGCCAACTTGCCTGTCTGATGTGGGTTTAGGAGCAAGTGACATTGATGCTATTTTAGCTAAATTAAAACAACACAAGATGGTTGCTTTGGGTGAGCATAGAGATATTGATTTGGTTGTTAGCCGAGAGATTTTAGAAAAGGCGTTGTAATCAACTAAGCCTTTTCATAAGCATCAATAATTTTTTGCACGAGGTTATGACGCACGACATCTTTTGATTCAAAATGGCTAAAGCTAATATCCCTAACATCCGATAGCACTTCAAGTGCGTGCTTTAAGCCTGATGTCTCGCCTTTGCGCAAATCCACTTGGGTGACATCACCAGTGACCACGACAGTTGTGCCAAATCCTGTTCGAGTGAGGAACATTTTCATTTGTTCGACGGTGGTATTTTGTGCTTCATCGAGTATCACAAAAGCATTATTGAGTGTGCGACCACGCATAAAAGCAAGTGGAGCCACTTCAATAATATTTTTTTCCATCATACGCTCGACCTTTTCTACACCGAGCATTTCGTACAATGCATCGTAAAGTGGACGCAAGTATGGGTCTACCTTATCGGATAAATCTCCAGGCAAAAAACCCAATCGCTCCCCTGCTTCTACTGCTGGGCGTACCAAAATTATACGTTGGACTTCTTGATTTAAAATTGCTTCAACGGCACAAGCCACTGCCAAATATGTTTTACCCGTTCCAGCTGGTCCTACACCAAAGTTGACATCGTGTGTAACGATATTATGCAAGTAGAGCTTTTGATTGGGTGAACGTCCTGTGATAACTCCTTTTCTGGTTTGAATTTTGACATTTTCAACTTCAATAACTTCTTCATCATTATTGGTGGCAGTTTGGTAATTTCCTTGTAAAATTATATGTGTCATTGCTAAATCTAATGATTGATTTTGGGCTTCTTCTAACATTAAATCCAGACACCGCTGCACTTGCTCAATTTGCTCTTGATTACCTTCTATCTGAACTTTATTTCCACGGGCATGGATTTGAGTTTTAGTTGTGTGTGACAACAGTTTAATATTCTCATCGTGATTTCCGTATAAATTAGTCAATACATCATTATTTGATGTTGGGATTGTGATGACTTTTTTGCTCATTGCGTGACTATTTTCCCTTGTAATGAATTGCGGTAGGCTTCAGTGATTTCAACATCAATTAGTTGTCCTATTAATCGAGGATTCCCATCAAAATTAACGATACGCATATTTTCTGTACGACCAGAGAGTTGTTTTTCATCTTTTTTAGAAACACGCTCAACTAAAACTTTTTGCACACCTCCAATCATATCCTGTGATATTTCTGCAGCAAATTCATTTATCGTGGCTTGCAGGCGTTGCAGGCGTTCTTTTTTAACGGATAATGGAATTTCATCTTCGATATTTGCTGCGGGTGTTCCGGGTCGTTTGGAATAGATAAAACTAAAAGATTGGTCAAAACGAACATCTTCAATCAGCTTCATTGTGGCTTCAAACTCTTTGTCTGTTTCACCAGGAAAGCCCACAATAAAGTCAGAGGACAACGATATATCAGGGCGAACTTCACGCAGTTTGCGAATTTTTTGTTTGTATTCTATGGCTGTATGCCCACGCTTCATTGCTGATAGCACTCTATCTGATCCACTCTGCACAGGTAGGTGTAAATAGTTAGCCAATTTCGGTACATCGCGGTAAGCTTCTATTAATGCATCGGTAAATTCCACCGGATGGGAGGTGGTAAAACGTATGCGTTCTATGCCATCAATGGCTGCCACGTAATGAATCAAGTGGGCTAAATCAACGATTTCTCCTTCGTGAGTTTCCCCTCGATAGGAGTTGACATTTTGACCCAATAAATTAATTTCTTTAACGCCTTGCAGTGTTAATTCCATTATTTCGGCAAGAACACTGTCTAACGGACGAGAAACTTCCTCGCCACGCGTATAAGGCACAACACAAAATGTACAATATTTACTGCAGCCTTCCATAATTGATACAAAAGCCGAAGGCCCTTCTTTACGAGGCTCTGGCAAATTATCAAATTTTTCTATTTCAGGAAAACTAATGTCCATTTGTGGTTTTTGCTCGTCATTAACGGCTTTGAGCATTGTGGGCAAACGGTGCAAAGTTTGTGGGCCAAACACCATGTCCACATAAGGGGCACGTTTTATAATATTATCGCCTTCTTGTGAAGCAACACACCCACCCACTCCTATCACTAAATTAGGATTTTTTTCCTTAAGCTTACGCCATCTGCCTAATTGCGAGAAAACTTTTTCTTGTGCCTTTTCTCGAATTGAACAGGTGTTTAATAAAATAACATCAGCTTCTTCTTCGATTTGTGTAATCTCTAACCCATAAGAATCAACCAACACGTCTTGCATCTTGGATGAATCATACTCATTCATCTGACAACCGTGTGTTTTTATAAATAGCTTACCTTTTTTTTGTTCTGACATAGTTTTATTGATTTATTTTTATTTTCTTGACTAATTTTACAATAATTTCAGCTGTTACACCCCAAATTGTATAATCATTGTACTGATAAACGTAATAATGAACTGTTTTGTTCTGATATTTAGCGCTTTTTTTCTTGCAGTTTTTTTCATCACAAAAGAACGATAAGGGCACAGAAAACACCTCTGCCACTTCATCATCGTTTGCATCAACTGTAAATCCTTCTTTCAATATGCCGACAAAAGGAGTAACGTAAAACCCTGAATTTGTTTCAATATCCTCTAAATAACCAACCACTTCTATATAAGCGGCATCTATTCCAATTTCTTCTTTTGTCTCACGAATAGCTGCCTGTCGTATGGTAATATCGCTCTCATCAAATCCACCACCAGGAAAACTCACTTGCCCTGAGTGATGTTTAAGTTGTTCTGAACGTTTGGTTAACATTATATGTATTTCTTCATCTTGCCAAAATAATGGAACGAGTACAGCTGCAGGTCTAAATTCATCATGGCCGGATGCCTGCCAAATTTCTGTTGGAATCAATTCTGTTTTTAAGACAGACTTTAAATTAGTGTAAAGCTTGTCTTTATTGCGAATATTAAACATAAAAAAACGGAGTAATTTGCATTACTCCGCCTTTGTTTTTTGTAGCACAATATTTAACCATATAAGTCAAATACAATGTTTACTTAATACTCAATAAATTAATATCGAAGATTAACACTTCATTTGGTCCAATGGGACGTTGTCCTCTGATTCCATAAGCGAGTTCAGGTGGAATAAATACTTGCCATTTGGCTCCTGGCTTCATCAACGGCAAAATTTCTTGCCAGCCTTTTAAGGAGTTACCGACTTTAATTGATTTTGGTTCACCACGAACAAATGAAGAATCAAACTCTTGGTAGTTATCAGGGTTATCTGTGCCAATTAAAGACCCACGGTAATGAATCACAACTTCGCTATCCAGTGTTGGGTGCTTGCCTTTACCGTCTTCAATCACTCGGTATTGAATACCTGATGCCAATTCCTTAATGCCTTTCTTCTTACGATTAGCATTTAAAAAATCGTCTGAACGCTTTTTATTAGATGCAGCTAATTTCTTATACGCTTCTAATTGTTTCAATTCCATTTTCTTTTGGTAAGCTTGAAAATTCAAGACCATGTCTTCTTTAGAAATCGCAGGGTCTTTTTTTGCTGCCGCATCACGTATGCCCTTTATTGCTTCGTCAGTGTTTAATTCAAACTCACTGCCTTTTTTTCCTAAAAACTCTAAGCCAATGCGATAGCCATAAGCGTAACTGGTTTTATTTTTATCAAATTTAATGTCTTTGCTCGTTTTATCTTGAGCTGATACAAATGTCGTTGTTATGACAATAATTCCAGCTAGTAATAATTTAAAATTCATCTGTCAATCCTCGATGTTGTTTTTCTTAAAAAGGGGCGTATTTTATGCCACAGGCTAAATATTAACAACTCTATAGACTCATTTATCCCTTTTGAGTTCAATAATTGATATAATTACAGCTTTATCGTTATAGAGTCACAGCAATGTCCAACATCCTTTTAAGTACCCTTAATAAAATCTTAACCTTAACCATTAATCGTCCCGATAAGCTTAATGCCTTAAATCACCAAACCTTAGTTGAAATCAACCAAGCGATTAGCAATGCGCAAACGGACAAAACTATCGCTGCAATAATCATCACTGGCAGCGGACAGAAATCATTCATTGCTGGTGCTGATATTTCCGAACTCGCCCAATCCAATGCTGTAACGGGCATGTTTTTTGCCGAATACGGTCAAAAAGTCATGAACAATATTGAACAAAGTTGCAAGCCCGTAATTGCTGCTATCAATGGTTTTGCCTTAGGTGGCGGTTGCGAACTTGCCATGAGTTGCCATGTACGCATTGCTTCTGATAATGCCATGTTTGGACAACCAGAAATTAAATTAGGGGTTATCCCTGGATTTGGCGGCACGCAACGTCTTGTACGTTTAATTGGTAAGGGTCGAGCCATGGAAATGAACCTTATGGGTGGCATGATTGATGCCAATCGAGCTTACGAAATTGGTTTAGTCAACAAAGTGACCACACAAGATGAATTACTTACTACCGTTGAAAAAATGGCGAAACAACTGACCTTGAGTGCACCTGTTGCTTTGCAATGCATAATTGATAGCATAAATCACGGTGCAGAATGCAGTTTACCCGAAGGCTTGCAGTTTGAAGCCAAAGCCTTTGCCGTAACCTGTTCCACCAAAGACATGAAAGAAGGCACTAAGGCTTTTTTGGAAAAAAGAAAGCCCAACTTTACGGGAGAATAAAACATGAAATTCATTCTTTTATTATTAGTAACTTCTGCTTGTTTTGCTCAACTTCCCAACACCGATGGTTACGGACTGCGTCCCAAACCACTAGCCTTTTCCAAAGAGCAAAGCAAAGCCATGTTTGAGAAAAACAAACAGCTCTGCGATGTTGATTGCGTTACTGATTTTGGCAAAATACTGGGGTCAGCCAATGGTATTGATGCCTATTCGAATTGTCGTTCCGAATGCATTAAGAATGAATATTCGTTTTTAAACCTCACAACAGGCGAAGTCACTATTCATAAAAGCAGCCCGAAAGACGACAACTTACATTACATCGGATTAATTAACCAATGTGTCGAATACTCACGCCGTTGGTGGATGGTTAATAAGGGAATTACTTATGGTAGCATTGACAGCGCTCATGAAATTATTTACCTAACTGAAGGAAAAAACATTCGCACTAATGAAAAATTTCCATTAGCTCGTTCTATAAATGGCACGGCAACGCGCGCACCAAAAACTGGTGATTTAGTCATTTACTACCCAGACCGCAGCAACCCTTTGTGGCAACACGGTCATGTCGCAGTTGTGGTAGGTGTTAACCTCAAAAAAGGCACTGTTTCACTGGCAGAAGAAAATTACGACAACAAAAAATGGCAAAAACCTAAAAAGTACGCCCGTAAAATTAGCTTATTTGAAGTCAATGGGCACTATACTTTGATTGATGTTGCTCCCAACAAGAAAAGCAATCAAACAGGTGCCGAAATATCTGGTTGGATTTACCCTAAAGACTGATGTCATATTTACGCTATGCAAAACTAGAGGATGTTGATGCAATTACTTATCTTATTGCACTATCCGCTCGGCAACTTGGTGGACAGTTTTATGATAAAAACACCATAGAATCCGCTCTTAAAAGTGCTTTTGGAGTGGATACCCAACTCATCAAAGACCAGACATATTTTGTCATTGAAAAAGACTTTCAACTCATTGCCTGCGGTGGCTGGAGCTTTCGGAAAACGTTATTTGGCAGCGATGATAACAATTTACGAAACCCTGAAAAACTTAACCCCAACAAAGAGGCTGCAAAGATTCGAGCCTTTTTTATTCATCCTGAATTTTCTCGTCAGGGACTGGGTCACAAGATTATCAAAAACTGTGAGCTCGAAGCGATAAAAAAAGGATTTAACCAAACCGAACTAATGGCAACTTTATCTGGTGTGGACTTTTATAAGAAACACGGCTATCACGGTGATAAAACCATTATTCATACCATGAATGACGGTAACACTATTGAGTTTATGCCGATGGTAAAATATTTCGCTTAGGCAAACCCTTTATATACTTCTATTTCAAGTTTTTGAAGTATTTTTTTAGATTATCTACTATTCCGATGGCCTTGTAATACCATTTATCGAAGTATTTAATCTTAAATCGTCATTTAAAACCAACAAAGCCAATCTGGTAAGTGGGATTTATCGTAAGCGTCAACCAAAGCACACTCTATAAATATTCAATAAAAAAAGGATTTAACCAAACCGAACTAATGGCAACTTTATCTGGTGTGGACTTTTATAAGAAACACGGCTATCACG
>CAMZLQ010000039.1 GCA_947311585.1 uncultured Alcanivoracaceae bacterium | reverse complement strand
TTTGGGTATTAGATGGAACAGAGCCAGAGTCTTTTAAAATTCTTGAAACGATAAATAACTCTTTACCTGAAATAAAACAAGTTCCATCTGTTTGTTTTATTAACAAATCTGATTTAGTTGATGAGTGGGTAATAAAAGAGTCTGAAATCAACTCATTAAAAGAGTTTAATTATGCGGTTTACAAAACCAGTGCCAAAACAGGCGAAAATGTTGAAGCAGGCTTTACTAAATTGGCATCTTTGTTGTTGAGTTCATTATGATACCAGAGGTGGTTAAAAATTTTCTTCTGCAAAATAAGGAAAAGCAGGGTTTTTTCTGTTTACAATTAACTAATGATTTACTAATTGAATACATATATGGAAAACCCCAGCAACTTGGTTTAACCCTTCCTAAAAAAGGGTTAAATGTTCTTGAAGTTCTGCCTGTTTTTTTGCCTGAAATGTACAAAGAAGAGTTTGAAATTCCTTTTTATAACTTGAGTGAAAAAAGTGTTTGCAATATTTACTTCATAAAACAACACAATGAAAACTACTTGATATTTGTTGATAAGTCCGAAATTTTTCAAGTTACTCAAAAATACCAACAATTTGCTCACGAAGATAATATTTCTAAAAACAAATTCAAAAGAATAGCTCAAGAACTGGAACGAGCAAAACAAAAATTAAACAAATCAAACCAAGAAAAAGCCACTTTAATTGCTATGTTATCTCATGAACTGGGAACACCGTTGACGGCTATTCTAGGATATTGTGAGCTGTTATTAGAAGACGATGAAAGCAACCATAATTTGCAAGTGATACACAGAAACTCAATCTATTTACAGCACTTAATTGAAAACACCTTGTTATTTGGAAAAACTGAAGTAGACAGCATGTCAACTCATATTGAGACCATTAATATTGACGATTTTCTCGGGTCTTTGGTGGAAACCATTTTACCTGCAGCGTTATCAAAAAATATTCTTGTTAGTGCAGAGAGCAACCAAAGTTGTAACCTTAATATTGATATTACTCGAACTAAGCAAATATTAATCAACTTACTCAATAACGCCGTTAAATACTCCAATCAAGGCTCAGTAAAGATAAGTTGTCACGTTTCTCAAGACCAATATGAGTTTTTAATATCTGATACAGGAATAGGAATTGATGTCGCACAACAAAACAATATTTTCAATCCTTGGGAGAGGGTTAATAAAAATGATGGAAAGGGGTCAGGAATAGGGTTGTTTATCAGCCAAAAACTAGCCAAAGCCATTGGCGGACAACTGCAACTTAAAGAGTCGATTAGAAATAAAGGTTCAGTCTTTCAACTGTTGCTTCCCATAAAAGAGCCTTCTGTAAACCAAGAAGATAAAACTCCATCTCAAGTCATTTGCTTGCAAACAAAAACATTGCTGATTATCGATGACGATCAAGATGTGCTTGATTTGATTGAAGCGTTCTTAGACAAAACCGAACTTAAAGTTATCACTGCATTGAGTTTTTTTGATGCGGAATCCATTCTAATAAAAACCAATATTGATTTAATTTTAACTGATTTAAATGTAGGGGCAGCAAAAGCCCCAACCTTTTTAAAAGAATTGAGAAACAACAAATACGATGTACCAGTTGTTTTAATGTCAGCAATGCCTTCAAATGAGGCAAAACAACAATTCATCGAAAATGGCTTTACTAATGTTATGTTAAAGCCATTTAATTATAATCAACTACTAAACACGATAACAACAAATATATAAAACCCATATGAATATTAAAACCACTCTTTACAGCCTTTCCTCAGAGATTACAACTCTAAATTCAAACCTGTCTAAGCACATAAAAACCATGTCTGATTTAGGTTTATACGAATTATTACTTAATTCTGAAAACAATATAGTTTTATTTGAGGAAAAGCAAACAAACAAAGTATTGCCAATAATAGACTCCAAAAAGAATGATAGAAATCGTTTTATATGTATCGGGGAGAATTTAGACTCAGAAAAAAGGCTTATGCTACTGAATCGTAATATTGAGTTTATAACACCTGAGAAATTTTCAGAATTAAGTCACTACTTCTTTGAAGTGAGCTCTGGTTCTTCATCTAAAAAAGTCTTGTTTGTTGAAGACGATAAAGCTCAAATACTTTTGATTGAACACATCTTAATCGAAGCAGACATCACGGTAAAATCCATTACCAAAGCCGAAGATATTCTTGACGTGCTAGAGTCTTTTAAACCAGATTTAATATTGATGGATTTAAATCTTGAGGGCATAACAGGAGATAAGCTTGTTAAAATAATCCGTAAAAAGCCAAGTTTTACAAACCTGCCGATTGTTTTTTTGACTGCAGATACAAGTTTAGAGTCGCGTATGAAGGTTTTAAATTCTGGAGCAGATGACCTTTTAACCAAACCGATTAATCCAAAGCTTTTGGTCGCAGCATTAAAGAACAGAATGCAACGCAGCTCAATAAGACAAGTTGCCACACAACCTAAAGACACAACTATCCATAACCTAGAAGAAGATGCTCTTGATAAGTTACAGGTGTTTTTTAATGACAACAAAAGAAACCCCGAGGCTTCGATAATTTGGCTAAAAATTAAAAACAAACATGAAATAAGAAAAAAACTCGGCTTTCAAGGTTTTAAAAAAATTGGATGGAAAATGTTTGAAACCATACCAACTGGAAAGACCGAAATTGATTTTAAATACGAAGTAACCGATGGATTGTTTGTTTTTTGTTCTGCTTCAATGGGAAGAAAGAGGGCTTATGACTGGGTTGAGAACATACAAAAGTGGTTATCAAAAAACTATTTTTCAGTAAAAGGAAAAGATTATTTTGTTGATGTTTCAGCCATTATATTGACAGACATCTCAAATAAAACCGAGAAAGAAGATTTAATTCGTAAAGCGGAAAACATTCTCATTGATGGAATTTCAGATCAAAACATTGCTTTTTTGGAGGAAGGGATAGAAGAAAAGAGATTCTATTTATTAAAGACTCAAATTGAAAATTCCATTAAAACACGAAACTTTAAATGGCACTATCAAGGCATTGTTTCCACAGAAGATGAATCTCAAGAAATTCATCAAATCATGTTAAGAATTTTAACAGACTCAGGAAAAGAACTTGGGACAGAAGATTATTTAGAAGCCGCTCAAAAGTCAGGATTATTAAGGTTGCTTGATCGGTTTACTTTAGAACATGCCATTCGTAAAATTCGTAGCGGAGAACAACAAAATCATCCTGTAAAAATATTACTCAACCAAGTTATGTCAGGGTTTGATTCCAGAGAAATGCGAAACAGAAAGCTTGAAACAATAAACTCATTAAACTTGCCAGAACAATCACTTGTTTTTCAATTTAATAAACAAGACGCGCAAGAATATATGAGTATATTAGGCGAAGTTGGAAGAGAATTAAATCACGCTAAGATTAAGGTGTGTTTATCTAATTTTGACTGTTCAAACTTATCATGGAAGATTGCTCGAAAACTTAATGTCAGTTGGATTCGACTTAAACCATTTAAAAAAGGCGATGCCTTACTGGATGCAGACAACCCAGACAACTTATCAAAAACAATAAACAAAGCACATGTTTTAGGTTATAAGGTCGTTGTTTCACGTGTTGACAATGCAGGCTTAGCTGCTAATTTATGGAAACTAAACATAGATTATTTACAGGGCAATTTTATCCAACCTCCTGTTGAAGATTTGGCATAGGTGCTTTGGTTATAAAAATGCCTTTATAACAAAACACTTC
>CAMZLQ010000038.1 GCA_947311585.1 uncultured Alcanivoracaceae bacterium | reverse complement strand
AGCAACGGACGTAACATGTCCCATGTGATGTGTTGTTTCCCCATTAATGAAACGGTGCTACCCTGATGGATGGAAGACCACCATTTGACTGAAAAATGGATTATGACAACATTAAAGACCCCAACCACCGCAATGAGTGCCGCCATACGTGCTGCTTTACGGTTGTCTTCACTAAAAGCCGAGTAGGTTGCCATTATGCCAATATAAAGGAATAGTAAAATTAACTCTGAGGTCATGCGAGCATCCCATTCCCACCATGTTCCCCACATGGGTTTACCCCATAAGGAACCCGTGACTAGAGCAATAACAGTAAACCATGCACCAATTGGAGCGGAGGCAAGCATCACGGCTTCTGCCATTTTCATGCGCCAAATAATGGCTATAGCACCACAAACGCCCATGATGGCATAGATGAACATCGACATCCAAGCCGCAGGAACATGCACATAAATAATACGAAAGCTATCGCCTTGCTGATAATCAGCAGGAGCTAAAACTAAACCATCGTATAAACCCCAAATAGTTAATCCGATGGCAATAAATAATAACCACTTTAAAAAATAGCCACTGATTCGATAAAACGAAGGCGGTGAGCCTAACTGGTGGTAAAACCGGACTAAAAAGTTTGTTCTTTGTATGTGCATAAAATCACTCTAAATTTATTTTAATTGCTGCTGCTGCGGCAAATGGAATCAAGGTAATGCTCAGAATCAATAATCCACTAAGCAACAATAAAGCTTGTGCTGCAGAATTACCCAACGCGCTTTCCACTACAGCACTGGCTCCAAAAATCAAAACAGGTGTTAAAAGTGGCATCACTAAGATGGTTAATAACAACCCTCCATGTTTGAGAGACATCGTTAGGGCGGAACCAATCGAACCCATAAAACTAAATATAGGGGTTCCAATCAATAAAGACAACATCAAAATGCCATAAGAGGAAGAAGGCAAGTGCAATAAAACGCCAATAATGGGTGAAAACAATACCAGAGGCAGCCCTGATAATAACCAATGCGCCATCACCTTTGCCATAACCGACAATGGCAATGGATAAGAAGTTAACACATACGATTCGACACTGCCATCGTCGTAATCGTTCTTAAAAATTTGATCCAAGGTCAACAAACTTGCCAACAGTGCCAAAATCCAAATCACTGCAGGGGCAATCAAAGCTAAGGTTTTTGCACCTGAACCTAAACCCAAAGGGAACATGGTAACAACCAATAGCTGAAAAACCAGTGGTTGGTAAATTTGTGATTTTCGGCGCAACCCCAAAGTTAAGTCGCGTTTAACTAAAGCTAAAAATGGCTTCATAATTCTGCAGGCTCCAAAATCAATTCACGCGTGACTTTGTTCTTGATGACTTTATTGTCATGAGCGGTAATCAGCAAAATACCGTTATTTTTGACGTGATTATCCAAAACACTCAACAACCAATCGCAACCGGATACATCTAAATTGACAAACGGCTCATCCAAAATCCAAATAGAAAAATCAACCAATAATAAACGCGCCAAAGCCAAGCGTTTTTTTTGTCCAGCAGATAAACTGCCAGCCATTTGGTATTCGTATCCTGCCAGCCCAACTTGTTCTAATGCCTGTTCTGCTTGAGGCTCTAATACTTCAATGCCTTGTATCTGCAAAAAAGAGCGTAAGTTTTCCAAACAATTGAGTTCTTTCTTATTGCCCGTTTTGTGACCAATATACAGTGAATTCTCAAACCAATCGTCTTTAAATTTCGACAAATCCTGGTCTTTGAAGCTTAGTCTTCCTTGTTGCAATCCTCGTAAACCCGCAATAGATTCCAAAACAGTGGTTTTGCCAATACCATTGGGACCACTGATGAGTAAAGACTGACCAAAATCCAATGAAAAAGACACCGGCTTAAACAAAAGAAAGTTCCCACGTTGGCAACTGATGTCTTGAGCAGTGATTATTGGCATATTATTGGTAGTGTGGTTAAAGAGGAGCTATTTTTTCAAATATGCAGTCATTGAGCAAGTAATATTGCCTTTATTCAAAACTATCCGTCATAATAAACTCATTATACTCATCACCACCGATATCAATAACGCCATTAATGATGCTATTATCGCCATTTAAATCCACATCATCTGCATCAGTAATATAATTTGAGTTACAAGCATCATTCGTGGGAGAATCAAAAGAGATGAAATGGCTTTGCGGTACTTTCTTGTAAACTCAAAAACTTATCCTAACCACGATACTGCCCTGATTTAATTCTAGTTGAGTTCTTAGCACGCAAATGCTCCCGTCGGTTTCGGCGTCTGGTAAGTTTTCGAGAGCTTGATTTATTTGGGTTGTCTTTAACAGACTTATAATCAATAACGGCATTCTCCTTTCCTAGAGTTTTGGACGCATTGTAAAAGAAGTACAGGATAGTAGTAGCATGAGCAAGAAGCAAAAAAGATTTGTATCCATTAGTCTCTACAAAGCGTGAGAAATTGTAAATGCTGTACAGCACGCCACACGAAGTTAATGCCAATAAAAGCATTCCTAATGTCAATTTTAAGTGATTTTTAATGCTCAAAGTAAAGAGAAAAACCAGAGGAGAAATTGCAATAAAATAAATCCACAGGGCAATTTCATTTGAAAGATACGGATTTTCGTCTGCCAAGAAAGATAAAACACAAAAAACAACGGTCACAATAACAATCATGGAACGCAATAAATCCACCTCAAGCCTATCGGTTAAACTGTTTGTGTTCATTTTTAATCTCCTTAATCACGTGTTATTATTATAGCAAAAACAACAATGAAATAAATGGGTCAAAAGTACTGTTTTTTCACACACTCTAATAATATTTCGGGACAATAAATTTTTCTTTTCACTGCGCTACTGGGTGATAATTGTTTTTGTTTTATATTTTGCAAATTTCAAATAGTTGACTCACATCAAGTGATAAAAATTCTCATTTGACTAAACTGCTCGCATATTAATTAATGTGGGTTTTTACCATGAAAAAAATACCTTTGTATTTGGCTTTGTCTTTCACTTTTAGTTTTTCTGTTTTAGCAGATGATGCAAAAGTCGAATTGGATTCTACCACCGTTGTGGCGGTTGCTAATAAACAGTTACGGCCCGTTGTGGAAGTGGTCGGGGCGGTGAGTGTTGTTACTGCCGAAGATATTGCGGCAACCAATAGTGAGAATATTGGAGATGCTTTGCGTTACGAAAGCACTATCAGTATGGAGAATGCAGGCACGCGATTTGGTGATGCGGGCATCAATATTCGTGGTATTGGTAACAACCGTGTGGCGATTGAGGTCGATGGCATTACCAATGCGAAACAGTTTTCTATTGGTTCTTATTCCAATGCCACTGCACAGTTTCCTGAAACGGATTTGATTAAATCTATCGAAATTCTCAATGGACCTGCCTCAACGTTGTATGGCAGTGATGCCATTGGCGGTATTGTCTCAATTAAGACCTGGAACCCTGAAGATTTAACCCGTTTAAGTGATGATGAACGCTATTCAAAGATTCGACTGGGTTACGATGGCAAAACCCATGGTCGTGTTGTTTCTGGATTAACAGCGTGGAATGGCGATAGGCTAGGAGCCGTGGTTTCAGTAACTCATCGTGATGGCAAAGCATTGATGAATCATGATTCGAGCACTTTACAACGAGATTTTGGAGACTGGGATGAGCAGACTTTGTTTGCAAAATTTGTTGTTAATACCTCTGGTAGTAATAATTTAAGTTTTGCTTTATCCGCAACGCAAAGACAAAATCAAACACAGATTAATTCATTTTTAGGGCAGGGGCGTTTTTCTCGTACCACCCAATTATTGGCTGATGATGACAGCAATAATTTTAAAGCGTCAATGGATTATGATTTTATTCTTGATAATGCTTTATTTGATGAAGGCGTGGTTCGTGCTTATTATGCAAAAACTAGCTTTAATCAAGACAGCTTTGAGCAAAGAAGTTCACGTCGTGGCACGCCTTTGGCTCAATTCCGTCATTTTGAATTTGACCAAAGCAATTATGGTATTGAGTTGAATCTCAACAAGCAATATCTCACCAATAGTGCGATACACAACCTAGTGTATGGTGTTGAGTATAAAGTTGCCGATATTAAAGAACTACGCAATGGTTCTGAAACTAATTTAACCACAAATGTTACCTTGTCATCTATTTTGGGAGAGGTTTTTCCTCGTCGGGATTTTCCAAATTCTCAAGTGGATGAGTTTGGGATGTTTGTTTTAGATGAAATTAAGATTGAAGACAGTTCTTGGACGATTATTCCTGCGTTACGGTTTGATTATTACGATTTAACGCCCACTCGCGATACTGTTTTTGATGCTAATGGTGTGGATACGCAAATTGTGTCAGTTAGTGAATTCGATTTTTCTCCAAAACTCGGCGTTATGTACGAAATTAATAATCAATCCAGTATTTATGCACAATACGTTCGTGGTTTTAGAGCGCCCCCTTTTGAAGATGTTAATATTGGATTGAATATTCCAATTTTTCGTCTTAAAGCGATTGCAAATCCAGATTTAAAATCTGAAACATCTGATGGTTTTGAAGTGGGCTTTCGTTATTTTGGTGAGTCGCAGCAATTTAATGTCACGGCTTTTTTAACAAAATATAATGATTTTATAGAAACAAAAGCACGTATTGGCGTTGATCCAACTACCGGAATTTTATTGTTTCAGTCGCGAAATATACATGAAGCTGAAATTTCAGGAATCGAGGTCAGTCACCAATGGCAGATAAATGATTCTTTTAGCACTTATACTTCTTTAGGCTTGACGCATGGGGTTAATAGAAGCAGTGATGAGCCACTTAACACTATTTCTCCAGCCAAATTAGTCAATAACCTGCAATGGCATTCAGCTAATAATATATGGAACGTTAACCTCTACTCGACTTTTGTTGCGAAGCAAGATCGTGTTGCTCAAGGACGAAGTAGTCTGTTTGTACCAGCAGGGTACAGTGTATTTGATTTGTTTGTGGATTATAAACTTTCTCAAAATCAACGAATTCGATTGGGTATTTTTAATTTAACCGATAAAGAGTATTGGAACTGGCAACAAGTGCGAAATTTTTCCGAAGATGAAGTGATTATTGATGCCTTGTCAAAGCCTTCTCGAAATGTTTCTTTATCCTATGCTATTGAATTTTAGAGCAAAAGCTTAATGCCTTTGAATCTTCAACAATAAGAGATATTTGAGTTGATTTAAGTCAATGCTGAACCAGTTTAAGAAGAGTAAAATATCTCCAAATTAGGTCAATTGTGCCTATCAATATGTAAATACCAACATTTGGAGAGTAAAAATGAAAATTATTAAGAAGTCCTTGTTAATTGCAAGCTTATTAGCGGGTTTGAATGTTCAAGCCGTTGATTCAGCAGCGGCACACAAGGCAGAAATGTTAAGTGGAAACTTAGCTGCTCAAGTTGAGTCAGGCAAAAGTTTGTTTAATTCAAATTGTGCTGCCTGTCATCAAACAACAGGCTTGGGTATGCCAGGTGTATTTCCGCCTTTGGCAAAGTCGGATTTTGCATTAAAAGATAAAACCAGAACCATAAAAACAGTTATTGGTGGTTTGACAGGGCCTGTTACGGTCAATGGGAAAACTTATAATGCTGTTATGCCTAATTTTTCCTATTTAAAGGATGCCGATGTTGCTGATATTATTACTTATGTCACTCATTCATGGGGAAATAAAGGATTTCAAGTTAGTGCTGCTGATGTGGCTGCTGTTAAAAAAGATCATGTTGCCTCGGTACCAACGGGTGCAAAATCAGATCACCCTGGTAAAAATGAGCAAGGCTATGAAGGGGCTCCTTCTGGAATAAATCCTGATGATGCAACGATGTATGTATCCACAGATGGTCCAAAAATGACAGTTGCAGAAGGTAAAAAAGCTACTAAGATTTTCTTTGAACGTTGTGCAGGTTGTCATGGTGTTTTAAGAAAAGGTGCCACTGGTAAACCCCTTACTACCGATATCACTCGTAAAAAAGGCACGGATTACCTTAAGACTATGATTACTTATGGTTCACCTGCTGGCATGCCTAATTGGGGTACATCTGGTGATTTAACTAAAGATGAAGTTGATTTGATGGCACGTTTCTTGCAGCATGAACCACCCATGCCTCCAGAATGGGGCATGAAAGAGATGAAAGACTCATGGAAAGTTTTTGTAAAGCCTGAAGATAGACCCAAAAAGAAAATGAATAAGATTAATATCAAAAACATTTTCTCTGTTACGCTTCGTGATGCTGGAAAAGTGGCATTGATTGATGGTGATTCAAAAGAAATTATTAATACCTTAAATACAGGGTATGCTGTGCATATTTCACGTATGTCGGCCTCTGGTCGTTATATTTATGTGATTGGACGCGATGCAAAAATTGATATGATTGATTTGTACATGGATCCTCCACAAATTGTTGCTGAAATTAAGGTGGGTTTAGAGGCGCGTTCTGTTGAAACTTCTAAGTACAAAGGTTATGAAGATAAATACGCTATTGCAGGCTCTTATTGGCCTCCACAATACACCATTATGGATGCTGATAACTTAGAACCTCTTAATATTGTTTCTACTCGTGGTATGACTGTAGATACTCAAGAGTATCATCCTGAGCCTCGTGTAGCTGCTATTATTGCTTCGCATGAACACCCTGAATTTATTGTTAATGTTAAAGAAACTGGTAAAGTGTTATTAGTGGATTACAGCGATGTAGACAATTTATCTGTCACTACTATACCTGCAGCCCGTTATTTGCACGATGGAGGTTGGGACAGAACTCACCGTTATTTCTTAACAGCTGCTAATAAGTCGAATAAAATTGCAGTAATTGACTCTAAAGACCGTAAATTAGTGGCATTAACTGATGTGACAAAGATACCTCATCCTGGTCGTGGTGCTAATCTAATCGATCCTAAATATGGTCCTGTTTGGGTTACCAGTGCATTAGGTAATGATCACGTGACTTTCTTAGGAACGGATCCAAAGAGTAAGAAGTATAAGAAAAATGCATGGAAAGTAGTTAGAACCCTAAAAGGCATGGGTGGTGGATCATTGTTTGTAAAATCACACCCTAAATCTAATCATTTATGGGTTGATGCTCCGTTGAATCCAGATAAGAAATTCTCTCAAAGTGCTGCAGTTTTTGATATTAATAACCTTGATAAAGGGTTTACTGTATTACCTATCGCCAAATGGGCAAATTTAGGTGCTGAAGGTGCACAACGAGTGGTTCAACCAGAATACAATGCCAAAGGCGATGAAGTTTGGTTCTCTGTTTGGAATGCCAAAGATCAAAAATCTGCCATTGTTGTTGTTGATGATAAGACTTTGAAACTTAAAAAAGTCATAAAAGACGATAGACTGGTCACTCCAACTGGTAAGTTTAATGTGACTAACACAGTTCATGATATTTATTAAGTTTTAGCATCTCACAAGAATATAAAAAGGCTACCATTTAATGTGTAGCCTTTTTTTAGTTAAATTTCTTCTAAATCAACGAGTTCGCGTAGTTTGTGAACATCTTTTAAAATAATATGATTGTCCTTCATGTCAATTAATCCTTTTTTAAATAAAGATTTAAGTGCTCGTGAAAAGGTTTCTGGCTTAATTGATAATCGAGAGGCAATATCACGCTTAGGAATGGTTAAACAAAGATCATACGCCGAATCAATATTCTCAGCAACTTGATTTAAAAAATAATCCACAATACGAAAAGAGGCATTATGCAGGGTTTGTTTATCAAGTTCTTTTAACATCCAATGCAAACGCTGCGACAGGTGACCTAGCATATTGATGCACAAATCATTCGAGCTTTTTAAGGTATCAAGATACTTGTTGGCTTTAATGCTGACGACAATACTTTGTTTCATCGCAATAGAAGAAACGGGGTATTTGGGTGAACCTGCAAATAATACGCCTTCGGCAAAGGGTTTGCCGGGTTGAACCACCTCAATTATTTTTTCATTACCGTTTCGAGTTGAACGAAATAATTTGACTGCACCATCATACAAATAATAGATATGGGTCAATTCTGTGTCTTGTTGAAAGAGCAGTTGATCTGCCTTAAGATTTTGCAAACGGCAATGATTCATCACTGAATCGAACTGTTTTTCATTCATGGCTTTAAATAAATGGCACTGCTTTAATTGGGCAATGATTGGTGCATTAAGTATTTTATCTAACATAAGGTTGATTTTATAAATTTTACTATTATAGGCTAACAGTTTAGAGATGCATATTGGGAATAAAAAAAACCTGCAATTAGCTAAATTAATTGCAGGTTTTTTATTTGTTACTCTTAAAAGAAGACTATTTTATTTTGTATTCTTTATAAAGTACGTGCTTACGAACAACTGGATCGTATTTCATGAATGAAAGTTTATCTGGAGTTGTTTTTTTGTTTTTTGTGGTTGTGTAATAATGACCTGTTTTTTGACCATCTTTTTTACCACCAACGTGTGTAGCCGTTGAAACTAATTTAATTTTTTCACGCATGATTTACACCTTTAACCCTTTCTTACGCAAATCAGCAAGTACTGCATCAATGCCTTTTTTATCGATAATACGCATGCCTTTGGTAGAAGTGCGTAATTTAACCCAGCGGTTTTCGCTTTCAACCCAAAATTTGTGTGTGTGCAAATTGGGTAAGAAACGACGTCTGGTTTTTCTTAATGAATGAGGAACGTTGTTACCAGTTACTGGTCTTTTTCCTGTTACTTGACAGACTCTAGCCATGATTATGCTCCTTTTTTGGTTGCTAATTTTTCTTTAATTCTTGCAGCACGTCCTTCTAGACCACGTAAGTAGTATAGTTTCGCACGTCTGACATCACCACGTCGTTTAACTTCGATGTTGTCAATCATTGGGCTGTAAGTTTGGAATACACGCTCAACGCCTTCACCGTAAGATATTTTACGTACGGTAAATGCAGAGTTTAAGCCGCGATTTTTCTTAGCAATTACAACGCCTTCAAAGTTTTGAACACGTTCACGTTTACCTTCTTTTACTTTAACACCAACTATTACGGTGTCACCTGGGTTGAACGCAGGGATTTCTTTGCCCATTTGTTCTGCTTCAAGTTGTTTAATTATATCACTCATTGCGATTCTCTTTATCAATCATGCTTTTTGCATGGTTTACAATCCAGAACGTTCATTCTACAAACCAACCAAGCTAATGGTGGCGATTAATCAGAGGTTCTGCCGTTTTGAACATTTCTGTCCATATTTTTTTATGATGGGCGGGGCCCATCTTACGTTTTTTTGCCTAAAAGGTCGGGCCTTTTGTCCTTGGTGATTTCCAATGCTTTTTGTTCTCGCCATTTGGCAATTTTTGCATGATTGCCAGAAAGTAATACTTCTGGAACACCTTCGGTCTTCAATAAAGCCGATCTTGTGTATTGTGGAGCACCTAAAGTATTGTTCATGAATGAATCGGTTTTTGCCGAATCTTCATCTCCTAATACATCAGGAATCTGCCTAGCGACTGCATCTATGATGACAGCTGCTGCCAGTTCTCCACCGCTGATTACAAAATCTCCTAAGGATATTTCATTATCGACGTATGTGTCTATAAATCTTTGGTCGATGCCTTCGTAACGACCACACAGCAAGACAATATGATGCTTTTGCGCCAATTGATTAACTGTGCCTTGATTAAGTTTTTTCCCAGCTGGGCTTAAAAAACTTAATGTTAACTCTTTATCCTGTTGTTTTAAATGTTCAACAGTTGCTGCTAATGGGTCATACATCATGACCATTCCAGCACCGCCTCCAAATGGGCGGTCATCAACACGCTTATGTTTGTCGGTACTAAAGTCTCTTGGATTAACTGTTTTCAGTTCAATTAAGCCTTTTTCGAGTGCTTTACCAATGACTCCATAAGTCAGTGTGTCTTCGACCATTTGTGGAAACAAGGTAATAACGGTAAATTTCACTAGTCATCCTCATGCCATTCCACTGTCATGGTCTTGTTATCTAAATCTACTGCTATTACTGTTTTATTGTTGTCATTTTCAGTAATGTACGGTATCAACCTTTCGCGTTCACCTTTGATGATAAGGACATCATTGGCTCCTGTTTCGAGTAGGTTGGTAATTGTACCTAAAGCAATGCCCTTAGTATTTGTTACTTTTAACCCTATTAAGTCTCTCCAATAATACTGGTTAGACGGAAGTTGTTCGAGTTGATCTTCGCGTATTTCTACACTTTGACCAATTAGTGTCATGGCGGTATCTTTGTCATCAATTCCTTTGAGCTTGGCAACTATTAATTTGCCATTTCTTTTTGATTCAACTGAATCAAATACTTTGCCATCAACAATCCAACTTTTATAAGTGGTGATGTTTTCTCTGGGATTGCAATACGAAAAAATCTTTAGCCATCCTTTTACACCAAAACAGCCAGATACTTTTCCAACCAATACCCGACTGCCTTTAATCATTTTTAAAGAATGCCTAAATTAAGCCGCAGCTTCTGCTTTTTTTGCTTCTTTAATTAAAGTTTTAACACGATCTGAAAGCTGAGCACCTTTATCTACCCATGCTTGAATTTTTTCAAGATCAAGTCTTAGTCTTTCTTCTTGTCCACGTGCTACAGGATTAAAGAATCCCATTTTTTCTAAGTTACGTCCGTCACGTTTTGCGCGGCAATCTGCTGCTACGACGTGATAGAATGGAGCTCTTTTAGCGCCATGACGTGATAATCTAATTGTTACCATGATTTCCTCAATAAATTTATATGTATCAGACACAATAAAGCATTGGTCTGTTCCAACGAGCCGGCGATTTTAACGTATAGCCCTAAAAATTAACAACTATTTCCTGACTTTTTAGCTAAAATTTAAAAATAAAATTAAAATAGACTTATTTTTCGAATATTTTATCAATTGTAACTTGTGCTAAACTGTGGTAACCAGGTCTGGCAATCTGGTAAACTCGTTGAGCCCAAGCTCGATTCTTGTCATTGTTTGCAAGCTCTGTATAAAGAGGGACAATCAGTTTTCTTCGACCAATTTCGATTAAATAATGACGCATATTTTCAAAAGCTTGTTGGTAATTGTTGCGAATACTTAGCAAATACCAAACATGTGCAATTTCGGTATTTTTTATGTGGGTTAAATCATAGGTTTTGTCGAGTTCAACCATTTTGTCGTAATTGAATTCTTTTGGCATATTATTTAAAAAATACAACCATTCTTGTGTGCTCCAGTTTTTAGTGGGCAGTTCATTTGTTTTGATGTCTTTATTAAGCCATTGTTTTGTTAAGTTATCAATAGCTGTAAATACCTGTGTATGAGGGATTACCGCCGTTTTTGGAATGCCAGGAGAATAAATCCATTGCTTGACTTGTTTTAAGCTGACTGTTTTTGGGTGTTTCTTTAGTAAATTATCATTAAGGTAGTTGACAAAATTTTCTGTTGTTATACTTTGAAAGGCAAAATGGTGAAAATAACTTTTGATAAATTCATCAAAAACTTCTCGACCAAAAGCGTTTTCTAACCAATCTAAGAACAGGCGTCCCTTAGTGTATGGAATTTCGGTAAAGGCATCATCTGGATCTTGTCCTCGTAAGTCTAAAGCCAAGTGTTGGTCTTTTTTTGATAACTCTGGAATCTCCGCGATTAAATCTTGGTAGGCAAGTACGGCTTCCATGTCCTTGGTTTCTTTGCCTTTGACCACTTCGGTTATGCGTGATTCAAAATAAGTCGTAAAGCCCTCATTAAGCCATAAATCCCGCCATGTGGCATTGGTCACTAAATTGCCTGACCAGGAATGGGCTAATTCGTGGGCGATAAGTGAAACCAAAGATTTGTCACCAGCCAAAACGGTTGGTGTAATAAAGGATAAGCGCGGATTTTCCATGCCGCCAAAAGGAAAGCTTGAAGGCAAAATAAGTAAGTCGTATGTTTCCCAATCGTACTTTCCATACAAGGCCTCGCCAGCTTTAATCATTTTTTCAGTGTCTTCAAATTCGTAAGCAGCCTTGTCTAGTAAAACTTTTTCTGCCCAAACACCACTGCGTGGCCCTATGGCTTTGTATTCAAGCTTGCCAACCGCCAATGCAATAAGGTACGAAGGGATGGCTTGTGGCATATCAAAATAGTAAGTGCGAAACCGTTCATCAGCCTTGGGGTTGTTATAGGCACTCATCACTGCGCGTAAATTTTTATTCACTTTTATGGTGGCAGAATAAGTTTGACGCACTTGTGGAGTGTCTTGCAGTGGAATCCAGCTGCGCGCATGAATGGCTTCTGATTGAGAATAGAGAAATGGGTATTTTTTAGAACTGGTTTGTTGCGGTGTTAACCATTGTAAACCAGTGGACTCTGGCGATGTGAGGTATTCAATAATAATGCGGTCATTTTTTGGTAAGTCAATGATTAAAGCTTGCCCGAGCATTTTGTTTTTTTGTCCCATGTGCCATTTAACGGGAATTATGCCTCCCCGACCATTGGGTGTGCCAATGCTAATGATGGTAAGGTCCCGCGTGTCGAGAATCATTTCTTTGGCATTGGGATTTTTTAGTTTGTACTGTATGGCATTGCGACCATGAATTGTGTGGTTGTCAAAGTCGATTGATAAATTTAGATTGATGTGCGTAATAACCACATCATCCGTATTGGCAAAAGAGTGGTAATCAACACCGGCAACAATTTTATTGGTTTTATGTGCAGTGGTGGAACATCCGTAACTAAAAATTAGGAAGGTTAGAAACAATAGTTTGGTAGTTGATTTCATAAAAAGTCTCAAATTGCAATGGCGACTATACTATCATAGTCAAAATAAAAGCCATAGTAAAAACCATAATCACAGGTATCAGCAAAGAGACGACGGCGATGTCTTTGTAAGATTGTTTGTGGGATAAGCCACATATTGTTAATAAGGTAATAATTGCACCATTGTG
The DNA here is from genome assembly GCA_947311585.1 of uncultured Alcanivoracaceae bacterium. Classification (GTDB taxonomy): domain Bacteria; phylum Pseudomonadota; class Gammaproteobacteria; order Xanthomonadales; family Marinicellaceae; genus NORP309. The sequence goes on along the minus strand of CAMZLQ010000038.1, from coordinate 47,575 downwards.
AGGAAGGCTATCCAAACCACCGGATGCCATTGAGGCTAAACGGTGCATCCAGTCGAGTGAAATTCCCGCAGATTGAGCCATTTGGTTGTAGGTGTCGCCAAGTGCGCCAAGAGCTATGGTTAATCCTCCTGAGGCAGAACCCGTTATGCCTGCCAGAACATTAATGGCAACGACTTCTGAAATCATGGGGTTGCCTGGTGAAATGTTGACGACGGCTTCTTTAATAATGGCAAAAGCCGCTAATGAGGCGATTGTCACGCCATAACCGACTTCTGAACCAGTATTAAATGTTGGCAGCATAGAGCCCATGGCTCCATCTGTAAGTGATTTGTTTAGGTTGTTGAATTTTTTAAAGTTAATTAATAATACGGTGATATTTGCCGCAACTAAGGCGATTATCATGGACCAAATTCCAGTGAGTTTATTAACATTGATGTGCCCAAACTTATCCGAATTAAGGTAACTAACATCCCAACGAGGAATCAATATTTCGGTAAAAAGGTAGTTTGTTAGGATGACAACCAAAATGGGTGTCATGGCTATCCAAAATGAGGGTAAGTTGCCTTCTTCTTGCTCTTCAGGTTCATTTGTGTGGTTTTCCCCGTAACCTAAATGGCCAATGTTTTTCAAACGATAATTAATCCATAATACACCCAAAATCATGATGATAAAGCCTGAGACTAAACCAACAATTGGAGCAGCATAAATGTTTGTACCAAAATAGGAGCCTGGAATGATGTTGTGAATTTGGTTTGTTCCCGGTAGGCAGGTCATGGTAAAAGTTGCACCGCCCAGTGCCAGTGTGGCAGGAATTATTTGCTTGGGTAAATTGGCTTCTTTAAAAAGTGCCGCAGCCAGTGGATAAACAGCAAATGCCACAACAAATACCGAGATTCCTCCATACGTCAATAAGGCACATGAGGTGACAATGGCAAGGGCAGAATGCTTTTTGCCAACAAATTTTATAATGGCAATGGCGATGGTTTTTGCAGAGCCTGAATCTTGCATTAATTTACCAAAAATAGCTCCAAGTAAGAAAATAGGGAAGTATTTGGCAATAAAACTAACCGCACCTTTCATAAACACCTGAGTATAAATTGCCATGACTTGTGAAGATTCCCCTGCAAAGACAACAGCAAACATTGCCAACAAGGGAGCCAATATAATGACAGAAACACCTCGATAGGCAAAATACATCAGCAACAATAAAGAAATAACAATAGCAACAACGCCCATACCATCCTCTGAATAATCAATGAGCAAAGCATTATACATTATTACAGATGGTTAATAATCCCTTGAGTAAAATTAACTCAAGTCGTAGAATAAAGCCATGCAAAAATTATTCACTTATTTTCTTTTATCTCTTCTGTGTTCAGGTGTCTTTGCGCAACCTGAAAACACGGAAGAAAAAACAGTTTCACCTGAGTTTCCTGTTATTACAGCGGTAACTAATGCCGAACTTTATGAAGGCACTATTGAGCAAATCAGAAGCAAAATAGAGCAAAGAAAAAATTTGATAGATCAGTTGATTAAACAACTAGAGAAACAAAAAAATGATGTATTTGTCCAGATTGAAGTGGCAAAAAAGCAGTTGGAACGAGATGAAAATAATGCAGTGCTTGATAATTTAAGTAATCAAGAAATAAATAAAAACATTGCGAGTTTGCAACAAAAACAAGACGCTATCATTGAGTTAATTAATAATTTTAAAGACGTGCACTTTAAGCACGTGAGTTTATTGCAAGAGATTGAAAATAAGGCTATTACTCGAGTTGATTTAAAAATTGAAGAGCCTTATACCATTGAGTCATTGGATAGGCTTAATAATACCATTCAAGAATTACACCATTTACAAAAAACTACCAAAGATTTTGCCAAGCAAAATAACCAAAGACTTAAAAACCTCAAGGGTATACTCGATGACCTTATTGTTAAGTATACCATCGTCATTAAAGATAAAGAACAGACTTTTGAAGTGTCTGAACTGTTAAGAATAATTTATCTTTACCAAGCTGATTATGCCATATTGCATTTGAAGAAAAATAAAAACAAAAAGCAATTAGACTATATAGAGGATGAGCTTGCTGCTAAAGAGAAGCAGTTGCCGTTGGTGCTGGAAAAGCTGGAAATCAATAAGGACAGCCTTGATGAGGTGCAACAAAAAGTTAGCAATGCCAAAGAAGACTTAAAGAAATTACTCAAAGAACACGAAAAACTCAACAAAGAATTTGATAAAAAATCACTTGAAGCGGAATTGGCTCTTGATAACATCAAAGTTAAATTAAAAAGCAGTGAGCAAGACAGTCCTTCACAGGTTTTATTGCAACTGCAAAAGCTCCTGAATTTAAATAAAATTCAATACGTCTATTTTATAAAAAATTTATTGCAGCAAAAAGAACAAAATCAGCAGTTGCATTTGGCTAATTATGAATTTCAGGCCGATTGGGTAAGTGCCTATCTTAACAAGAAATCACGACCTGCAGCCTTTAAAAAAATGGTACTTAGTTGGCAAAACAAACTAACTGAACAAAAAAACCTTACCGTAGAGAACAGACAATTATTAGAGTCACTTGGTCGTTCTTCTTTAGAAGTTAGCCGTTTGTTGCAACACGATTTATTCCCAAAAAATAACACCAGTAGAATCACAAAAGCAAAAAAACAACTTGTCAAGCAATTAGAAAAAAACCAAAAAACCATACAGCGTTTGTCTTTGGAATTAACGAACAACAATGATTTTATTGCCGTCAGCACAGAAAAAAATGAACGAATCTTAGCCCTGTTATCGCAACAACTCAATAAGTTGGATCAAATTGGGCAGTGGTTTGGAGATAAGTTTAAAGCTCAGTTTGAAAAAGTGAAAAAGGTGGTTTACTACCCACTGGCTTCATTTGGAGATACGGCTTTTACCCTTGCCATTCTTTTTAAAGTCTTGTTGTACATTATTTTAGGTTTTATCCTTTTACGCTTGTTTCGTAAATGGTTGACTGTCTTTTTAGCAAAGCGTACAAAGTTATCAGAAGGTGCATCACACTCAATATCAACATTGATTTATTATTTGGGTGGTTTTTTGGTCTTTTTGGCAGCTCTTTCAGCCGCTGGATTTAATCTCGGGCAAATGATGATTGTTTTTGGTGCCCTTGGTGTTGGTATTGGTTTTGGCTTACAGAATATTGCCAACAATTTTATCAGCGGTATGATTTTATTGGTTGATAGAACCTTGACCGTAGGGGATTCTATTTCTTTAAATGATGGGGTTAATGGAAAAGTCATAAAACTGGCTATGCGCTATACCGTTATTCGTACCAATGGTGGCTATGATATTATTGTCCCGAACTCTGAATTGATTGCAAACCGCGTGACATCCATGACTTTTGATGATAATTATTTGCGCATCGAGATTCCTTTTGGTGTTTCTTATGATAGCGATCCAGAACAAGTTAAAGAAATTACATTGGAAGTTGCTAACAAGGTTAAACACACCATTAATCGAGAAAGTCAAAAATCTGCTGTTCTGTTTACAGGTTTTGGTGACAGTTCTTTGGATTTTGTTTTACGTGTGTGGGTATTTATCTATGACAGGTATCGCCCTTATGCGATTCGCAGTGATTATTATTTTAAATTATTTAAAGCCTTTAAAGAGGCAGGAATTGAGATACCATTCCCGCAACGCGATTTAAACATTAAATCTCCTAATCATGTACCATTTATTTCTGAAAATGAAGAAACCCTAGCCGAACCAAAAAAGAAACAGGACAAATAAATTCGGCTTAATCTATTTCTTCAAGCACGCCGTTTTGGTAAAGCTGTTTTACTAAATATTTATCTTCAGTATTGAGTTGGTGTAAGTCATCGGCGAGTATTTGTTTATCATTACACAGCAATTGAGCCAAGTGAAGGTTGCACGGATAGCTATCACCATTTACAAATAGGGTTGTTTCCTGAGCAGTGAAGTAACAGGCTTTGGTAAATGAGTTTAAATACAGTCCTTTAATAGAGTCAATAGCAGGTAATTGCTTGGTTTGGTTGAATTCATGAAAAATATTTCGGTAATTGCTGAGGTATTTACCTAACCATTGAGTAATGTTGTTGGTGTTAATATTTTCGATTAGAATTTGTTTAACTTTTTCAACGTCTTGCTGGGTAATTTCGCCAATTGCGGGTTGTTGAGTGAATGTGGGTTCTTCAAAGCGATTGTTTTCCGAAAGGTCTTGAGCCGTATTATCGATAAAATCCGTTAGTAACTCTGCAACTGACGGGGTTCGCATTCCTAAAGAACAAGTCACACAATCGTCACTGGCAGCAATGCCGTAATGAGCAACTTCTGGAGGAAGATACAAAACATCTCCAGGATTTAAAATACAGTCTTCTTCCGCCTTAAATTGATTCAGTAGTTTAAGTGCAACATCAGTTAATAATTTGGGGTCATAAATTTTATTGTGCCCAAACATCCACTGCCGCTGACCCGATACTTGTATAAGAAACACATCGTAGTGATCCGTATGAGGACCAACTGTGCCTCCAATTGAACCAGTGCTAATCATAATATCATCAAAAATCCAGTTTCGAATAAAATCAAAATATTTTAATAGCTCTAGACTTTTTGGCTGCCATTTATCGACGTCAGAAACGAGTAAATTCCATGTGAAATCATTGAGTTCTTTAAAATCTTCTTTTTCAAATGGGCCAATTTCTACATCGTACTGTGTTTCAGAACTCTTAGTCACAATTCGTGATTGAATATCTGGATGACAGCTTAGCTTAATCAATTCTTCTTTATTTGGAAGAAAACGAAGCTGTTGTTGAGTAAAAATACCTTTAAATAAAAATGGTTTTTTATGCCAGTATTCAGCTAAGAAGCAATCTTTACTGAGTGTTGTTGGCTTAAATAAGCTTGGCTTGTTCAATGGCGTATCCCAAATAATTGGCTGGTGTCAGTTGTAATAAATCTTCTTTGGCTTGGGCAGGGATACTCAATGTTTTAATAAACTCTTGAATAACCTGTTGATTGACATCTGTGCCACGAGTTAATTCTTTGAGTTTTTCATAGGCATTGGCTACACCGTAGCGACGCATAACTGTTTGAATAGGTTCTGCCAGTAACACCCAATTATTATTTAAGTCGTCTAACATGACCTGTGGATTAATTTCTAATTTGCTCAAACCTTTTGCAAGCGATGACCAAGCAATCAAGCAATGCCCGAAAGCAGTGCCCATAGAACGCAATACAGTGGAGTCTGTTAAATCACGTTGAAACCGTGATACGGGTAGCTTTTGTGCTAGGTGTTCGAACATGGCATTAGCAAGTCCAAGATTTCCTTCTGCATTTTCAAAGTCTATAGGGTTGACTTTATGCGGCATGGTGGATGAGCCAATTTCTCCTGCAACCAGTTTTTGTTTGAAGAAATTTAAAGAGATGTATCCCCAAATATCGCGGCATAAATCAATTAATATGACATTAATGCGTATCATGACATGGGATAATTCAGCAATATAATCGTGTGGTTCAATCTGAGTGGTATAAGGGTTGAAATCTAAATTTAAATCTTCGACAAAATTTTGGGCAAATTCCATCCAATCAATGCTGGGGTAAGCCACTCTGTGGGCGTTATAATTGCCTACGGCTCCATTGATTTTTCCTAATATATCGGTGCTTTCAAGTTGTTGCAATTGTCTTTGGATTCGGTAAACTGTGTTGGCAAACTCTTTGCCCATGGTTGTTGGGGTTGCTGGCTGTCCATGGGTTCGAGACATCAGGGGTGTTTGCGCATAACTATTGGCTAATTCTGACAAATCTTCACTCAAATCATAGAGGCTTGGCATGATAACCATGTCTCGACCCTGTGATAACATTAAGGCATAAGATAAGTTGTTGATGTCTTCGGAAGTGCAGGCAAAATGGGTAAACTCAGATGCCTTTAATAGAATCGGATGTTGAGCTAGTTTTTCTTTAATAAAGTATTCAACGGCTTTAACATCGTGATTGGTGGTGCTTTCTATTTCTTTAATTCGCCAGGCATCTTTTTCATTAAAGTTGTCATGTAATTGCAAGAGCCATTGTATTTCATCTTCACTAAGTGGGGTTAATTCTGAAATTTTAGGTTGATGTGACAGAGCAATAAGCCAACGAATTTCAACAAATAATCGGTTTTTAATAAGACCGTATTCACTGAATATATCTTGTAAATCCGCAGTTTTACTCTGGTAACGCCCATCAACAGGGGTAATGGCTTTAATCGGTGATGCAGTCATGATTCTAAGTTAATATGGAGTTGAGTTAATTATACTTGAATGGATTGAATATTGTCTAATTTATTGATATTCCATTGGCTAATTGCCTTATTCCAAAACTCATGCAATGTTTTTGGCGTTGTTATGAACGAATTTTGTAAAAGTAGATTGTAAGCATTGACTAAAATTTCTAATGGTTTTTCAGTATCAATTTCCTTTGCAAAAGTTTGTTTGCTGAGTTTCTGACCTGTTTTATTGACAAGTATTGGGATGTGAGCATAACTGGGTTGCGGGTAATTCAGTAAGCTGTTGAGGTATATTTGCCAGGGTGTTGAATCAATCAAATCAATTCCTCGAACAATATCAGTAACCTTTTGAAAAGAGTCATCAACCACAACGGCAAGTTGGTATGAAAACAACCCATCTTTGCGTTGTAAAACACAATCTCCACAATCGTTTAATAAGTTTTTAATGTAATTTCCTTGAATTCTATCTTTAAATTTAATAATGCAATCAGAAGCTTTTAAGTTAATGCTATAGGGCTTTTGAGGTGTGCTTTTCTTATTTCTGCATTTATGGTCTTTAATATTCGTGTTTTTAAGTTCGCTTCTTGAACAAGAGCAATAATAAGTGTGACCCTCTTGGATTAGTTGATTAAGGGCTTTTTGGTAGGCATGTTGTCTTGTTTTATTTGATTGATAAATGGCTTTTTGATTCAATTGGAAACCAAGTTTAGTCAACGTGTCGATAAAACTTTGACTGGCACCTTTTACTTCACGAGGAGGGTCTAAATCCTCAATTCGCAATAACCATTGCCCATTGTTTTTTTTTGCTTCACAATAACTGGCAAGTGCTGCGACGAGTGAACCCCTATGCAATTTGCCGGTTGGGGTAGGCGCAAATCGACCTATGTATGGTTTTTCCAACAAAACTTAAGATTCTTGTGACATTTTCTCGGAAGCCGGTGCTAGGAAATTACCTTGCACATAGTTTGCTGAAAATTTCCATAGGATACTCATGGCAGCGGCATCTTCAACAAATTCACAAATAACCATTTTATTTTGTGCATGGGCATTATCAATAATCTCTTTGACTTTTTCTTGATTTTCTTCGTTTTTAGAAAAGTCTTCCATGAAAGTTGAATCAATTTTAATGAAGTCAATTGGGTAATGTTTAAGTATAGCAAAAGAGTTCAATCCAGAACCAAATTTTTCAATTGCAAACTTACAATTAAGGCCTTTTACTGAGTTGATAACAGGCTTTATGTGTTTGGAGTCACTAACCAGTTCGCTTTCAGGTGTTTCCAATATTAAATACTCACCCGAAACTCCGTACTCTTTTAATGTTTTGGCAAGCCATACAGGAAAGGATGCGTTGGAAAGGGTTTCTGTTGAGATTTTTACCAATAAGGCCACTTTTTTTGTGCTATCTTTAATGGCCATTATTGCATTTTTAATAACACATTTATCAATGTCTATTATTAATCCATGCCTCTTAGCAATTCCAATAAACTCAACAGGCATAATAAGCTTGTCTCCTTCCTTCAGGCGGATTAGGCAATCATAATGTTCTGTTTCATCGCCGTGAAGGCTGATAACTGGTTGGTAATGAAGAATAAAATGATTGTTCTTAATGCCATTTGAAATTAAGTCAATCCATTTTTGATTCGCTGCTCGTGCCTTCTTTTCTTCTTCAGCAGGATCAAAAATCGAGACTTGGTTTCCTCCTTTTTCAGTGGCTTTGGAAATTTGGTTGCCTAATATTTTTATGACTTCATTAGCTGAAGAGGTTTTTTCAATGATTTGGGTTAATCCAATGCTAATGGTGCAGCTTAAAGTTTTTTCTCCTGCATTAAAGAGGTTATCTGATATTTTTGAAGTTAAGTGTTGGGCTAATTGAGTGGCTTGTTCGATTTCCCCCTTAAGAGAAACAATGAAAATCGTGTCATCATAGCGAGAATAAACATGGTTGGTTCCTAGCGTTTCTTGTATAAATGGAGCCATATCTGCAACTAATAAATCAAGATTGCCTTTGCCTAACTCTTTTTCTAATATTTTATCATTGTCCAATTGAATATACATGATTGAATACCCAGATGACTTGCCTGACTTGACCTCATTGACCTTGTCACTTAAATCTTGAGTGAAATAACTGCGGTTATAAAAGCCTGTTAATAAATCTTTACTTTTGATGTCCTGTAATTCTTTTTCGGCAGCGAGGTTGACTTTGGGACGTTGAACTAAAAATTGTACACAAGGCTCACCGTCAACTCGTGCTTTATCCAAACTAACGATAGCCTTAAGGACATTGCCTTTGTCTGTTTTTAGTTCCATATTAATGTCATCATCAGGAAGTTTGCCAACAGCAATATCTCTGAGAAGTTTTTTAGTTTCAGCGACTTGTTCTTTAGTCACTAAATTTAAGAAAGGAGTGACTTCTAACTCCTCTGCATCATCGTATTCAAAAAATTCTAAGTAGGCATTGTTCGTATAGACATGCATGCCATCATGAATATAAGCAATTGCATCTTTAGAGCTGTCTAATAAAGATGCACAGCGTTTTTCAGCATCATTTAAATCCGATTCGTATTGGCGAAGTTTTCGACGAGCTCTCAAGTTGTCAAATACAGTGACAATTTCATTGCATAGTTGTTCTTTGATATTGCCTGTGCAAATGTTTGTAGCACCGCTTTCTAATGCTTCAGAAACGGAGTCGTTATCAAGAGTTTCCAATAACGCAATAACAGGAATATCTTTACCTGATCTTTTTACTATTTGGTTTACATTTGAAATGGGCAAATCGGATTGCATGTGTTGAACCAAAATCATGTCTAATTTGCTTTTTGACACTTTTTCAATTAGGTTCGCTTCATTTATACAGAGACTTGGACGAACCGAGATTTGTGCATTTCGAAGAATAGATAAAATACGTTCGGCATCTTCTTCGTGCTGATGCACAATCATAAGGTGAATAGTTTGCTCTTTTGCCAATTTATTTCTCTAGTGATTTATGAAAACTGAAATTTTAACAGAATATATTAATTTAGTGGAGATTTATTGTTTTTACCTGGTATTTCTTCAACTAATTTCGGTACAAGATAACCAGGAAGTGCTGCAAGAAGTTCTTTGTGTAAGAGTTTGGCTTGTTTATTTGACACTTGAAAATGCGCAGCGCCCTGGACTTTATCTAGTTGATTTAAGTAATAGGGGAGAATGCCAAACTCAAATAAACGATGAGAAAGATTGGCAAGAACTGTGCTGTTATCGTTAATGCCTTTTAACAAGACACTTTGATTTAATAAAAGTGTTTGTGTTTGTGAAATTCTATCTAAGACTGGTTTTAAATCATCTCGCAGTTCTTGCGCATGATTACTGTGTAAAACCATAACTTTCTTAAGGCTAACGTCTTTTAACCAATTGAGAAAATTTTCTGTTATTCGTGTCGGAGAAACTAAAGGTGTTCGCGTGTGAATGCGTAAAGTTTTAATATGAGGTATAGTGTGAAGCTGAGTTGTTAAATTGTTTAAAACTTTTGTTGAAAGCATCAAGGGATCGCCACCACTTAAAATTACTTCATGAACATCTGGATTATTATTGAGGTAATCTATTGCATTTTTCCAATTTTGAGCCGAGGCATTGTTTTTCGAGTAAGGAAAACTACGTCGAAAGCAATAGCGGCAATTAATTGCACACGTACCTGAGGCAATTAGTAGCACTCGCCCTTGGTACTTGTGAATAACACCTTTGGTTTTTTTAGCGTGTAAATCGCCGACAGGATCATTTGAAAAATTATCTGTCTTGAGAAGCTCAAATTGATTTGGCATGACTTGCATCAATAAAGGATCGCAGGAGTTGGAAAAATCAATATTATTTTTAAAGTAAATAGGAATGTGAAGTCGAAATAAATCTTCACTTTTCGGAGAATAACACTCTTGTGTGGAAAAATCTTCAGTCTTTGAGTGGTTTTTACTGTGTTGGCGCCAAGTTTTTTTTGTCATGAATTGTTAATTATTAAAACTAATGGCAAATTTTACCATTTTTTAATTTATAATCCTGTATTTTTAATTAACATACCATCAATGAAAAATATACTTGTTTTAATTATTCTTCTTTATTCAACAATTATAAAGGCTCTTTCTGTGGAAACTTATTCAATATCTCAAGACAAAACAACACTGGCACTTGCTTATGACGATTCGGTTATTCGTTTATACGATTTGACCAGCGGGCAATTATTACATGAGCTTCAAGCACACGAGAACAGCATCCGAACAGTGCAGTTTAATAAGAATGGCAGTCGTTTGATTTCAGGTGATTGGGGTGACTATGCCATTATTTGGGACGTAGAAACTGGTAAAATCATAAAGAAGAAAAACATGGGTGAAACGGTAATGCATGCCATTTATTCAGCAGATGATAAGTATTTGGTTGTGGCAATCGATGAAGCTCCTTTAGCGATATACGACTCTAACTTGAAAAAGAAAAAAAGTGAGTATGCAATTAATGCACGCATCCAACTCTCACATGACAAAAAATATTTAGCTGGTCAACGCATGTATTCACCCAATGTAGAAGGTGATGCAGTTATTGTGGTTGATTTAGCTTCTAATAAAAAGATGATTGAAATCCCTGAGGATTCCTATGATGATGAGATTTACTTTAACAAAGATGGCTCCATCGTAGTGATCCGGGATTTTTCTTCTTTCCATGTGTGGGATGTTAAAAACAATAAAAAAATTGGATTTATTGACACGCAACTCGATGTGGATGAGTCCTTAATTAACCCAATTAAGGATGATGAATTGTGGATGACGGGTGCAAACAAAGTCGAAATTTGGGATTATAGAACACAAAAATTACTTAAGTCTTTTGAGGTAAAAGGATTAGATGTTGATGAGGTTAGTGCCATTGCTTTTTCTCCTGATGGAAAAATAGTGGCTCTATCAGTTTGGTTAGATTCTGATACCAGTGTGGTGGTGATTTTTGATACTGAAAATTATAAAAAACAATGGCAAATTGAACCGATGAGCAAGCAAACCTTCTCTATGGAATTTATTGACAACCAAAGTCTATTCCTCAATTCTTCTTATCCCCTTGAAATTTGGGACATTAAAAGTAAGAAACTTAAACATTTATTGACTAAAACAGGTTCGCAGACAGATAAAAGCATGCAGGATATATTCCGTGCAGAATTTAGTGCCTATCGTTTTGAAGGCAGTATAAATGGCATAGATGCGGATGGAAAAGGCAATATAATCCTCACCGGTACGGGCAGTGACAATCGTACTATAGCTTTGGATGATAAAGGGCAGCTCGATAAAATATTCCAAAACAATTTCAGTACAGGCTATGATGCGCGTTATTCTCATGACGGTAGTTTGGCAGCATTTGCTTACCATGGTGAACATCTGCTCATTTATAATACTGTCGATGGCAGTTTATATGTACAACTGGATATTGGAGGTGTTCCCAGTGGCTTTAGAATTGTTAAGTTTTCAGATGACGATAGTTTGCTTGCTGTTGGATCAGATGATGGCAGTGTTTATATTGTTGATGTTAAGGCAAAGAAAACCATCAAACACATAGAGTTCTTTAATAAAGACGAATACAGTGAAGGCACTTTTTCTTTGCAGTGGCTAAATAAAAATAAGTTGTTGGTTGGCACCTTAGAGTCTGTTTTTGAATTAAATGTTGCCACAGAAAAATTTAAAAAGATATGGGATACTGGTGCAACCGCTCTACAGGCTTATGTTGAGAACAATCAAATTAAATATATTGCGGTTGGTCAATACGAGGGTGACTTGATTTTACTTAACAAAGACTATAAAAAAATCAAGTCATCAGAGCAAACAGGTGTTGGTCGATTAGCCACAACAGTCAATGGTGAAAATATCATTGCCCTAACGGATTACAATACCATTATTTGGAATCTTAAAACAAATCAAATAAAAGAATGTGGTCAAGCGCAGGAGGGTTTGTGGGCAATGGCTTACGATGCCACTAAACATCGAATTTATGTTGGTGGTGATGAAGGCAAGGTACACGTCTATGATGAAAGTTGCCAGGAGTTAAATTGAACATGAAAAAATATATTTTGCTCTTAATAGCGGCACAAACAAGTTTTGCTGCCAATGATATACAATTCAAAACTCAATTAAGTGACCAGCAACTTGAAGAACACGTCACAATTAGCATAGATGGTAAAGTCATTTGCAAGTTGGATGCAAAAAGTGGCTTTTTTGGTTTAATTAAAGCCGAAGATAAATGCCGTTTTCAACCGATTAAAAAAGTGTATAAGTATAAGATTAAAGGAAATTTAAAGCTGGAAGATGAAAAAGACCTTTATCAAGGGGTAGGAGAGGGCATAATTATTAATTATTACTCAGAATTTGAAAAGCTCAATGAAGCGAAAAACATGGGTAAGTTGTTTGAGTATTATGATGCTGGGATAAAGGCAATTAATAAAGAATTGCCCAAAAGCAAGCAATTAAAGCCGTTAATATTTGCGCATAAAGAGAGCAAACAAGCCGTTGAAAAATACTCTGCAGAGCATTCAGTAACCTTACCAAAAGATTACGTAAAAATGATAACTCAATACGGTTATCCGCAGAATATTGACACCTTTATCCCATTAAATAAACAAAAATCCATTGCCGATGTGTACCTGAAAGATTACGACTACCCAAGTCAGTACGTCAACAAACATACAGGTGTTGAGAAAAATCATGCTTTTTTTCATGATTTTGATGTTTATTATGTATTTCATAACCAAACAGCAGAGTTTTGTGGTGAGCCTATGATTGATTATACCATTATGACCGAAGGGGGTTATTTTCCAATTGATGTCAATAAGCTCGAAAGTAAAGAAAAATGTGGCAATTTTTTTGAATTTTTAAAAGAACAAGTCGTAGAGGGTTTTATCGATAATATTAACCGTTCCTTTGAAGATTTAAATATTCTGCCAGTTTACCGCAATACCACTTTGGAAGCCGATTTGAATTATAACTGGGGAGATGAAGAGAATACCTTAGAGTATTATTTTGAATACAATGATGTTTTTTATTGAACGGTGAAAACAGCTAAATCGTCAGAGAAAAGTAGGGAAGTTTAGACCATTTCTGCTCGTTATCATAATGATCTGTTTAGTTCAGCTACCAAGCTTAAGGAGCTTTATAAAAAGTGGGGAAGTCACTGCTGTTATTTGTATGAAAATTAGTGAATAAGAAGCCTGTAAATACTCACTTTATTTAATAACAATATCATTATCTCTAATTCCATCAGCTAATTGTTTGGCTGATTTATCTGTGATTTTTAATCCCTTGTTATTAACAAATAAATACCTACCAGTTTTGGGGTTTATCCACGAGAGTTGTGCCTCAATTATTTTACCGTTTGAGTGTTTGAATTTCAGCCAAGTGCCATAAGAAATTGGTCTAACCAACTGTTTATCGGCATTATTTAATTCCATTAAAAATTTATTGATATTGACAACTTTTTTTTCAACTTTAGGTTTGTTGGATTTATTAAAAAGAGAAATACTTGAGTGTATTTTGGTAATGATGTCATCTCTGAGTGAAGTGTTTTTCTTTTTAGTGTGATTTTTGTGGTAATTTAAGATGAATTTTTTTAACTCTTTAGATTGTTCTCTAATATCGTCATCTCGATAAGCGATAAGTTTAAGGCCTTTTTCAAAAGTTGCACAAACTTTTGAAATTGATTGCTCTAAGGCTATTTGAGGTTTGTTTGGAGTTAATAAGGCAAATAAATCATCGATGAAATTAATCATCTCCAGGTATTCATTTGATGAATTAGAGTGCCTTACTAAAAGTAACACTAATAAGTTTTTCCACGGTGTGCGCAATATCTTATTTAGGTACTCTGGGGTATTATATTCCTCACTTTTATGATCTAAAAGAGCATCTATTGTTTTCATAGCAGTGATGATTTTGTTGCGACCTTCATCGGAGTTATTTTGAGGTTCGAGTGGAGCAAAAAATTCCTGGTAGTCTGCAACAATAGCTTTAAATACTTGAATTTTTTGATTGAAAAATTCAATACTAGCGGCATCCTCAGTGATAATAGTATTTATAAAGCGCTTAAGTTCTTTTAAGTATTTTGCCTTTTTATCTTTATGTTTTGACCATTTTTCAGAGGCATTACTTATCTCGTTTAACAATAATTTGGCTGGATGTTGGTGGTTTTGTAGAAGGGCCTCATCAAAGAAGGCATACATAATATAGCTTAGTTGCAGACGTGATAATGTTTCCTTTATGGGTTGTTCGATAAGTTTATTGTTCTGAATTTTCTGAAATAACAGGGTGATTAAATTGAGGTTGTCTTTGTCAATTTGTGTTAATGATTGATTATTGTTTTTCTGTAACTGAGACAAAAAAGCATTCTTTATTTTAAGCGGGTCTTTCAAAGATACGCTGTTTTGTACAATACCGATAGCTTGAACAATCTGTTCAAGGCTGTGGTTCTGGTTTTTTATGTCAATGGCTGTGGCTAGGGTTTTTTGGTTTTTATCATGAGTGGTGCTTTCTTGTTTGAAATAGTGCGATAAAATTTCTTCGTACACCGTGTTTAACTGATTTAATAGGCATTTTTCAAACGATTTGTACAAAATAAGTTTGTTTTTATAGGACAATTGTAAGAGCCTAATGCTCTTGGCAAATGTCGATACCACAACAAATGGTGAAAGTGTGAGCTTAGTGGAGTCAACACTTTGGTTGTAAAGTAATGATAATTGTTGTTTAAATTGAAAAAGCACTGCAAGATTTTTCTTTTCATATTTATGTATTAAACAGTTTTGTAATTGTTTTTCATTTATTTCATCTTTTTCAATCGCATTAAAGGCTTGTTTATTTGAGCTTAGTTTTATACTCTTTTCATCAAAGAAGTCGTAGTGTCCTTTTTCAAATTGCATAAAAATATTCTTAATCGTGCGCAAATAGGAAATCAGGATATTAAGTTTATGTATTTCTACAGAAAGGAGTTGTTGGTTATCTTGATTTTCTTTGCCTGATATTTCTTTAATATCAGCAAAAAAATCCTGCATGTTTTTTTTGAGCCATCGGGAAAAGTACAGATACACATCCGACTGATAGCTGTCTTTAGTTAACGTATTGTTTTTGATTGAGGTTTTGTTTGAAAACATTTCATTAAAAATAAACAGAGGAAATTAATATTATCATTTTGATTAAATTAATGGGATTATTTCTTAAATTATTGTTTAAGGAAGTAAAAAAAAAGCCAGAATATTTAAATTTGTTATAAATAAGTGATAAATGGACAAATTTTGCAACTATAATATTTGTTAATATAGCTAACAAAAGGGTAATCAAAATCAAAAGTAAAATATTAATAATTGAAGACGAGTACGATATTGCACAATTAGTCAAAATGCATTTATCCGAAATTTGTGACAGGGTTGAAATAGCAAGTGACGGCATTACTGGTTTGGAGTTGGCAATAACGCGGAAATGGAGTGTTATTGTGCTTGATTTACGCCTTCCTGGTAAAGGTGGCATTGAGATTTGCAGGCAATTACGAGCACAAGGAAGTTACACGCCTGTTTTAATGTTGACGGCTAAATCCACAGAGTTAGATCGTGTGTTTGGGTTGGAGACGGGAGCCGATGACTACTTGACTAAACCTTTTAGCGTATTAGAGCTCGTTGCTCGAGTTAAGGCTTTGATGCGGCGCTTTGATGTGACTAATGGTTACAGTTCTGAAAATAAAAACAATACCTTAATATTTGATGGGCTCGAAATTGTTCTGGATGAAAGGCGAGTTGTTTTTAACAATAAGGAAATTGAGCTAACGGCTAAAGAATTCGACTTGTTGCACTTTTTTGCATCAAATCCTGATAAAGTTTATAAAAGGTCGCAACTATTAGATCAGGTTTGGGGGTACGGCCATGATGGTTACGAACACACAGTTAATTCTCACATGAATCGCTTGCGTGCTAAAATCGAAACGGATCCAGATAACCTTAAATACATTAAAACCATTTGGGGTGTTGGTTATAAATTTATCGCAAAAAAAATGGATTCGCAATGAAATCACTCAATAAAAGACTCTCATTGTTATTGCTTTCACTGTTTATTGTTGTGGGTGTTTCATTAGCGGTAATTACTCGTTATGCCACCGTTCAATACAACCTAGAAATGACCCAAAGACTCAACGGTTCGATTGCTATGTATGTGGCTGCAGAAGAGCCGTTAATAGAAAATGGCATCTATAATAAAAAGGCATTGAAAAAACTGGCTCAACGCTCAATGGTTATCAATCCGACTGTCGAGGTTTACTTGTTGGATAAGTTGGGAAATATTATCAGCCATAATTTACCAACAGAAACCGTGGTGCTTAAAAAAGTTCCATTAGCGCCAATAAATGAGTTTTTAAAGGAGGGTTCCAATCGTCCATTACTTGACTTGGATCCCCGTTCACCGGAACATGAAAAAGCGTTCTCTGCTGCCAAAATTATTAATAAAGGAGTTTTTGAGGGTTATATTTACGTGATTCTTGGCGGTAAAAAATACGAAGAGCTTGCCAGTCATATCAGCAAAACCTATATCATGAAGTTAACTATTGTGGCAATAGTGGCTGTTGTTTTATTGGCTTTTTTCATTGGTATGTTGATGTTGATGAAATTAACCAGACCTCTTATACAGCTGCGTAATAAAGTTGTGCATTTTCAACAGACATCGGATGAAGAAACTGGCAATTATGACGGCGATGAGATTCAACAATTAAACCATGCCTTTAGTGATATGGCAAAACGAATTGAAAATCAATTACAGCAAATACACAATGCAGATAAAATACGACGAGATTTAATTTCAAATGTTTCACATGATTTAAGAACGCCACTGGCTTCAATGCAAGGTTATTTAGACACGCTGTTAATTAAGCAGGATAACATGGATAAACAGACAACCAGTCATTATTTATCTATTGCACGAAAACACTGCGGTCGCTTAGGTGCGATGATAAATGACTTGTTTGAACTTTCTAAACTGGATTCTAATATTATTAAACCCCATCTTGAGGTTTTTTCGATGGCAGAATTGATTCAAGATGTCAGTCTTGAGTTTATTCCACAGGCGCAAGCTAAAAAAGTGGAGTTAAAAATGGATTTATTAAAAGGCAATACAAATGTAATGGCTGATATTGGTTTAATGCAACGAGTGCTCGAAAACCTTATTGGCAATGCCATTAAACACACACCCAATCATGGCGATGTCATTATTAAACTAGAAGATTCTGGTGATGGGTTTAAAATTATTATCCAAGATAATGGCAGAGGAATTAGCGAAAAAGAGCTGCCAAATATTTTTAATCGTCTTTACCGAGCAGAAAACACCTCAAAGGATTCAGCCAATTCATCTGGGCTTGGGTTGGCAATTGTCAAAAAGATTTTAGACATTCATCATGCCACCATCCGAGTAAAAAGTAAGTTAAACAAAGGCAGTGCCTTTTATTTTTCTTTACCAAAAGAAGCTTGATTTTTGGTGATTTATTGATTTATTGAGAGGTTAAGTACTGTTCTGGTTTCTCTTAGGCAGCTTAATAAGTTTTCAATGGCTGGTTTTATTGATGTTTTGCTTTTAGTGTGGCAAAGGTTTTCTAACTCCATAGCTAATTGACTCAATCGAATACAGTCAACAGTGGCTGCTGAGCCTTTTACCTTATGGATCAGTTTTTTTAATTCTTCGGTGTTGCTGGATTTTTCTATTTTTTTAATTTCATTTATAAACTCTTCAATATTGAGTAAAAATTGTTTTATAACTGATTTCATTACAGTGGTGTTTCCGCTTAATTTGTTCAATAACGACGAAGCATCGAACAGGGAAGAGCTTGTTAATTCTTTTAAATCTTCTTTTTGAAGATTTGGGCGTGGTTTGTTTTTGTGCTTGGTATTTAGCCAGTCGGTTAAAATGGTGAGTAAGGTTGCTAAATCAAAAGGTTTTGCTAGGTAATCATCCATGCCAGCATCATAACATTTTTGCTCATCTCCATGTAAAGCATTGGCCGTCATGGCAATTATAGGAATATTGGGGTTTAACACGGTTTGTTTTGCATTTCTGATGTGCTGCGTGGCTTCGTAACCATCCATAATAGGCATTTGACAATCCATGAAAACAAGATCAAAATGATGCTTTGTTAACAGCTTAATGGCTTTTTTTCCATTATTTGTAATTTTTACTTTTAAACCAAAAGTTTCTAACATGTCTTGAGCAACAGTCTGATTAACTTCATTGTCATCGACAACAAGTATTGTTGCGTTAAACTGTTTGATTGATGATGAAGGAACCGCTGGTAATAAATCTTCGGGCTTATGCGAATCATTTACTTTTGCTTTGAACGAGAACCTAAAATTTGTCCCTCTACCTAGTCGACTTTTTACTTTAATATCTCCTCCCATGAGTTGCGAGAGTTGTTTGCTTATACTTAAGCCAAGGCCTGTACCTCCGTATTTTCGGGTTGTGGTGCTATCGGCTTGTGAAAATCGTTCAAAAATTTGTTTCATTTGTGGTTGCGATAGACCTATGCCTGTGTCGGTAACATTAAATTGCACCAAACAATAAGAATCCTTGAAGTTTGATAGGGTGCAAGAAAATATGACTTTTCCTTTTTCGGTAAACTTAATGGCATTGTCCAGTAAATTTGTCAGTATTTGTTTAATTCGACCTGCATCGGCTTCCAACCAAATATTAAGGTTTGAGTTGTTTTGCGGTGAGATAAAATGTAATTTTTTTTGGGCAATCCGGCTGTGCATTGAGGAGGTGATATTGTCGATTAATTGCATCAAGTTGAATTGGTGATTCTCAATCTTTAATTGGCCTGCTTCAATTTTTGAAAAATCCAAAATATCATTTACAATATCAATTAATGATTCAGCACTTTGTTTAATAATCCCAGCCCGTCGGTATTGATCAGAATCTAAATTGTGTTGCAATAATAAGTTAGTCATGCCAACAATTCCATTCATTGGCGTTCTTATTTCGTGGCTCATGTTGGCTAAAAACTCTGATTTTACTTGATTAGCGTATTCTGCTTTTTTTTGTGCATCGATTAAATCTTCCTGAATCTTTTTTGTTTTAGAAATATCTCTGACAACACATAAAATGGCTTTTTTCCCTTCAAAAGGTATGATACTCAGTGTGACATCGGAATACAATTTATCACCACTTCGTTTTTTATAAAGCCATTCAAATCGATGGCTTCCTTTTGTTTTTACAATGTCATCAATCAATAATACTTTTTCAATTGAGAGTAGCCCATCGGGTTGGTATTTGGGTGATAAATCTAAGGGGGGAACCGTGAGAATTTGTTCCAATGATTGGTAACCAAAAAAATTTACGGTTGCGTGATTAGCCATAAGTATTTTCATTTCAGCAAAAATCATCATGGGGTCTTCGGAGTTTTCAAAGAGTAAGCGGTATTTTTCTTCACTTTCTTTAAGTGCAATATCCTTTTTAAGCCCAGAAATTTTAAGAATGAGATTTTCATTAAAGCTTCTCTTTAAGCGGCTGCTCGACATAAGGGATATAATTAAATAAATAAGAATAAGTGTAATTAGAGGAAATCCTAAAATACTGTTAATCGAAAGACTGTTGTATATAATTGGCGGTAATAGCAAGGAACTAAAAATCATTATACTGGAGAGACTTGTTGATAAAATGCCAATAGATACAGCAATCATTCCTGTCAGTGTTATCTGTAAGAAGACTTGGTAATAGACTGAATCGTCAGGAAATAAAAACAAGGAAGCACTGCCCCAAACTAAGCCAGATAAAAAAATACCAAAGTTGAATTTTGTTTTCCACGTGGAGGTTTTATGTCCTTTGTATTTATTAAATTGCTGCCAGAGCTTTAAGCGGTATAGTATGGATAGGATTAAACAAAAAAACCACACAAACAAGGTGTTGTGGGAGATGTGGTTGTACATCACAAATACTAAAATACTGCCAGCTAGAAACATGCCAATTTGTGTCGAAGGTAAGGACGTGTATAGCAGCTCTAATTGGTTGGTTTTTATTAAATTTTGTTTATTATTATTATTCCTCATTTGATAAAACCTAGCTAGTGGTATTTATAAAGTAACATAACTAATTAAAATTATACAGTAAATTGACAGATTTGAAAAATTTTCACTTGGAAATCAAGAATTAGACACCATATCCTAAATAATTTAGAAAACAAGAGAAAAAAATGACTTTAAAAGCAGTAATTCACACAAATAAAGGCGATATCAACTTGGTCTTAACACCAGAACAAACCCCTCTTACCGTAGCTAACTTCGTTAACTTGGCACAAAATGGATTTTACGATAATGTGTCGTTCCACCGCGTGATTCCAAACTTTATGATTCAAGGTGGTTGTCCTTTAGGAACAGGAACAGGTGGGCCTGGCTACCGTTTTGAAGACGAGTTTGATGCCAGTTTAAAGCACGACAAACCAGGAGTTCTATCCATGGCAAATGCAGGTCCAGGTACCAATGGTTCACAATTTTTTGTTACTCATGAGCCAACCCCTTGGTTGGATGGTAAGCATTCTGTTTTCGGCGCTGTCCAAAGTGATGCTGATATGGATATTGTCAATGCCATTGCTGGTGGAGATGAAATTAAATCCATATCTATTCAAGGAGATGCCACTGATTTATTGGCATCCCAACAAGCCAGAGTTGATGAGTGGAATAAAATACTTGAGGAATAAGTAATTTATTTGCAACAATTAGCTTGATGATACAACATAAAACCTGTGAATTTGACCTCACAGGTTTTTTTATGAATGTTTTATTTGATTTTTATTTTTTCCATAATCTTATTTTTAGCGATGTAAAAATTAAATTACTCTATCTTTTTAAACTATTTAACATTTTCTTATCTAAGGTTATGTTAATATTTATCCCATGAAAAAGTTTACAGTATTATGTTTGTTGGTTGTTTGTTTCAAAAGTTTTTCACAACATGCTTGGACTCGAACCAATCCTGGTGGTGGTGGAGCGATTGCTGTTGTTGGTGCAACGGCAAGTGGAACGATAATTTCTGCCTCTGATTTAAGTGGTATTTACCTTAGTGACGATGATGGGGATAGTTGGCGTGTATCTGGATGGAATAATAATATTCATGAGACTCATATCAGTTCCCTTGGTTTTCATCCAATAGATGGTAATATTTTTATTATTGGTACTTATAATGGTGCTTATAGAACAGATGATGGAGGGCAAAGTTTTGATTTGGTATTGGCACCAGATGTGGCAAGTGAGTCTTACCCTTATATTGAAGACATAGTTTTTTCTCACTCAAATGCTAATATTGTCTACATCACATACCATTCAAATGCAGGATCAACTGATGGTGAGGTTTATAAATCCTTAGATGCAGGTATAACATGGAATCCAGTTGCAAATGAAAATTTACCTGGTGGATTGCGTATTGTTAAACTTATGGTTCATCCTAGCGATGAAAATATTGTCTATGCTCTAGCGGGAAAATCTCGTTTTAGTTGTTCAACACCTGCTTTATATAAGTCAGTAGATGGAGGTGTTAATTGGTCACATATCGCCACATCAATAGGTGCAGTAATGGATTTTGATTTGAATCCAGCCGACACCCAAATTATTTTTGCCTCAACCTTTGTTGCCAATGCTTGCCCTACTAACCCGAATGATTTTGAAAATTTTGGTTTTGAAGACTTTGTAGGCGGTGATTGGACTTCTGGAGAACTTTATAAAAGCACCACAGGCGGAGTTTCTTTCAATCAAATAGGTAGTGAAACAGGGATAATAAATGTGGATTTTGACAATCCCAATCATATTAAAGTTGTCAATATCTTATCAATGATGGAGTATTTTAATGATTATGGTAATGTGGCAGAGAACCAAGTGGGCACATTTACTACAATAAATGGTGGAACAAGTTGGCAACATACAGGCTCAATCCTGAATTGGTTTAGGGGCTATAGAATACAGCCGTGGCTGGCATTTTCATGGAGTTACAACGGTATAACTAAAACCGTAACCAAAGACAAGTTTAACTCTAATAAAATGTATGCTTCTTTTGGTCAGTGGGCATGGTACTCGAATGATGGTGGTGATACCATTAATAATATTTCATCTAAAGAAATAAGCCCTGATTATTGGCTCTCAACGGGTTTAGAAAATATCAATGGCAACGCCATTGAAGTCAATCAATCAAATTCTGATGTTGTCTATATGGGAGGATATGATATCGGTTTTTGGCAATCAAAAAATGCAGGGCTTTCATGGAAACAAATACTGCCAGACTTACAGCAATATGAAAATTATATTTGGGACAGTTATGACGGAAGTTCACAAGTGCCTGGTCGAAATGAAGGGACAGGGGCTAATGTTGCCACAATTATTAGTGACCCAACAAGGCAAAATGTGGTGTGGGCATCTTTTAGTGAAGGGCAATATAATTATCCCACAGGTTTATTTAAGAGCAATGATTATGGAGAAAATTGGCAGTTAATTACCACAGGGTTGCCTGTGTATAATGATTCTATTCGGATGTATGGGTTATCCATTGATAAGAATAGTTTAAGTACAAATCGAACAATGTACATGACAGTTGCTGGAGATGTGTATAAATCAGTAAATGATGGAAATTCATGGACAATGATCTATGCTAATGGTGGATTGAAGTTCACTCGTGTTGATAATTTTAACCCCCAATTGGTTTATGCAGGAGGAGAGGCTGGGTTGTTTCGCTCGACAAATGCTGGAACGAGTTGGACACAAATAGGTGCTCAATTCCAAGTTGAGATGCAAGGGAATTTAACCAATATGCGTCCTGACATCGTACCAACCTATTCAGAAGACGGCGCTGGCGTTCAAGCATGGCAAGGTGTTTTTGAAATCAAAACAGATCCAAATCTTCCCAACCGTGTTTACGTCACTTCTTATGGAACGGCAAAAGGACTCTATCGTTCTGATGATATGGGAAACTCATGGGAAAAATTATTGACTGATGATTATATGCGTGGCGTTGCTATTTCACCCAATGATTCAAGTATAATTTATGCTACAGCCTCCGCATCCTACCATTCAGGTGCAAATGTTGATTCATCAGGTATACAATTTTCAACAGATGATGGAAACACATGGCA
This sequence comes from uncultured Alcanivoracaceae bacterium, assembly GCA_947311585.1. Classification (GTDB taxonomy): domain Bacteria; phylum Pseudomonadota; class Gammaproteobacteria; order Xanthomonadales; family Marinicellaceae; genus NORP309. The sequence goes on along the minus strand of CAMZLQ010000038.1, from coordinate 24,203 downwards.
CTCAGCAAATAATGGAATGGCATGGAATTATGCAGGAATTATACAACTATCAATTGATGATAAAATATGGGCATGGTCACCAGGAACAGGGGTTCAAAAAGCCAACATCCCTGTCAGCGATATTTTATTTAAGAATAGTTTTGAATAAATTATAACTAAGCTCTTTTTACATTTTCGGCTTGTGGGCGATTTTTCTCGTCAATAACCACTTGCATAGTGACCGCTTGCCCATCTTTTAAAGTACCGCCCTTAAATGCCAATGCACTTTGGTGAACGAAAATATCTGAGCCATCCTCTTGCGTGATGAAACCAAAACCTTTGGTTTTGTTATACCATTTTACATTGCCAGTGACTGTTGGTCCTGTTGCAACAGTTTTGTTTTTTGGCGCGGGTTTTTGGTGTTTTTTTGGTTGTGGTTTTTTTTGACTTGCGGTACTTATATTTGATGAATTATGTGTAATGAAGGATAAGATAACCGATAGTATAAAAATTACAAGAGCTGCGATTAAAATGGTTTGCGCAGGAATTTGCATGTAATGAGTTAATGCACTTGAAATCATGAGACCTAGTGCGATAAAAATAAAATTGGAAAAAATTTTCATTAGTTTAGTATTACTCCTTTTGAATAGTTGTTTTATTAAGACCCAAATCCCGATATAGAAATCACTATGCTAGCACAAGTCCTTAATGTACCTAAGAAATCACCAATCAGGTGGATTCAGTTTTTGTAGATTCCTTAAACACATCAATTACTTGCACTATTAATTGCGATTCTACATCGGGATTTGGGTAGTATAGTCTGTTCTTGATAACTCTGCTCGTTATAAAAAACTTTTTGATTCTAGCATTAATGCGCACTAAATAAAATTTGATTAATAACAAAATCCTTAAAAACTTGAGCAACAGCTGGTAAGTGGTAGGATTTTCGATTGACAATATACCATTGTTTGATAATAGGAAATTTGTCAACATCAAGTTGGACAATGTCGCCATTTTTTAGGTTTTCTCTAACAGTGTGAATGGATACGACGCCAAGTCCTAGACCTGCTGCCACACAAAGTTTAATGGATTCGTTGTTGTTGATGGTCATGTGCTCTTTTAATTTAACGTTGTTGACATCCAATAAAGATTGAAAAGCAAGGCGTGTGCCAGAGCCTTGTTCACGAATCACAAAGGTGTGTTTACATAATTCTTTTAAACTGATATTCTTTTTATTGGTTAAGATATGATCCTTAGGAGCAATGACTATTAAGGGATTTTCTTTAATAACACTGAACTCTAAATCTTGGTCGAGAGGGGGTTTGCCCATGAGAACGATGTCAGCGGTAGAATTTTTTAAGTTTTTTAAGACGTTGTGTCGATTGTTAACTTCAAATTGAATCTTTAAATGGGGGTGGCTGGCTAAAAATTCTTTAATTGTCTGCACAGCAAAATGACTCAGTGTGCTGGCGACACAAATATTTAAAGTGCCACGTTTAACGCCTTTGAAGTCTTGCATCAGTTCTTTGGCTTCAAACAGTTCATTGCGGATTCTAATGCAATATTTTAAAAACTCTTCACCGGCTTGGGTTAGTGAAAGTTTTTTACCAATGTGATTTAGCAATGGTAAGTCAACCATATCTTCTAACTGCTTGATTTGCATTGAAACAGCGGGTTGGGTTAAAAATAAGGCATTAGCAGCTTTTGTAATGCTTAAATGATTAGCAACTTCTACAAATATATTAATTTGTCTTAAGGTGATGTTCATAAATAACTCTTATGATTTTCATAAAATAACGTGACTTTTATTTATTATAGCTATCGTTTAAGATGGGTCAACTTAAATATTAATCTAAAGAGGACATTCACATGGACCAATCCAATCGATATGCAGATTTAACTTTAAAAGAAGAAGATTTAATCGCGGGTCAAAACCATATTTTAGTGGCGTATACAATGACACCTGCAACCGGGTATGGCTACTTGGAAACAGCAGCTCACGTTGCTGCAGAATCATCAACTGGAACAAATGTAGAGGTTTCAACAACCGATGACTTCACTAAAGACTTAGATGCAATGGTTTATGAAATTGATGAAGTCGAAGGCATTATGAAAGTGGCTTATCCTTTTGATTTGTTCGATAGAAATGGAACAGATGGAAAAATGATGATTGTTTCTTTTTTAACTCTTGCTATTGGTAACAATCAAGGCATGGGTGATGTTGCAAATCTGCAAATGTTTGATTTTTGGATACCCGAAACAAAATTACATTTATACGATGGGCCTGCGGTTGATATTTCTCATTTATGGAAAATATTAGGCCGCCCTGTTGAAAATGGTGGTTATATCGCAGGAACCATAATCAAACCTAAGCTAGGTTTACGTCCCGAACCCTTTGCAGAGGCGGCTTATCAATTTTGGTTAGGTGGTGATTTCATTAAAAATGATGAACCGCAAGGCAATCAAGTATTCTGTCCCATGAAAAAAGTCATTCCAATGGTTGTGGACTCCATGAAACGTGCCCAAGACGAAACAGGAGAAGCTAAACTTTTCTCAGCTAATATTACCGCTGATGATTACCACGAAATGTGTTATCGTGCTGATTTTATACTTGAGGCATTTGGTGAATTTGCTCCGCATGTCGCCTTTTTAGTTGATGGCTATGTCGGTGGTCCTGGCATGGTCACAACAGCTCGTCGCCAATACCCTTCGCAATATTTGCATTACCATCGTGCAGGTCATGGTGCGGTGACATCGCCTTCATCTAAACGTGGATATACCGCTTATATTTTAGCTAAAATGGCACGTTTGATGGGTGCATCTGGAATCCATGTAGGTACCATGGGTTACGGCAAAATGGAAGGCGGTAAAGACGATAGGATTATTGCTTACATGATTGAACGTGATGAATGCCAAGGTCCTGTTTATCATCAAAAATGGATGGGTATGAAACCAACTACTCCAATTATTTCAGGTGGAATGAATGCTTTGAGATTACCAGGTTTCTTTGAAAATTTGGGTCATGGTAACTTGATTAATACTGCAGGTGGAGGTGCATATGGTCATATTGACTCTCCAGCAGCGGGTGCAAAATCATTGTCTCAAGCATTTGATTGTTGGACACAAGGTGCCGATCCAATTGAGTACGCAAAAGAGCACAAAGAATTTGCTCGTGCATTTGAATCTTTCCCAGGCGATGCAGATACCATCTATCCAGGTTGGAGAGAAAAGCTTGGTGTTCATAAGTAAAACCACTTTGGTTGTAAGAATGTTAAAACCTCTGCTATGTGTAGAGGTTTTTTGTTAGAATAGTTGAAATAGATAATACGAAGTAAACAACATGGATATTAAACAATACAAAATTGATAAAGAACCTTATTACCTGCAACTTGGCAACGAAGTTGAATTGTACAATGCGGCATATAATGCCAAATTACCGGTGATGGTCAAAGGCCCAACAGGCTGTGGTAAATCGCGTTTTGTTGAATACATGGCATGGAAACTAGGCAAACCCATTATTACCGTTTCTTGCAACGAAGATATTACTGCATCGGACTTGGTTGGTCGATTTTTATTGGATACCAATGGCACCCGTTGGGTCGATGGGCCTTTAACGATGGCGGCAAGATACGGTGCAATTTGTTATTTGGATGAAATTGTCGAAGCTCGCCAAGATACCATGGTGGTAATTCACTCCTTAACTGACCATCGACGAGAACTGTCATTGGACAAAAAAGGCGAATTAATCAAGGCTCATGCCGATTTCCAACTAGTTATTTCCTACAATCCTGGTTACCAAAGCTTGATGAAAGACTTAAAACAATCCACCAAACAACGCTTTTGTGGACTTGATTTTGATTATGCTGATGCTGAAATTGAATCTGAAATCATTCAAAAAGAAGCCAATGTCACAGCAGATGTAGCTAATAAACTGGTTAAGGTTGGGCAAGCGGCACGTAAGCTCAAAGGACATGGGCTGGATGAAGGCATTTCGACACGTTTAATAGTTTATGCGGCGCAACTCATCAATCAAGGTATCACCCCAATCCAAGCCAGCAAAATGGCAATGGTGCGCCCCATAACCGATGATGTAGATGTACGCGAAAGTTTAGACAACGCCATTGAGCTTATCTTTGGCTGATGGAAACTGAGTCATTAAACAAATACCAACAACGCTTTAAATGTAAATTTCCTGATGCACTTGAAGCCTTTGAACCGTGTTTAAAAAACGCAAAAAAATGCCTCAATGATATTGCCATATTTGCTTATTTGGATGGTGCCAATTTTTTATGTTCCATAGGTCAAGGTGTACACCCTGTTTTGGTTTACCTGAAAATTATTCCAGAAGTCGCCCAACAATTGGGTACCGATTCAATCAAAATCATTACCGACTATAGTTACAGGTTGGCAAGAAGCCCGAATAAAAAAGCCTTAATCCCTTTTTTACAATCCTTAAAAACAGTGTGCCGCCGCGTAAAAAACAAAGATGATTTACAGCACTATTTAATTGCATTGGATGAGTTTGTCGAAAAAACTCAAACCGTCATTCATGGGCATAACTCACTGTATGAATCCTCAGGCATGGTGCCATTATTACAAGCCATGCCACAACTCATCTCCAAACTAAGCATCAAAGGCTTGAGAAGTTTTATTGACTACGGTGCCCGCAATTATGTCGATGTACCTGATCAACAAATCGACTATTTCAGTCTGAAATCACACGATGCCAAAAGCATTATAAATCGCGAAAGACAAGGCACCAGTTTTAAAAACAGTGAACACAAACTTAAAATGGCAAAAGAGTGCCTGTGGGATTGTGATTATCCGATGACAGCATTTTCCACCAGTTTCGACCAAATACGGGTGCCTTTGCCGTATTTGGAAGAAGATTTGATAGCCGTGCCAGATGTCTATGAAGAGTTAAATGGCATCAGCGGCATCAATCGCTACCGCACTATGCTAGCACATTTGATGGCGCATCGAAAATGGTCAAGCAAACTTATGGCAGATAACTACGCACCGCAAATGCAATTAATAATTTCCGCCTTTGAAGACGCGCGCGTTGATCGGCTTGCTATGCGTCAGTATCCAGGTTTAACCAAATATTTTTTCGCCTTACATACCTATCCCGAAAAAGGTGCATGTGATGCCATGAAAGTTTCAACAATTCGCTACCGAGCAACACGCTTATCACGGGCTTTAATTGATAAAAATTTCAATCCCGAAGACGAACTAATCGAGCAATTTAGAAAAAAATTCAACCAACTCATTAATAACAAACCCTCATCGACGCAAGAAATGGCAAAGCTGGGTACTCAATATTTCATCCAATCACGCCTTGATAGCGATAGTTTACCTGAAATTTATTTTGACAATACCGAAGTATCTTACCGAGATGATAATCGGTGTTTTTGGTTTCATTACGAAGAATACGATGAAGCCGATGAAATTGTGCCCAATGAATACCAAAATGAAGAACGAATAATCGATACAGCCGACAGTTTACCACCGCGTTTTTATGATGAATGGGATTATATTTCCCAAAGCTATCGCCCGGATTGGACAACGGTGTATGAAAGATTGCACCCATCAGGTGATGCCCATAGGATTGACCAACTTATGCAAAAACACGATGAATTGGCAAAAAAATTAAAGCGCATAATAGAAATGCTAAAACCCCAGAACAAAAAGCGCATTCGCTTTCAAGAAGAGGGCAGTGAACTGGATATGGATATTGCCTTGCGTTCCTTAATTGACTTAAAAAATGGGCAAGTGCCCGATTTGCGAATTAATTACAGCAATACTACTGATTCTCGTAACATTGCGGTGATGTTGTTGGTTGATTCATCTGAGTCATTAAATCAAATAAATGTTGAAACGGGCCAATCACTATTGGAACTGTCACAAGAAGCTTTGGCAATAACGGCATGGACAATAGATAAATTGGGAGATAAATTTGCTATTGCGGGATTTAACTCAAATACCCGAAGTGAAGTGCGTTATCAGCACATTAAGGGATTCAGTGAACAATACGGAGAAACGGTTAAAGCGCGTATTGCCCAAATGCAAGCGTCTTATTCCACGCGCATGGGATCAGCTATGCGACATGCTGCTCATTATCTGAGTGCACAACAAGCAGAAAAGAAGTTGCTATTGGTGTTAACCGATGGTGAACCTGCGGATATTGATGCAAAAGACTCGCAAACACTTATTAAAGACACAAAAAAATGTGTGGAAGAGCTCAAGTCTCAAGGCATATTTAGTTATTGCATCACGCTTGATAAGAATGCAGATAATTATGTGAGTGATATATTTAATAACAATTATACCATTATTGATCATGTTGACAAATTACCAGAACAACTGCCCAAGGTGTTTATGCAATTAACCCATTAGTTAAGTAAATAAAATGGGATTTGGGTAAAATGTAAAAAAATGTTAACTAATAAGTTGAAATAATTTGTACAAAGAGTAGAATTAATAGACATATAAGACTAAAAATCACTGCGAATAGTGAAATAAAAACAATAATTACTCAAAAACTTAGTTTTAAATCCCCAAATAATGACTTGAATCATGAAAAATAAAACAATAATAGGTGCATTGTTAGTATTCCAATTTGCTACGCATGCACAAGAATCAAAGAAAAAGCCCTCATGGACTGACGCATTGCCTGAACGCAAAGACAATCCAAGGTTAAAAGTTCAAATTGAAAAAGAGGATGACTTTGGGTTGGATAGACGTTCACTTGATTTTGATCGAGATGAGTCATTTACTACTCAAAATACCATTCAAAAACCCACAAGTCAGCAAATAACCAATAAGATTGAAATTCAAAAAAAGTTAGATAATGAGCGTAATAAGAAAGCAGCTCAACTGGCAAAACTTAAAAAATTAGAAGTCGAGCGGTTAGCATCTGAAAAACGAGAAGCCGAACGGTTAGCAGCAGAAAAGTTAGCCGTAAAGGAACGAGAAGCACAAAGGTTGGCTCGAATACAGCAAGAAGAGCAAGAACGAATTGCTGCTCAACAACAAAAACAACTTCAAGAGCAGATTGCAGAGCAAAAACGTGTAGAACAAAATAATCTAGGAAACGAAGCAGCAACCACAATTACAATTGCCAAACAAGAACCACAAAAAAAGCAAGTCTCTACAGCACCCTATAAATGGAAAAAAATAAAAAATGTGGCACCAGTTTACCCTTCAAGAGCAGCACGCAAAAAGGTAGAGGGTTGGGTTGATGTCGAAATTACCATTAACTCAATGGGTAATGTCACTGGTGCAAAGGTGCTAAGGACAAAAAAGAACTCTCATATTTTTGATAACAGTGCATTAAAAGCAGTGAGGCAGTGGAGCTATAAACCACCGTTGGATTCAGGAATAAAAACAGAATTAAGAAAAACAGTTCGTTTAGTATACCAGCTCTAAGGTTGATTAATTATACAGTTGTAAAGTAATTAAATTTCCGTATCGAAATTTGGGATAAAGTAAAGAATAAATTAAGCTTTCTTTCTAGTGTCTATACTCAAGTCTATGCTAGAATTACAATTTATCAATCTTTGTATAAAATGAGATATTACGCTGCCACAATTCAAACCGATTTTCCCGCACCTCAATCTCGAAGCGAAATAGCAAATCGTTGTGAGGCGATGTGCACAATAATTGAACAAACCGTTTTAGGGTATGAGCCGTTTTTTGACGTCAGGCTTTTTGTGTTGCCAGAATTTGGGCATCAGGTTCCTATCTATCGGACAGCCAAAGAGCTTCACGATAAATTGGCAGTAGAATTACCTAATAATTACACAGACAAATACCATGAATTATGCCAAAAATACGGTATTTATATTCAGACAGCCAGTTTTTTAGAAAAGGATAAGCAATACCCTGGGCATGTATTTAATACGACAATGCTTATTGGTCCTAGCGGGATATTGTCAAAATACCGTAAAGTAAATACGTGGATTCCTTGGGAAGTTCACACTTCTCCTGCTGATTTGTCCAATTACCATGAGCCCTTGTTTCCAGTTACAGATACTGAAATTGGAAAGCTAGGTGTGGCTATCTGTTATGACTGGCTATTTCCTGAGTGCATACGTGAAATTGCTTTTGCAGGAGCTGAGGTTATTAACCGTGTTTCTGCTTATATGGATCCATGGGGAAACACTGCCCCGATGGAATGGTGGTCATTAGTCAATCGCACACGAGCATTAGAAAACACAGTTTATGTTGTGGCAGCAAATCAAGGAGCAAGTATGCAACACTATCCCCCTTTTTCATGGCCAGGAGGTTCTATGATTGTTGATTTTGATGGGAGGATTTTGGCAAGTGCAGGTGAGAGTTCAGGGGAGAAAGTGGTTGTTGCTCCGATTGATATTGCAGCAATTAGATTAGAAAAAAAACGCCGACAAGGTCATGATACTATTGCTCACTACCGACAACAAGCTTACGGTTATCAACGCAACATCAAATTAGATAGTGAATCTACAATACCAACAATCGAAACCTTAAACGAAAGAATAAAACATGCAAAAAAGTGAAAAGAATGTATTTGTTTTGCTATTAATCCTAGCAATAACAGCCTGCACTGAACAAGACAATAGCCACAACAATCTTGAGGTTAAAAGTAAAATTGATTCAGAATTGATTAGCTTAAACAACCAAGGTGTGGGAGAAATGGGTTCATTTGACTACGCTAAAGCCACCACTACTTTTGAAGAACTTGTGCAAAGAGCTAAGGATTGGGATTTAGCCAAACAAAATTTATCCATCGCCTTGTTAAATCGTCAAAAACCAGGTGATGAAGACAAAGCTTTGCAGTTAGCAATTAACTTATCCGCACTTGACCAATCAAATCTTGTGGCTGATTACATTGTTGGTATTTTAAAATTCAATCAAGGTTTGTGTGATGAAGCCTTACCTCGTTTTGAAAAAGTCATAGCACATGATGCTAAAGATGCCTACGCTCTGTATTTTGCAGGGCAATGCAATATACAAAATGGCAAAGTCAAAGCTGCATTGGATTTATATCAACAAGCAATTAAAGCCGATAATTATTTGCGCAGTGCTTATTACGGTGCTTTTATGGCAGCTCAACGGCTTGAGAAGCCAATGATTGCTAAAGAAATGTTAGCAGCTTATCAAAAATTAGCAAGTAACCCAAAAGCGCGTTTAGCCGAAATTAAATACACGCGCATGGGTCCAAAGGCAAGGGCGATGGCTTTTTCGAATGAAACCGAAGAAAAGAAATATTCGATGCACGTTGCTGCTCCCTATTTTGCGGTGCCTCGATTTCTTGCTTTTCAAAACATTGATGCCTTTGGATTGGTTAGTTTGTCGCAGACACAAAAGCCACAACTCTATACGGTTTCTGGCAATACATTGCATTTGTATGATAACTTTTTGAGTAAAGCGGTTGAACGAGAGGCATTAAGCATTGAACTTACGGATGGCATCCATCAGATTGCTTGGGGTGATATCAACAACGATAATATAATAGATGTTTATATTACCGGTGAATCGGATCAATTGTACCTGCAACAAGAGGGAAAATTTAAGCCGGTTGATATGAAATCGTTTGGTTTAGGAGGGTTGAGTTCAAAAGCCATACGGTTAACTGATGCAGACCATGACGGAGATTTGGATGTTTTGCTGTTATCACAACAAGGAAAGTTTGAATTATGGAATAATAACCTTAATGACAGCTTTTCTGCTTTGTCAAAAAAGACCCTTCTTGCTCCTGAAGCGGGATACAAAAGGATATTCGTGCAAGATATAGACAGCGATAGAGATGCCGATATTATTTTACAAAGCGATGATAAGCTTGTGACTTTACTCAATAATCGCATGTGGGATTATGAAGTCATTTATAGTTCAAAAATAACACCACAAATAGAATCGATTACTTTTGCCGACAATAACACTAATGGAGTGCCTGAAATCAGCATATTAGCGAAGAATGGCAATTTAACACAATTAGAGTTCGATTCACAAATTAAGGATTATTCTAAATTAAAGAGCCTGAATAATATGAAATCAAACAAGTTCTTACAAGTTGATGTGAATGGCAGTGGTAAAAAAGAATATTTATTAAGCAGTAACCAAGGCATTAAAATTGTTGATGCAGAGGGTAAAGTTCAGGAACAAATTATGCTCAATGGAGTTGCTGGTATTAAAGTGTTGAATACGGTGCATGGACCTGAGTTGTTAGTTTTGCAAAACAAAAAGCTGGTTCATGTTCCTGCCAGTAAAAATAGGTTGCCTTATTTATTAGTAAACTTATCAGGAAAGGAGGATGATGCCAATTCTGTGCGCTCGAATTATTCAGGAATTGGAACACAAGTAACGTTACGAAACCAAAGTTTTTATGCCATTGGCAATAGTTATCACAATTTAACGGGCGTTGACCAAGATTATCAAGCCATAAATCTCGCTGCTGGTATTGATAAAACAATTGATTATATTGATTTGGAGTGGTCGGATGGTGTTTATCAAACGGAATTAGGCTTAGAAACTTCAAAATACTATAAAATTACAGAAACTCAAAGACAATTGTCAAGTTGCCCAGTAATCTTTGCATGGAACAATGGCAAATATGAATTTATTAGTGATGTTTTGGGTGTTGGAGGTATCGGCTTTGCTCTTGGAAGACATGAGTATGGAACCCCAAGACCGTGGGAAAATTATTTGCTAACGAATGAACAACTGTCCTCAAAAGATGGTGTCTTTAACTTGCAATTTACTGAGCCAATGGAAGAATCGGCGTATTTAGATGAATTTCAAATAGAGGTTGTTGATGTTCCCGATGCTTATCATGTGTTACTTGATGAACGCATGGGAATTTCATTGCCAAAGGTGACAGGTGATTTGATTTTATACCAAAACAAAATTAAGCCATTTCGTGTAACAAACCGGAGTGGCACTGATGTCACGGATGCCGCAACAACTACGGATAAAAGGGCAATTGAAATTGAAAACAAGGACTCACGATTTTTAGGTTTAGTGGACGAACAAATTATTACAATGGAATTTAATCAAGACTTGTTTGGTCAATACCAGTTTATAATGAATGGTTGGGTAGAATATGGCTACTCTCAAACTATGTTTGCTGCCTGGCAAGCAGGAAAAATTGCCCAAGCACCAACGTTGGAATATTATGCCAATGGTCAATGGACTGTTTTGTTAAAAGAATTTGGTTATCCTGCAGGTATGCCTCGGGCTGCTTCAGTTGCCATCAATATTCCAAAAAACACCAGAAAACTGCGCATAAGAACCAATATGGAAGTTTATTTTGATGAGTTATCTTTAGTTATTCCTCATGCGGTTGACTCTGTAATAAAACACCAACTAACTCTGCAAAGTGCAACCCTTAAAGTATACGGTTTCCCACAAAGGACAAACAATGCACAAAGAGTTCCAAGCTACAACGTGAACCGTATTAAACCGTTTTGGGATACGCGTTATATGGAAGGGAGTTATACGCAATTGGGAGAGATAAAACCTTTGCTTACTCAAGCTGATAATGCGTTAGCAATAATAGCTGCTGGTGAGTCAATTAAATTTACCTTTATTGATGACTTACCTGCGTTAAAAAATGGTTTTTCACGTTTTTACCTGCTAAAATTTGTCGGCTGGGCAAAGGATATGGATATATTGACCCTTAATGGGGAGACTTTAACTCCTATTCCTAAAAATGGAAAAATTTCAAAGCAAGCACAGTTCTTAAACCGTAAATTTAACAGCAGATTTAAGGCTGGGAAGTAATTATGAGTCATATTATTAAACAGAGACCTAAAAAAGCAGTGGGTCCAAAGTTAAAACAAGTCTTGAGAATTGTTTTTATCTTATTTTCACTACTGGTTATTAATTCTATTTATTTATCAACGATAACATTTGCCGAGTGGATAACTAATACAAGTTTGCAAGATCAAACCTATTTGTATATGTTTTTGAGTCACTTAGTCCTTGGTTTATTGTTAATTGTTCCAGTGATTGTTTATGGTTGGATTCATATTGGTAATACCAAAAACAGAAGGAATAAAAGAGCCATAAAGGCAGGTTATGCCTTGTTTGTCTTTTCTTTATTGTTGTTGCTCTCTGGACTGTTGCTGACACGAGAAATTCCGTTCTTTGAAATCAAAAATATTCAACTCAGGCAAATAACCTATTGGTTGCATGTTGTCTTGCCTTTTGTTGCTATTTGGTTATTTGTAATGCACCGTTTAGCAGGGCCAAAACTGTCGTGGTTACCAAGTAAAATAACGCTATTATTGACTGTGGTGACACTGGCTGGATTGGGGTATTTGCAAAGAGAAACATTGATGCCAAAGGAAATTAAACACGATGAGATGAATCCGTTATTTGCCCCATCATTTGCCCAAACCAGCACTAATAAACACATTAAGCCAAAAGATTTAGATAACAACCAATACTGCAAAAATTGCCATGCTGATGTGCATGAAGGGTGGATGAATTCGGTACATAAAGTTTCAAGTTTTAACAACCAATCCTATTCTTTTGCGATAAATAACACGCGTAAGTTTTTACAGAAGCGCGATGGCAATCATGATGCAGCAAAGCTTTGTGCGGTTTGTCATGACCCTGTTATCATGTTTAGCGGTGAATTCGATAAGGATAAGGACTTTTCTGGAACCAAAATTGGAGAAGCGGGCATTACCTGCACAGCCTGTCATGCTATTTCCGATATAAACTCAATAAAGGGTAATGGCTCTTATACCTTAACAATTCCAGAGCAATACCCATTTACTTATTCAGAGTTGCCTTTTTTACAATGGGTTAATCAGACATTGGTTAAGGCAAAACCTGATTTTCATAAAAAATCTTATTTAAAACCACTGCATAAAAAGGCTGAGTTTTGCAGTGTTTGCCATAAAGTGGCCTTGCCAAAAGCATTGAACCATTATAAATGGCTTAGGGGTCAAAATCACTATGACTCATTCTTTTTATCAGGGGTATCAGGGCATGCTGTCGCCAGCTTTTATTACCCTCCCAAAGCCAAGGAAAAATGTGCTGATTGCCACATGCCGCTACAAGATTCTGATGATTTTGGTGCAATTACCGAATCATTTAGTGGAAATGGTCAGGTTCATAGCCATTATTTTGAAGCGGCTAATTCTGGCATACGTTACTTGAACAAGTTAAAACCAGACCCTGTTAATGCCTTGTTGCCAGGCTCATTGTCAGTGGATATATTTGGAATAAAACAGCAAGGAGAACTAACAGGAGAGCTTATTGCTCCATTAAATGACAAAGTTGAATTGCAACCTGGTAAACGGTATTTGATTGAATCGGTCATCAAAACAGTCAAACTGGGTCATGCTTTTACTCAAGGCACGGCTGATTCAAATCAAGTCTGGGTTGAGTTTAACGTCTATCATAACGGTAAAAGAATAGCGGCAAATGGCGGTATAAATTCCGAAGGTCAAGTCGATGATTGGTCTTATTTCATCAACACATGGGTTTTGGATAAAAATGGAAATCGGATTGATAAACGTAATGGTGAAGACATTTTTACCGCATTATACAACCATGGAATTCCACCAGGTGCAGCAACTGTCGTTCATTACTCTTTAGAAATCCCAGCTGAATTAACTGGTGAAATCACTCTAGAAACGCAAGTTCTTTATCGGAAGTTTGATACCACTTACTACCGTTTCTTTACTGAAGATGAGACTAAGTTTAATGATTTGCCTATATTGACTTTAGCCAGAGATGTACAAAATATATCTATAAAATCAGATGCTAGTACAAGTATCCCAGTTGTGAGTGATTGGAAACGTTGGAATGATTATGGTATTGGTTTATTACGTCAAAAAGCTTACAAACAAGCGGAAAAAGCATTTAAGCAAGTGGCGATGCTAGGACGAGCAGAGGGGTGGATAAATTTAACTCGCACCTATCTTCAACAAGGTCGCTTAGATGAAGCACAAGAGTCGTTAAATCAAGCAGCCAAAGTCCAAGACTTTAGGTATACTTGGCAATTGTCTTATTTTGCGGGGATTATAGATTTGCAAAATGGTTTTATACAAAAAGCTTTAGATAGTTTTGAGCGAGTCTATAAAACCGAGTTTCAAAATGCAAAAGATGCCAATTTTGATTTTTCTAAAGATTATAAATTTGTCACCCTCTATGCACAAACTTTATTTCAAAGAGCAAAAATGCTTTCAGGGCAAGAGCAAAAAACTATATATCAAAAATCCATTGATAAATTTAATGAAGTGCTAGAAATGAATCCAGAGTGGGCAGATGCCCATTTTGGTTTGTTCCAGCTTTATGCTGCTTTAGGTGAAGTGCAAGAAGCACAAAAGCATAAAGCTTTACACGACAAACATAAAGTGGATGATAATGCACACGATACGGTTATTGCTAAAGCCAGAGCAAAAAATAAAGCAGCAGACCATGCAGCAGAAATGATTGCCATTTATGAATTGGATAGGTTGGAGAATACCATTTCAGTAAACAACTTTATAAAAGAAAATAATATCAGAGAAGAATAAACATGACGAATAAAAATTCACAAAAGCATCCGATAGCCAATGATGCTGTGATTGCAGATTTTTTTAAGCGCTCATTGATAATAATTGCAGCCATGATACTCATAACTGTCGGGTTGGTATATTATTTTACTAGGGAAAAGAAACAACAAGGCATTGTAGAAGAAGCTTATCAAGCTCCTGAACAATTAATTCATCGCATCAACCCACCCAAAACTCTTTTTGTCGAACAAGCCAAACAACGTGGCATTGGGTTTGTTCCAGAAAATGGAGCAACAGGAGAGCGAATGCTGCCCGAAACCATGGGGCAAGGGGTTGCTTTTATCGATTTTGATAACGATGGTGATCAAGATATTGTCTTTACCAATGGTACCAACTGGCAATGGAACCACACCATAACACCGGCACCAACGCAACATATCTATGAAAATGATGGCAAAGGCTATTTTACTGATGTGAGTCAAAAAATGGGTTTGAATAAAACTTTTTTTGGAACAGGGATTGCTATTGGTGATGTCAATAATGATGGATACGACGATATTTTTATTGCTGCGGTTGGTCAGAATCATTTGTACATCAACCAAAAGGGTCAGCAATTTGTTGAAAGTCAAGCCGTTTTGGATTGCACACAAGAGGGGTGGAGTACTTCCAGTGGTTTTTTTGATTACGACAATGATGGAGATTTAGATTTAATGGTTCTTAACTATGTCCAATGGTCAAGAGAGTTGGATTTGGCAGCGGATTATAAAATTGATGGAATAGGACGCGCTTATGGCCCACCAAGTAATTTTCCTGGAACACACAATTGTTTATTTGAAAATCAAGGTGGTGGAAAGTTTCTGGATGTCACCAAAACAGCTGGAATAGTGGTTAAAAATCCTGCAACCGGAGAGTTTGAAGGAAAATCATTAGCACTGACCTTTTTGGATATTAATAAAGACGGTTTTGAAGATGTCATTGTTGCCAATGACACCACTAAGAATTTTGTTTTCATTAATCAAAAAGACAAAACATTTAAAGAGCAAGGAGCTCAAATAGGGCTGGCCTACAATGCCAGTGGCAAGTCAACAGGTGCAATGGGATTGGACGCGGCTTATTATAAGAACAATAAAGATGTGGCTGTGACAATAGGTAATTTTGCAAATGAAATGACTTCTTTTTACGTCAATCGTTCAAATTTAGGTTTTTTTACTGATGAATCTGTTATCACAGGTGTTGGACCAAAATCCCGTCAAGCACTCAGTTTTGGTTTGTTCTTTTTTGATTATGATTTAGATGGACGATTGGACTTTTTTCAAACTAACGGACACGTTGAAAATGATATAAACAAAGTGCAAGCGGCACAACATTACGCTCAAAAAAGTCAATTATTTTGGAATTGCGGTGAGGATTGTGAGCGGACTTATGTTCCTATAGAGGAGGCTGGAGATTTAACTCAACTGGATTTAGTTGGGCGTGCCGCCAGCTATGCTGATGTGGATAACGATGGCGATTTAGATATTGTTGTTACTCAAGTGGCTCGTTCACCTAAGTTGTTTATCAATGAGTCTGAACATGGAAATTGGGTGGGTCTAAAGTTTCATGCTCATCAATCCGTAGTTGGCATTGAGGTTCAATTGATTTTCAAGGATGGAGAAAGAAAATACATCAACTCTACAACAAAAAGTTATCTATCTCAGGTTTCTAAAGACCTAATTATAGGTGTGGGTGATAAAAGTATTGACTCAATAATCATCAAGACTCAAAATAAAGAAAAAGAAATTATTCCTAAAATCAATAAATGGAACACAGTAGATCTTGACAATTAATTCAACAACCAAGTTTATAATCACAAGTGCGATAATTGCACTGGTTTATTATGGTTTTGGTTTGTTGGTTCAACCCCTGCTTCTTCCTCCTACTTATGCTGCACCAGTTTGGCCAGCTGCTGGAGTGGGGGTCGGTGTAATTTTATTATTCGGTTATCGTTACATTCCTGCTATTGTTATTGGGGAGTTCTTGATAAATTTCCAATTTTACGAATTGGATACTCTATCCAGTGAAAATTCGCTTTTATTTTCCTATATTGCTTTGCTCCTTTCAGCAGTTATTCGCAGTGTGTTAGGTGCATATTTGGTTAATAAATATGTTGGTAGAGGCAATACATTACTTACTTTAAAGTCAATCATTCGTTTGTGTTTATTTTCAGCCATTATTCCTGTTACACTCACTGCGTTTCTGTCAACTTGTGTATTGACACAAAGTGGTTTACTTAACTCCGATTTGTTCTTAATAAATTACAGTGCGTGGTGGTTTGGCGATAATGTTGGTATTTATATTGTTTTACCACTTATGTTTGTGCTTTTTAAAAAGCCTCGGACACTTTGGTGGAATAGGTTTTACTTGACTTTTATTCCTGTTATTATTTCATTTGTGTTATTGATTGTTGTAGCATTAAACATAAAAAAAGTTGAAGCACAACGCATTCATGATAAGCTTGAAACTCAAGCAGAATACTTTTCAAATAATATCTTATTTGAGTATTCTCAAAAGACAAAAAACTTACACAAACTGGCTAATGAAGAAGCCATCAATTTATTAGATGACTTTTTAACAGAGCATTCTCCAAGCGTTATAAAACAACTTGAATTGGAAGATATAAATATAAAGATATTATCACATTATGAAAATGAGAATAAATCCGTATTTGAAACCCCAAAATCAGCCAAAACAAATCACTTTTCAAAAGTAAAGACCGCTTTTTCATTTTTTAATCACAAATGGGTTTTTGAAGTTACAGCAAAGTCGAGTTTTTACTTGAAATATTCTTCGTGGTTGATTTGGTGGTTATTATCTATTGGATTTTTATTCATCTCTTTTCTTGAGTCAGGCTTGTTGGTTATCACAGGTAACTCCATTCTTATAAATAAACGGGTTGAACAACGAACTAAAAAAATTGAATCACTCAATAAAAATCTAAAGGCAAGTGAAGAAAAATACAAACAAATGGTAGAAGTTTTACCCGTAATATTTTGGAAACACACACTGGGTAATTCTAAGCTCGATTTTATAAGCGAGGAAGCTGAAAAAATCATGGGTTTTAAACTAGAAGAGTTAATGGATTTGAATACCGTTAGAACTAAAATAGTTGACTCAAGAGATGTGGAATCCGTTGATACAATTTATTTTAATGGTGCTCGTTCTTTACAGAAATTTGAGCTTAAATACCGAGCCCAACGTAAAAATGGTGATCTTGTTTGGTTGAAGGATTTTGTCACGCCTCATTACAATAAGAAAGAAGACTCGATAGAGCTCTTAGGAATTAAAATTGATGTTACTAAAGATGAAGAAAATGAACAAAAGATAAAGCAATTAGCCTATTTTGATAGCATGACAAACTTGCCCAATCGTCAAAGTTTTATGCTCTCTTTAAAAGAAGCAATACAGGAGGCACAAAAAAAGACTCTATATGGCGCGGTATTGTATTTGGATTTAGATAGATTTAAAGTGCTGAATGATTCAATGGGTCATCATTTTGGCGATGAATTATTAAAGAAAATTTCCGTGAGGTTGACTAAAATTATAAGGAAAGGGGATGTTTGTTCTCGTTTTGGCGGAGATGAATTTGTTATTTTATTGCAAAATAAAGCTGTTGACTTACCAAAGTTTAAGCTCAATGCTAAAAGTGTCGCCAATAAAATCATAAAAGGAATGAAGGAGGCTTTTATTATAGATGGATATAGTTTTCATACTTCATTTAGTATTGGCATCAGTTTGTTTCCAACGGGTGCGAGTGACCCTGATGAGATAATTCAACAAGCTGATATTTCCATGTATGCTTCAAAATCAAGAGGAGCAGGGGAGCTCAGTTTCTTTGAAGAACCTATGCAAGAGCAGGCAAACTTATTATTGCGGACCGAAGAGTTATTAAAGCAAGCCTTTATAAAAAATGAATTTAAGATGTATTACCAACCCATCTTTAACCAAAATAAGGAGGTGTGCCGATTAGAAGCCCTTATCCGTTGGGAACACCCTGAAGATGGATTAGTATTGCCTGATTCTTTTATAGGTATTGCCGAAGACTCAGGGATAATTATTGAACTAAATGAATGGATTTTTGACTGTGTATTTAGTTGCATTAGTAATCGGTTAAAAGAAAATGAGTTTATCTTACCTATCTCAATTAATGTTAGTTTATTTCAATTTCGCCACACTAAAATAGTCGAAGTTATTGAGAAATATTCAGACAAACATGCAATTGACACCAGTTTAATTACTTTAGAATTAACCGAATCAATAGCTATAGAAGATTTTGATGATGCTCTAGATAAATTATATAAATTAAAGAAATTAGGCATCAATTTGGCCATTGATGACTTTGGTTCAGGATATTCATCACTTAAGTACTTAACAAAAATGCCGATTGATATGTTAAAAATTGATAAATCATTCATACAAAGTCTTAAAAAAGAAAATTCATCGGAAGTTCTTATTGAGACAATTGTATCCATGGCTCATAAGCTCAATTTGGTTGTAGTTGCAGAAGGAGTAGAGACGGATGAACAGTTCGAATTATTAAAATCAATTGGATGCGAATATTTTCAAGGTTTTTTGGTAAGTAAAGCCCTTCCTTATGCAGAAATAAAAAAATTAGTTTAATTTCACATGCAATGCTTAGGTTTTGGTAGGCCTGCATACTTGCTTGCTAAGCGAACAGGGCCATCAGGAAATAACCGATATAAATGCCGAGAATTAGCTGATTCTTCATTGATATTGATTTTAATGGCTTTTACTAATAGACGCATGGGCGGAGTGGTTTCTGTTTCAAGATAAATCTTTCTCACTAATTTAATGATTTGCCAGTGTTCATCAGTTAAAGCCATGCCATCGCGTTGAGCCAGTTGTTCTCCCAAAATTTTATTCCATAAACGGTAATCCTGAAAATGCCCATTATTATCTAATTTAATTTTATCTATTTCCATGTTATTACTTTGTTTGAGGTGTTAACCAGTTGCAGCCATTTTTCCATCGTAATATTGCTAATTGCCTTATTTTCTAGCTTGCTCTGGTAGTGCTTCTTTGTTAAAGGCAGATGTTTATCAAGTGTTTTGTATTGTTCTTTATTAATTGAGTGAGCGTAGAATATAATTTGATCATGCGGACAAACCATCAACCAATAAGGCTCTAAATTAGCAACCTCATCTAGGTTGCATAGGTGTAGGGTTTGGATAGTCATAAAACAATATCCGCTTGGGCTACCATCAACCTTAATTCTGTTGAGGAAATACTTTCGCTACGCAACAGAGACTCGTTTTTCTGTATAATTGCATCAAAATCATAAATCTCATCGACTCCATACATCGGTAAGGCTTTCCATATTTTATTTTCGATTAATTGCTTGCAACCTTCATTGATAAAAACAATTCTCAAATCAATATCGTAAGCTATCATAGCCAAAACCCGGTCAAATAACCACTTGATTTGCTTATCATTATTGTCAGTAACTAATGCCAGTGCTTTCATATGAATTCAATGTTTTTATCAGCTTTAAGGGTGGAATCTAACCATTGCCCAAGTCCTGCAATGGTAAAATTTTCATGAACTTTTTGATTCTTGGTTAAAAACTCTTGTGCGATTGTCGAACAAGCATATAGCGATATGCTAGAATTGTTGACCATTTTCCACTGGCAGCCATTGTAAAAGGCACATTTGACCGCATAACCGTAAAAGAAAACGCTGATGTGTTCAAATTTATCCTCTCTGATGGCTTGTACAAACTCATACGCTTGTATAATGGCAGAAGAGTTTTGACTTTTGGGGTTAATAAAAATTGAATATTTCATAATAATTTTGCAATTTAACACAAAATTACCTGTCAGATAGATAGAATAGATAAAAACTAAGTAAAAAAACTCATCATGATGAAAATAATCACGCTAAGTGTGCTCGCAATTACTCTAAACCTCACCAGTTTAGGGAGTCAAGCCAATGATATTAACTTGCCCGATCTAGGTACGCCTTCTGATTCCGTCTTATCACCCGTTAAAGAAAAAGAGATTAGAGATTCCATTATCCAACAAATATACGAGTACGACTTAGTTATGCTTGATCCAATTGTGGCAGATTATATCGAAAAATTGGGTTTTGGATTAGCGGTTTACTCAGAAAACCCTAAAGCACCTTTCGATTTCTTTGTTGTTAATGAAAACATCGTTAACGCCTCCACTTATCCAGGTGGATTAATTATCATGTACAGTGGATTATTTTTGCGTACGGAGTCAGAAAGTGAACTCGCCAGCGTAATGGCGCATGAGATTGCCCATGCAACTCAGCGACACATGTCTCGATTTTATGCAGATGCTAAAAAGAATACTATTCCTGTGATACTTGGCATGTTAGGAGCTGTTGCTGCGGCTCGATATAGCGACTCACGCGATGCACCTGTTGCCATTGCGGTTGGTGTACAAGCATTGCAACAACAATCCATGATAAATTTTACCAGAGCACATGAATACGAAGCCGATCGAGTTGGCATTAAAAACCTAGAAAAAGCCCATTATAACCCGATGGGGATGGCAAGTTTTTTTGAAAAATTAATGCGAGAAAAACCCAGCGATGAACGCTATCAATTGCCAGAGTACTTGCGAACGCACCCTTTGTCAATTAATCGCGTTACCGAAGCTAAAAATCGAGCCCACGCAAGTGCAGGAAAAGAAATTAAAGAATCTGAACTGTATGATTTTGTCAAAGAACGCCTGCGTGTCTTAACCAAAACTATAGAAATTGATAATACCAGCTATTACCGAAAACTCTATGCAGAAAAGAAAACATCAGAAATCACTCCTGCCCAACAGTATGGCTACGCATTGTCATTGCACTACGCTCATGAAAATAAAAAAGCGTTAAAAATTGTTCAGAAAATAAAAAGAAGCAATCAAACGCAACTGGTCATCAACCTATTACAAGCCAATATCACCGCAGAACTTAATCGAAAAAAAGGCAAGCAGATGTTTGAAGAATTATACAAGTCCTACCCTGAAAGTCCTGTTGTTATTGAACCTTATATACAAATGCTCTCAAACAGCAGAGGTTTTGATGACAGAAAAAAAGCCAGAAGGCTTGCTCGTAAACTGGTGCAACTGCATCCTGAAAAACCAAATTATTATGAAATTCTTGCCATTGCTAATCAAAACTTAGGTAAAAGCATAGAAGCCAACGAGGCATTGGCAATGAAAGAACATAAAATTCACAATAACTATCGAGCAGTCAGAATATTAAAAAATATTCTCAAACAAGAGCTGGACTATTACCAAAGAGCCAGAATAGAAGCCAAAATTAGTACCTTTGAAAATTTAATAACAAACGAAGAACGGAACCGTGAAATTCAAGCAGAAAATACCAGAAGGCGACGATATTAAGGTTGAATTAATCCATGAGAATACAGCAATTAGATGAAGATTATGCGTTAACGCGCAAAAAACTTTGGCCTAAAGCCTTTAAAATAGGGCTTTATTTTGTTGCTCTTATGTGGGGAATCTTTCTTATCGACAAGTTGCTGCCCTTTATCGCTCTAAATAGTTATGGCATTCATCCACGTCAGTTAAATAGGATATACGGTATATTCACCACGGTATTTTTACATGGCAGCCTGTCGCATTTAATGAGCAATACTTTGCCTTTACTACTCGCCTTAACCGCTCTTTTTGGCAATTACCCCAAAATTGCTAAAAAGGTGTTTATTTATTCAATAATACTAACAGGAACAATGGTTTGGTTGTTTGCACGTAATGCCAATCATATAGGAGCAAGTGGCTTACTTTATGCTATCTTAACCTTTATCTTCATCAGTGGTTTTATTCGCAAAGATATGCAATCGGTAGGTATATCCCTTGTTATCGTATTTCTCTATGGCTCACTCGTTTTCGGTATTATCCCCAATAAAGCACACATCTCATGGGAGTCTCATCTTTTTGGTTTGTTAGTGGGGGTTTTTCTTGCGTGGTTATACCGCAAACGGGAAACTCCAATTTATAAAGTTTATAACTATCTTGAAGATGATTAGGGTGTTTTTCGTGGCATAGAGAGAACTGCATTCTTTTACTAAGAAAGACGTTTATTAAAGAGTTAAATTTATTTTATCAAATTCGCACAAATCACTAATAATACATTCTTGGCAATTGGGTTTTCGGGCTTTGCAAGTGTACCTTCCGTGAAGAATAAGCCAGTGATGAGCATCCATCAGGTAGTCATTAGGGATAAGACGTAGGAGGCTTTTTTCAACTTGTAAAACATCTTTGCCGTGTGCAATTTTAGTGCGTCTTGAGACACGAAAAATGTGCGTGTCAACTGCCATAGTCGGTTGCCCAAATGCTGTATTAAGAATAACATTGGCAGTTTTACGACCCACTCCTGGCAAGGCTTCTAAATCCTTACGGTTATCGGGAACAATGGAATTGTGTTTATCAATAAGAATTTTACAGGTTTTTATCACATTCTTAGCCTTGGTATTAAACAAGCCTATGGTTTTGATATATTCTTTAAGTGTTTCCAAACCTAAATCATAAATTTGTTGCGGAGTGTTTGCAACCTTATACAAACGTGAAGTGGCTTTATTGACGCCTACATCAGTGGCTTGAGCTGATAAAATTACGGCAATAAGCAGTTCAAAAGGTGAAGAATATTCTAGTTCTGTGGTTGGATGGGGGTTGATGCGTTTGAAACGTTCAAAAATTTCGATGCGTTTTTGTTTATTCATTTTTATGCTAAGAGCTAAATCCCATTATACAAAACTGGATTATAACACAAGTATTTAGTACACCTAGCAGGGTTGATAAATCAAACAATAATCAAAGATAAACTTTTCTAGCTAAGATTCTTAACTTATTATGCAGGGATTGACTTTCTATAGAAAATCATACTTTTACAGAGTGTAGGACGCTATTTTATTTTATTATAATACATTCTAATTGCTTGGTGGAAATACAGTGGCGAAGTAAAATTTCACCATTATTTATTAAACCTAAATTATGAGCCTAGCCAATTACGGAAAAAAACTACTAAAAGACGGTGAGCTTATTGCTGAACCTGTACTTTTGCATTCGCATGATTTTCATAAAATCTGGACTCCTGATTTTATGGAGTCAATTACCTTTGTTTCAGCAACAAAGGAAAAATACACATCGGCGTTAGGTTTTTTTTGGCAAACCATTTTTCATGCACGCGAAGTCATGAGTCAAACCGATGCAGAAGAAATCTTCACTTCAACCCATTTATACAATGTCTCATTGAATTAAGCCAAATATAAAATAAAAAAAACCACTCCCAAATGGTTTAAAGAAAACAAAGATTTAATTCCCAACGCCAAATGGTCTCACATCATTTGGAATGACAAAAACGATGTCTTTATTATTTTTGAAGATGAAGAGATGTACTACGGCTGGGGCTGGGATTGCACTTTATGAAAGTCAAAAAATTACGATTTGGCACTGCTTATAGAGGACGTAAAAAAGCGGATAAATAATCCGCTTTTTTATAGTTAAAAACTTCTTTTTCTACAAATTCATAAACCCACGCAGCAGTTCTGAACGGCTTGGGTGGCGTAATTTGCGTAGAGCCTTAGCTTCGATTTGGCGAATGCGTTCGCGTGTGACATCAAATTGTTTACCCACTTCTTCTAGCGTGTGATCGGTGTTCATGTCGATACCAAAACGCATGCGCAATACTTTAGCCTCTCTT
>CAMZLQ010000037.1 GCA_947311585.1 uncultured Alcanivoracaceae bacterium | reverse complement strand
TTCTTGCTTGCCCTCCTAAATCATTTGATGTTACACTCATATTTTATACTCTCTTCTTATTTATACTGCTGCGGCATTTTGAAGACAAAGGTGTTGTGTGGAACGTATTGGAAGACGAGAAGCTAATCAATGATCCAATGTTTCAAAATGCCGCAGCAGTATAAATAAGAAGAGAGTATAAAATATGAGTGTAACATCAAATGATTTAGGAGGGCAAGCAAGAACTCTGCCAACATGGCAAGTTTTTATCTTGTTGCTACTTATTATAGGTTTCGTGGTTAATTCCATTGCTTTTAGTACAATTGAATCAAATAAAGTACAACACGTGCAAGCGGCCGATGATATTCAGATAAAAGCACAACAATTGGCACAGCATGCTATTACATCTTCTTCTGGCGATGAAGAAGCTTTTAAGAAGCTTAAGTTTACACGGGATTATGTCTCAACAAAAATTGATTCATTAGCCAATGGTAATTCAGACTATCCGTCTGTCCCTGTAGGCGTAAATGATCCACTGAATGTTGTCCAAACTACTTGGAAAGCAATGGATGAAAATGTTGGTAAAATATTGGATAAACAAGATTTGATTAAAGATATGTCAAAGATTTATAACAAATTTGCTGAAAAAATACCTGAGTTACAAGCCAAAAATGATAAAGTTGTTAAGTTGTTGGTGAAAATTAATGGTTCTCGAGAATTAATTCGTCTAGCTGGACAACAACAAGTGTTGGCAGATAGAATGTTAAGGCGGATGGGAGAAGTTTTAAAAGGAGGGATGAATGCTGTTCAAGAGTCAGAGGCATTAAAAGATGATACAAATCGATTCTCGAAAGTGTTAAATGGGATGTTTAATGGTGATGGAAACATAAAAGCTGTTGCTAATAAAAATGTGATTGAAGCGTTGGGTTCTGTTTACAATATTTTTAATGATTTGCAAGCTGATGTCAACGAAGTGATGAAGGCTCAGGATTTGTTTGAAGCACAAACAGCAACAGATGATATTGTGTTTGACACACCTTTATTTGTTGATCAAACAAAAGAATTATCCACTCGTTTAAAAGAAATTAAAACAACTTTACCATCTGTTAATGCACAGTATATACTGGGTGCATTAGCTCTTTTGTGGTTAATGTTTATACTCTATTCATTAACAAAGAATGATAGAAAGCGGGCAGCAGAAGCGCAAGATTTAAATGAAAGAAACCAGTTGGCGATTTTAAGATTGCTTGATGAAATGGGTTCGCTTGCCGATGGGGATTTAACGGTAAATGCCACAGTGAGTGAAGATATCACGGGAGCTATTGCGGATTCTGTTAACTTCGCTGTTGAAGCTTTAAGAAGCTTGGTAAAAACAATTAATGATGCATCAGTTGGTGTGGCATCAGCGGCACAAGAAGCGCAAGCAACAGCGTTACATTTAGCAGAAGCATCAGAACATCAGGCGCACCAAATTACAAATGCATCCGCGGCGATTAATGAAATTGCCGTATCAATTGATGAAGTATCGATCAACTCGTTAGAGTCAGCTGACGTGGCGCAACGTTCAGTACTAATTGCTCATAATGGTGCGGAAATTGTACGCCAAACTATTGAAGGCATGGATAATATTCGTAACCAGATTCAAGAAACCTCAAAACGTATTAAGCGATTGGGTGAAAGTTCACAAGAAATTGGAAACATTGTTGAATTGATTAATGATATTTCAGAACAAACAAATATTTTGGCACTAAATGCCGCTATTCAAGCTGCATCGGCAGGTGAGGCTGGACGTGGTTTTGCTGTGGTAGCCGATGAGGTGCAATCACTTGCTGAACGAGCATCTAATGCTACAAAACAAATTGAAACATTGGTGCAAACGATTCAATCAGATACAAATGAAGCTGTTTCCTCAATGGAGCAAACGACTGCGGAAGTGGTGGATGGAGCCAAACGTGCTGAAAATGCGGGTGACGCTTTGACGGAAATTGAGGCGGTATCCAATGATTTGGCTGAGTTGATTCAAAATATATCAGAATCCGCCAAGCAGCAATCAGTCGCTGCAACGAATATATCAGGAACCATGAACGTGATTCAAGAGATTACAACGCAAACATCCGTTGGTACACAACAAACAGCAGAATCCATTGGAAACTTGGTAGAACTGGCAAATGAATTGCGCTTATCAGTACAAGATTTCAAGTTGCCAACAGATGAATTTAATTAACTAAAGTGAAAAAATATTCAGACGAAGGGTTGATATTTTTGCCCGATTTTAAACTGTTCGATTATGAAGAATGGTCCCAATTGCTAGAAAAAAGAGTGGGAATAACTGTTCCCCGTGAAAGAGAACTTTTTTTGCAAACTAAGATTTGGTCTAGAATGCGAGAGCTAGGAATCTCATCTTATTCAGAATATTGGGAAATGATAAAAAATGGCATTACTGGGAATTTAGAATGGAGTGAGTTGTTAGATAGACTGACAGTGCATGAAACCAGTTTTTTTAGGCACGGACCTTCTTATAAATTGGTTGAGGAAGATTTTAAGAGTATTCTTGAAAATAAATCCAAGTTTCATTACAAAGTATGGAGTGTTAGTTGTTCTACTGGTGAAGAACCTTATTCTTTAGCAATGATGTTACATGAATCAAAAAGTAAGGCGAAGAAGGATAGTGTTTATTACGGAATTACTGCTACAGATGTGAGTAAACCTGCATTAATACAGGCAGATAATTGTTTTTACAGTAAGGAAAAAGTAAAAGAAATAGACTTGAATTATAGAAAATATTTGACCAGCGTTAATTCAAATATTTTTACTATTGATGAAACTATAAAAAGTCGAGTGGCTTTTGGTGTCTTTAACCTGTTGAAAATTGAAAAAATGCCAACGATTAAATTTGACATTATATTTTGTCATAATGTATTAATTTATTTTTCAAAAGGGAAAAAAATAAAAATTTTAGAAGGGCTGAAAAGGTTTTTAAAAAAAGGGGGATTGCTTGTTTTAAACCCAACTGATATAGGCAGTTGGAAAAGCCAAGGCATGACACGAATAACATATAAAAGAACTTTAGCATATAAATTGGATTAGATAAAAGTATGAGTGAAATAGAACAAATAGATTTTTCAACTTTAATTTGGGTGAAAAAAGAGCTTGATGAAACCTTAAATAGGGCACAATCAGCTATTGAGGCCTATGTTGAAAATCCAGAAGATGAAAACCAATTACAGTTTTGTGCTACTTATCTTCATCAAGTACAAGGCACTCTAAAAATGGTGGAGCTTTACGGTGCTGCGATGGTTGCCGAAGAGATGGAACAAGTTGCTACCAAGATACTGGATAAAGAAGTTGACTCTGAAAAGGATGCCTTTGAAGTGTTAACACGTGGAATTTTGTTGTTGCCAGATTATTTAGAGAGAATTCAGCTGGGTCATAAAGATATTCCAATGGTTTTGCTGCCCTTGGTCAATGATTTAAGAACAGTAAAGGGTGATCAATTACTTTCAGAAAGTGCTTTATTTAATCCAAATCTAAGTTTAGGAATTCCTGAATCTAATTATAATGCGAGTTTTGTCTTAAGTGAAAACCAATTAACTCAAGTTGTTAACAAAATAAGAAGCGTTTATCAGGTGAGTTTGTTAAATTGGTTGAAAGGGAATGATGTTGATGCCAATTTAAAGAAAATTCAAACTATACTCGATAAATTAAAAACAGTTGTTCTTGAAAAGGATGAAAAACAGATGTTTTGGGTAGCAGGAGGATTGTTTGAAGCACTGATTAATGGGAGTTTGGAAAGATCGGTGACAGTAAAGCAACTTGCTGCACGCTTAGATCAAGCAATCAGAATGATTGTCTCATCAGATAAAAATTTAGTTGAAAGACCTTATAGGAAAATTACTAAAAATCTTTTATATTATGTTGCTTTAGCGCAAAGCAATGATAGAAGAATCAAAGAAATTCAAACGTATTTTAATTTATCTGATTTTATTTCTGATGAATCTGAAATTGAACATGCAAAAACCAGCTTGTCAGGTAAAAATAAAGAGCTTTTAGAGTCAGTAACAACGGTCATTAAAGAAGACTTAATGTCTGTTCAAGAAAATTTAGATTTGTATAACCGGAATGAAAGTGCTGACACTTCGGACATGATATTTATTCTAGACTCTTTAAACAAAATTTCTGACACCTTAGGAATAATAGGCGTTGGTGTTGCAAGATCACGAATACATAAGGTGGTTAAAGCAGTAGAAAAAGAAATCGAAGATTCCAGTATGGTATCAAAAGATTCTCTTATGAAAATTGCAGAGACTGTACTTTTTGTTAATTTGGCATTAGACGAAAACATATTATCTCTTGGTGAAGTGAGTGAAACTGATGAGGATTCTGAATCAAATATAGCTTCATCTGAAATTCGTAAAATTCAAGATGTATTAGCCCAAGAGTCAATAAATTCCTTGCAGAAAGTAAAACAAAATTTTATTCAATACATTGAATCCTCATGGAATCAAGAGCATTTAAAATCATCACCAAAACTACTTAAACAAATAAGTGGTGCTTTAAAGATGTCAGGATTTCTAGAAGTATCAAAAGAGATAGAGAAAATTGAAGGCTATACATTAAACCACATGTTAAAGAGTGATTATGTTCCTGATGTGGAAAAACTTGACATTTTAGCAGAGGCTATCGCTAGTTTAGAGTATTATTTAGAATATTTAAGCGATGGAACCAAAGGTGAGAAAAGTATATTGGAGTTAGCACAGTCCAATATCAATAAACTATTCGAGCCTGAAGCTCCAAAAAATGATAAAGATGAGCTTAATGATAGTAGTTCTTCTGAACTGC
>CAMZLQ010000036.1 GCA_947311585.1 uncultured Alcanivoracaceae bacterium | reverse complement strand
TTGTGTGTTTGGATCATAATCAATACTAGTCGCATAAACATCTAAAACCTTACGCCAAAAGACTTTTTCTGATGATCGGATATCACGAATACGCGCTAACAGCTCATCAAAGTAGTTGCCGCCACCTGCTTGTTTTAGCAGGTCATCATTCATGGTAAAGCCTTTAAGTAAATATTCTTTGATAAGTGCTGTTGCCCATTTCCTAAAATGAATTCCTTGGTGTGATTTTACCCTATAACCAACTGAAATTATCATATCAAGGTTGTAAAAGTTAGTTGGCTTGGTAGAAAAATCGGAATTACCGATTTTTCTAATCGTTGGTTCTTTTTCTAGTTCATTTTCTTTATAAATATTTAGAATATGTTCATTGATTGTTGAACGAGATTTCTGAAAAAGTTCAGATATTTGTTCAATGCTTAGCCATACTGTTTCATTTTCAAAATGGGTTTCTATTTTAATCTTACCATCTTCTGTTTTATAGATTATGAGAGGGTTGTTCTTCATTGCAATATTTTATTTATAGTTCCATTTTTACAAGTAATTTTAGAGAAGTTAAAGAGTTTTTAATGTGCTTTAGAAGAATTTATTGTAGCTTATTGGTGGTTTTTGGGCAATGGGTATTTTATCTGTTATTACTAGTGTAGTGATTTTTTTTGAATTACGGTTGCTTTATGAGGTTGCCGCGTCGCTTATGCTCCTCGCAATGACGTGGTTTTATCTTAGTGGGCTGGAAAGAAAGGGCTATTAACCACAGAGGACACAGAGTTCACAGAGGTTGTTAATCACAACCTTTTTTCCTCTGTGTTCTCTGTGCCCTCTGTGGTTAAATATTTATAATCGACGTTTTTTAGACCATTACAATTTCACTTTTCGGTGGTGAGTAATTAAATATTTTTAGTGCATAATTTTTCAATGCCTTGCAAGAGGCGCATACTGGGTCGTGAAAATAGGTCTGGGTTGATGGTTATTATGTTATTGTTTTTGATGGCATCAAGATTTTGCCATTTTTGCCATTGGGTGTCTTCTTGCTTGGCTATGTTGATAATGGTTTGTGGGTTTTTTAGAATAACTGATTCTAAAGTGACGGTGGCTGATTGTTGTTTCAAATCGTTAAATACATTTATATAACCGCACAATAAAGCCGCTTGGCTCATCCAATGTTTGCCTGATACGGTATATAGGGGTTGGTGGTAAGTTTCGATAAATGCTGTTTGTTGTTTGTGCTTTTGTTGTTTAAATTCTAGTAATTTTTGGGTAAATTTGTTTGTGGCTTTTTGTGCTTGTTTTTGGGTGTTTGTTAATTTTGATATTTGTGTTATGGTTTTTGGAATGTCGCTGAGTGTTTTGATTTCTGTTTCTATAATTGTAAGGTTTAAGCTTTTGAGTTTTTCTAGCATGGCAAGTGGTGTTCCGCCTTTCCAGCTGAGGATATAATCGGGTTTAAGAGAAACAATTGTTTCTATATCGAGTTTAAAGGCATCGCCTATTTTCTGCGTGTTTTTAATCTCTGGGGGGAAATCACTGTAAGAGACGACACCCACTAGATTTTTTATGGCACCTGCTGAGGCAACTAATTCGGCTAGGTGAGGGGAGAGGGTAATGAGTCTTATGCCATCATTGTCACTTTGGGTTGTTTTTTGTGAATCACAACCGCTTAGAATGATAATAAAAGGCAATAAAAAAAGCCAGTTGAGCACTGGCTTTTTAGCGTATCTTTTTGTCATTATCGGTAATCTTCAATTAACTCTTCGAAAGCGTCATCGATTTCACCAGGTGATGACATGAGTTTGGTAAAACCGTGTTTGCCTGTCATGGGTAAATCAGGAAAATGCAGTGCCATGCGGTATTTCATGTGCAAGGCTTCGACTTCTTTGTCATTAACCAACAACTCATAAGCAAAATAGGCTTTTTTACCGGGGCGTTCAAAGTCAACCACGCTCATTTGGTATTCTTCATCCAAATCTTCTTCGTCATCGTCTTTATCCGTTTTTTTCATTTGCACGCCAAAAACTGTCATCTTTGTACCCGGAATGTCTAATTTATAGACCATTGATAAGGCATCTCCCTCAATGTTGAGGCGTTTTTCCACTTCACTGACCGCTTGCTCGTGTGAGTCGTATTCATCGTACTCATAAGGGTCGTCAAAGTAAGGCATGGAAAGCATGTAATGGTATTTTTTTAATTTTTTTGCCGTTAAGCCTTTTTCAGATCCAAAAGTTTTGACAAAACCTAAGGCTTGTTTTAATGCATTGTCAACACTTTGCATTGAATTTTTTATCCAATAAGCTTTTTCTAAATAAATTGGGTTGGCATAACTGACTTCTACTTCATCGCCATATTGACTAATAGCAATACGTAAAGGTGCAATGTATCCTCCTCGTTTAGAGCTGGCAGCCGCTTTTAATGCGTCTTCATTGGTTGCGATGATAATGGTGTTATTGCCGAAAGGTGAATATTCGCCAACTAGTCTAAAGCCTGCGTCGGTAAGTTTTTGTTTGGTTTGTGCAACTGTTTGTTGGTAATCTGCTTTCTCAACAGAGGCCAAGACAAAGGGTTGTAAAGTTTCTGCTGCAAATACAATATTAGTTAAAAGCGCTAATACCAGTAATGTGTAGTTTCTCATGTTTATTTGTCCTCACTGTGTCCTAAGTTAATCATTCTATCGCTAAAGATAATAACTTGTCTATGTTTATATTGTATTTTACTAATATAAGGTATATTCCTGAGATTTTCATTTCAATAGTGAAAAATACAATTTATCCATGTATAATTCTGAAACAATTTTTTTACAGAGGGCAAAATGAAAAAATATTTAGTTGTTTTGTTGTTTTTAATGCTTGGTTTTCAGGCATTGGCAGCAGGAGATATTGAAAAAGGCAAATTAACATCTTATACCTGTACGGGTTGTCATGGTATTAAGTATTATATGAATGTATACCCAACTTACCATGTGCCACGTTTGGGCGGTCAAAACGAAGCTTATATCGTAAGCGCACTTAAGGCTTACCGTTCAGGAGAGCGTTCACACCCAACCATGAGAGCACAAGCGGGCAGTTTATCGGATGATGACATTGCTAATATTGCGGCTTACTTTGCATCATTAAAATAAGAGGTTAAAATGAATAAAATAGTATTAATTATCAGCCTTTTAACGACAGGTCTGAGTTTTGCTGGTGGTAATCCAGTAGAAGGGAAGAAAAAAGTAGAGCAAGTTTGTCAATCATGCCATGGAATGGATGGCTTAGGCATCAATGACACTTACCCTAAATTAGCAGGGCAATTTGCGGATTATCTTGAAAAAGCGTTAACAGATTATAAATCAGGCGAGAGAAAAAACCCAATAATGTCAGGTTTTGCAGCTTCTCTATCCGAGCAAGATATAGAAAACGTTGCCGCTTATTATTCTCGTTTAACGGTGGATAAATTGCACGATTTAACTATAAAGTAAACTCCGCGGCACAAGACATTGATAAAGGGGAGCAGTTGCTCCCTTTTTTACAGGGTACAAAAATGAATTACAGGCAATTAGACCTCAACCAATGGTCTCGAAAGAATCAGTTTGAATTTTTTAAAAAATACGACAACCCATTTTTTAACATTTGTTCATCGCTTGATGTCACAGAACTTTATAAGCTTTGCCAACAACAGCAATTGTCATTTGCTACGGCTTTATTGTTTGCGTCAATTGATGCCGCAAATAAAGTTAAAGAATTTCGTTATAGGCTAAAAGGCGATGGCGTGGTTGTATACGATTCAATCTATGCTGGCAGTACCATTTTAAATGATGATGAAACATTTAACTTTTGTTATTTTGATTACGATGGTGATTTTAGTCATTTTAATGCCAATGCAATTCTGCAAATAGAGAACAATAAAAAGGGGGTTGTCGCTTTTGATGGCAGAAATCAAGATTTAGATATTATTCATTTTTCTACTATTCCATGGATTTCATTCACGAGTTTTTCAAACCCCCGAAATTTCAAAACGAATGACTCCATTCCTAAAATCGTTTTTGGTAAGTATTACGAAAAAAAGGGTAGGAAACACGTGCCTATTTCGGTAGAAGTTCATCATGCCTTGATGGATGGGCTGCATCTTGGGCGATACTTAGAAAAGCTTCAAAATCTCTTGAATTATCCCGATTTTATTCGTTAAAATTTTGTTAAATAGCTCATTGTTGTATATAATCAGCGGCTAATATTCATACTCAATGAGGAAAAAATGAAACTTAACAAAAAGCAATTACTTAAAATTAGTATAAGTATGGCGCTGGCAGGCAGTTTTGCTGCACCAGCTGTTTATGCTCAAGATGAAGAACAAAAAGACGATTCAATCTTAGAAGAAGTCATCGTAACCGCTCAAAAAACTGAGCAAAATCTACAAGAAGTTCCCATGTCCGTCACAGCGGTTGATGGTGATATAATGGATGAAATACGTTCTGGTGGTTCGGATATTCGTTTTATTTCTGGACGCGTGCCAAGTTTGATTGTTGAATCGGATTTTGGTCGTGTTTTTCCTCGTTTTTACATTCGTGGATTAGGAAATACGGATTTTGATTTAAATGCTTCTCAACCCGTTTCATTAATCTATGATGATATCGTGATGGAAAACCCTATGTTAAAAGGCTTTCCTGTCTTTGATATGGATCGTGTAGAAACACTTCGAGGTCCTCAAGGAACCTTGTTTGGACGTAACACGCCAGCAGGAATTGTTAAATTTGATTCAGTAAAGCCTTCTCAAGACATGAACGGTTATGCCAAAATTGGTTTTGGTTCATTTAGACAGACTTCATTTGAAGGAGCTATTGGTGGTGCATTAAATGATAATTGGTCAGCTCGTGTTTCTTACTTGCACGATCAACGCGCGGATTGGGTTAGAAACGAACCAGGTTTAGTTGATCCATCATTAGCTTTAGTGAATAATATTAATGGTGATGGCGATTTAGAAGCCTATACCGAAGATGCTTACCGTGTTCAAGTGGCTTATGAAGGCGATACATTTAATGCTTTGTTTAATTTACATGGTCGTGATTTAGATGGAACGGCTCGTGTATTTAGAGCCAATATAATACAGCCAGGCACAAATGATTTTGTTCCAGGATACGATAGACGTGTTGTTTCTTATGACGGTGGTAATGCCCAAAATGTTAAATCCATGGGTTGGAGTGCTAAACTTGAGTGGGATTTAGATAATGACATGACGGTTACTTCTATTACAGGTTACGAAACAGTTGAAGCTTATTCGCGTGGTGATGTGGATGGTGGATACGGTGCTTCATTCCTCCCTTGGATGGGACCTGGGTTTATTCCTTTTCCAGCACAAACAGCTGATGGAATCCCTGATCATAACCAAACAACACAAGAATTTAGACTATCACAAGCCAGTGACAGCATGTTTTGGCAAGCGGGTGTATTCTATTTTGATGAACACCTAGAAGTAGAATCATTTAACTATTCAGACCTAACTGATGTACACACAGGTTATGCAAACCAAGTACAAGACACAACAGCTTATGCCTTATTTGGCCAAGCAGATTTTTACTTGTCAGATGAAACAACTTTGACAGTTGGTGTGCGTTGGTCGGATGAATCAAAAGATTATACCGCAGCGGTTCCTTTACATCCTTTTGGAGGGGATCCTGTTCCTCCGTCTTCAGTCAATACTTCTGATGGTAATTTCTCAGGAAATATTAGCATTGCTCATGTTATTGATGATGAAACTAACATCTATGCACGTTTAGCACGTGGTTTTAGAGCTCCAAGTATTCAAGGGCGTGTATTATTTGGTGGAGCCATAACAGTAGCGGATTCTGAAACAGTGACTTCCATTGAAGCTGGTTTCAAAAAAGAATTATGGGAAGGCAGAGCGCGCCTTAACTCCGCATTATTCTACTACCAAATGAACAACCAACAATTAACAGCAGGCTCAGGCTCGGCTAATGTTAATCAGTTGGTTAATGCCGATAAAACGGTGGGTTATGGTTTTGAATCTGACTTGACGGCTAAATTAGCCCCCAATACTTTGTTAACATTGGGCTTAAGTTATAACCACACTGAAATTCAAGATGCAAACCTAACGGTTTCTCCTTGTGGCAGTAACTGTACAGTTTTAGATCCTGCTGGTGCAATTGAGGGTACTGTTTCTATAGATGGAAATTCTTTACCAAGAGCACCACGTTGGATGTCTAACTTAATCCTGAAGCACATCATTCCACTTGATGGCGGTGATATTGTTCTTTCAACGGATTGGGCATACAGAAGCAGCATTAACTTCTTCTTGTATGAGTCTAAAGAATTTAGAGGCGACCCTTTGCTAGAAGGTGGTTTAAGAATCGCTTATGAAACTGAAAAATGGGCAGCAGGATTCTATGGTAGAAATATCACAGACCAAGACAAGTTAATTGCAGCCATTGATTTCAATAATTTAGAAGGCATTGTTAACGACCCTCGCATTTGGGGTGTAGACTTCCAATACAATTTCTAAGAATTTGGAGATTTAGTTCACTGCATAAATACCAAAACGGATAAGCTCCAAGGTCTTTAGAGTGAACAAAAGAGAGCAGGTGGTTTTATTTCGTAAAACCACCTAAGGGAGTATAAAAGGGCACACAGTGCCCTTTTTTTATGGAAAGTATTGTAGCCACCCTCCATGCGATTAACGAATCGATAACTTTCAAATGCCAACAAAATTTTCAGAAGTTAGATTGATTTGTGAAAGTAATTGGTAAGTGGGATTTATCCCACTAAAAGCGTAAGTTAAACCTAAAATACGTCGGTTGAAACCGACAATCCAATGAAACCAATAATCAGGTTAGATTATTCAAAATAAATCCGTAAGGTGGGTTTACCCACCACAAGGTTGGAGTCTTTGCTTGTAACCATGGTGGGTAAACCCACCTTACAAAATTTTTTATGGAAAGTATAACTTCACCCACGCTGTCATTCCCGCGAAGGCGGGAATCTATTGCCCTTATAAATAAACTAAAAGTGTAACTATTCAGCATATTTACAAAAATGGATTTAAAAAGAAATAAATGTATACTCTTAAATTACTGGATTCCCGCCTTCGCGGGAATGACGGGGCATGAGTTAAATTATTTTTTTGCAATAATAACAGGTCGCCCAAATCCAAATAAGCTTGATTTGGGTGAAGTGTATATTTCACAATTGATAAAACCCACTTGTTTAAGTTTATCAATAATATCATATCCGTAGTTTCTGTAACAAAATACTTTAGATGTACCTCTAATATTATCTGAGTGATATTCAGGCTCTAAAATATTTACTCTTCCACCGTGAGTTATTTTGGTTCTTTCAATAGTTTCATTAGTTAAATCAATTGGAACAGTAAATAAAAAAGTTCCATTTTTTTTCAATACACGATATATTTCTTTAAAGCCTTGCATATCATTTTCAACATGTTCAAAAACCTCTAAAGAGGTGCAAATATCAAAGCTATTATCAGGAAATGTTAACTTCTCGACATTTTGACATAAAATACCGTCATGGATAATGCCACCATCTATTGTGTCAAAGTACTCACTCAAAACCAATTTGACATGGAGCTTTTTTAAAAAACGAACAAAAGAACCTCTTGAAGACAACTCATAGATAACCTTAGTGGATGAATTTAAATGTTTTTTTAAAACAAATCCCATTGATTGCGATACAGGTGTTGCAAAACATCGAGTGCACCTCACGCCCATTTCATCATTGCGAATTTTTAATTGCAAACGCCAATGACAT
The DNA here is from genome assembly GCA_947311585.1 of uncultured Alcanivoracaceae bacterium. Classification (GTDB taxonomy): domain Bacteria; phylum Pseudomonadota; class Gammaproteobacteria; order Xanthomonadales; family Marinicellaceae; genus NORP309. Next base: position 638 of record CAMZLQ010000036.1, on the reverse strand, counting down.
AAATGGCATGACTCAAACCGAATAGCCAGTTCTTTAATCTTTACTTGTATTATGGTATTGAATATTTTTTTAATAAACACTATTGAGTAAGCCTTTGAAAAAGCTATTATTAGCTCTGAAATTAATTAAATCAACAATAATCATCATTTAACCATAGACCAATTCCCAATATCCAAATCCGTAAGGTGGGTTTACCCACCACAAGGTTGGAGTCTTTGCTTGTAACCATGGTGGGTAAACCCACCTTACAAAATAAAATGTGTAAGCTAGTCTGGAGTGATTTCTGCTATTGTTCCTTTGGATGAATTGATTAATTTTTCAACAAAGTCTTCTTTATTTTTTGCCAATAGACTAACCACCATTAAGGCGCCCTTTTCATTAAAATTTTCACTTAAGATTTTAGCATCAACTTGAGTGCATAAGTTATGAACGCTTTGTATGTAAGCAAAGGGCACACTCAATGTCACTTCACAAATATCTTGTATGACTTCACATTGGGCGGCTTGCAAACAACGACTGACGCCGCCACCGTAAGCACGCATTAATCCGCCAGTGCCTAGTTTAATTCCACCATAATAACGGATTGATAAAGCAATGGTATTATCAAACTCTTGCCCATCTATGGCATTGTACATGGG
>CAMZLQ010000035.1 GCA_947311585.1 uncultured Alcanivoracaceae bacterium | reverse complement strand
TTGTGGTATTACCTCAACCGATTACATTCGTGTGGGTGAAAAAATACTGGATACAGGTGATTATTCTGGGCCTGGTGGTGCACGCACCCTACTTCGTCACCCACAAACACAAACGGCTTTGCTCGAAGTGGCACGTGGTGGCATGTTGCGCCGAGGACTAGGAATTAACCAAGCCAGTTGTGTGGTTGTTACTAATGTTGCCGAAGATCACTTGGGCGAATACGGAATTAACACGTTATGTGATATGGTTGAAGCCAAATTTACCGTTAGGCAAGCCATTAGCAAAGAGCAGGATTTAATTCTTAATGCTGATGATGTTGGTAGTGTTAATTTTGCACAAACATTAGATAATACCATTGTCTGGTTTTCGTGGAACGCCGATAACCCGATTATTACACAACATCTAAAACAAGGGGGTAAAGCCTGTTTTGTTGATGATGGGATTATCATTTACTGCGATGGCAAACAAAAACAGAGCGTTGTTGCCGTTAGAGACATTCCTATTACTTTTGGTGGTGCGGCTAAACACAATGTTCATAACGCCCTGGCGGTTACTGCCATGTGCCGTGCTTTAGGGTTTGATTACGAAACAATTGCTCAAGGTTTAAAAGACTTTGACAGTACACCAGAGAACAATCCAGGGCGTGGAAATCGTTTTGATTTCAATGGCATAACAGCTATAGTTGATTTTGCTCATAACGAGCATGGACTGGCATTAATGGCACAAACAATTAAAGATATGCCTGCTAAACGCCGTTTAGTGTTGATGGGACAAGCAGGTGACAGAACAGATGAACTCATTCAAGGCTTAGTTAAATCTGCATTAATTGCCAAACCTGATTGTTTAGTTATCTGTGAAATGCTTAGTCACTTACGTGGACGTGAGAAAGGAGTCATTCCCAAAATAATTCACGATTATGCCATTTTAGGAGGAATCAAAGAACACCAAATTATTCATGCCGATGACACCGTTCAAGGAACTCAGAAGGCCTTAGAGTGGGCACAATCTGGTGATTTATTATTAATACTTGGACTAACTAACCGTGAAAAAATTATTGATTTATTAACTCAAGCATCACAATAGGGTTAATTTTCAGGCAGTGCATCAACAAATGCCTGTTGTTTTAAACATTCTGCATGAATCCAATGGGCATCCCATTTATCCAACAGTTATTTTTACCAACCATCATCACTTTTTAAAAATTTTAAACCACTTAGATTAATGAGTGGATGAATATCGTAAGCAATATTTACTCGATAATTCCCATGGTCATTAAATAAATTAACGTATACACCCCAAAATACAGTTTTTGCGTTTTTTAATTTAGTTTCTTCATTTTAGATAGAATAAATATTGTAACTCAAATTAGGTGCTTACACCTTGGGACACACTTTTATGGACGGTATGGGATTTTTTTTGTTTTTTTAGATGGGTTTTTGGATTAATTGTTCAGACTTAATTATGCCTTATTTTGCTTGGGATTTAGTTTGATTTTTTTTGATGGGCGGGGCCCATCCTACGGCAGAACACTCGGTAAAAAACATATTACTGATGTGTGTTCAAATATTTTTATATGCTATTGTTTTATATGGTATTTTTTGGTTATAGTGCGTTAGATTTGCTTTAAAATTGCTGAGAAAATAGCCTGAGCATATGGCACATATGTGATGGTTTTTTTGAAGTGATTTGAAAGCAAAGATGACGTGCTAGACCCAAAAAAATTGGCGTCCCCTAGGGGGTTCGAACCCCTGTTGCCGCCGTGAAAGGGCGGAGTCCTAGGCCACTAGACGAAGGGGACGCAACAGTTTCTTTCAAGTTTAGCCCGTTTTAATGCCGGGAAGTTGGTGGAGCTAAGCGGGATCGAACCGCTGACCTCAACACTGCCAGTGTTGCGCTCTCCCAGCTGAGCTATAGCCCCTCGAAAGAATGTGCATTATGCTGATTAGACCCCTACTCGTCAACTGTTTTTTTCAATTATTTTGTATTTCTTTAAAAAAGTTGTTCGCTCACAATCTGCCTTGATGGTTTTGCTTAAAATTTGTGGATTTGACCAGATATTTATTGATTTTTTTGCTCGACTAATAGCGGTGTACAAGAGTGAGTTTGATAATATTTCGAGCTCACTGTCATCTGGTAAAGAAATTAATATGTGGTCGTATTCTGAGCCTTGGGATTTGTGAATACTGATGGCATTGGCATCGGTCCAGCCATTTATTGAATCGAGCTTCACCTCGACTTGTTTACCTTCTATGCTAAAAGGCACTAGCCATTGCCCTGCTGATTTTTTCAAGACACCAATGTCGCCATTAAATATGCCTAAGGTGTAATCATTTTTTGTGACCATGATTGGCATGCCTTCTTGTAAGCCGTAGGCACTGTGTTTTATTTTTTTAACCAGTTCATTCAATTCTTTAACGCTGTTATCACCGTAGTTAACTGGCGATAACAACATTGTGGTTTCGTTTTCAGGAATATTTTTATACCACTGCAGTAAAAGCTGAATCTTTTCTTGTTTATCTTGTGGGTTGTGCCAACTAAAATCTTTATGCTGCTTTAATGCTTCAATTGCAGTTGGATTTTTTTCAATAACGTATTGACACAGTTGTGCAATGAGTGAGCCTTGCTCGAATCGGTAATTTTTTGTTAATTCAATGCAATTTGAAATTTTAGGCTGATTGTTTTGTAAATGCAGATAGTAAGCCATCAAGTCATCGCCCTGCTCCTGCTTGAACAAATGGCATAAATCGGCAAACACATTGCCTGCATCTACCGCTGGCAATTGCTTTTTATCGCCTAATAACAGCAGTTGGGCTTTGGGTTTGAGTGCTTGCAATAGTGCGTGGGTCATTGCCACATCGAGCATGGATGATTCGTCCACGATAACCAAATCATGGGATAATGGGTTATTGGCGTTGTATTTTAGGGTATTGGTCTCGTGGTTGTAGCCCAATAATCGGTGAATAGTTTTGGCTGGCTGGTTTAATTTTTGCGCACTTTCTTCATCTAATGAAACCTGCTCTAGCATTTGATTAATGCTTTGCATCATGCGGTTTGCGGCTTTGCCTGTTGGTGCACTTAAGGCGATTTTTATGTCCTTATTGAGGTTTATGGCTAACAACATTAAACGAATAATGGTGGTGGTTTTTCCCGTTCCTGGCCCGCCGTTGAGAATAAAACGGGTGCAGCTTAAACTGGATAAGCACGCTTGCCATTGTAAATCGAGGGTTTTGGGTGGTTTTTGTTGGGTTAAATCTAACACTTTTTTTATAGCTTGTTTAACCTGCGTTTTATCCAGTTTAATCGTTTGTGCGTGAATAAAATCATCGGCTATACTTTTTTCACAATTATAAAATCGCCGAAAGCCACTTAACCCATTGTTTTGCACAATATAGCCATAACTGCCATCTGAACTGATGAGTTTGTCTTCGATTAACTCATCGCATTTTATCGCGGTGCTACCCACTTCGATGGCTTGTTGAATCTTGTTTGCTCGCTCGATGACTTCTTTGTTATCGGTTATTGAGGCAAAAAATCGGCTCAAGGCTGGAGTTAAGGAATTTGTTGTGTTATTTTGCATCAAAACTCTCCAACATTTGTTCGATTAAAGCCCATTCTGGTTTGGTTGAATAAATGCCTTGCCCTGCTTTTCCATTAACACCTCGGGTAAACAAATAGCACACACCGCCAAAATGTACATCGTAATCAAAAGCCGGGTTTATGAGTTTGAGGTATTTGACCAATGCCACGCAGTACAATAAATACTGCAGGTCGTAATAATGATGCTCGATGGCATCTTTTAGCATTTCATCTTTGTATTCATCATAAGAAAAACCCAAAGTATTGCTTTTATAATCAACTACATAGAACTTGTTGTTGTGCTCGAAAACCAAATCAATAAAACCGGTTAAAAACCCTTGTAAATCCTCTTGGTTAAACACTGTGGGTTTATTTCTGTGTTGGGTTAACCACTGGCTTACCTGTTGTGATTGAATGTGTTTGAGGGGCAATAAAAATTCCATTTCATCCAAGCTATTGTCAACTTGCGACAGTTTTGGACCACCTTCCCATAGTTGTGTATTAATGATTGTGTGTATTTGTTGCGACAAACAGACTTGCCATTGAAGGTTGTATTGGTACAGGGTTAATTGTTTTTCGACTTCAATCGACAGTTCTGTTAAATTCGCTTTAAAATCAATATTTTCCAGTATGCTGTGTTGCATGGTGCCACTGCTTGCACCACGTGGGAAGTAGAAATAATTACTGAAATCGTCTTTTGGAGTTTGTTCATTTAATGATTCATAACTGATTTCTTGTTGGCGAGAAAGGGATGAAAAACTATAAATCGACAATGGTTTATTGACGATTCTGTTAAATGTATTCACCTGCAACAAAGGCACTTGTATTTGTTGTTGAGTTGAGGTGATGACTTGTTGCAATGAAACACTGCTTGAGAGCCGTTTATTTTGTGCAATGTTTTGATAAAATTTAGCAATTGGCAACTTATCAAAATTTTTGTCTTCACAATCCATGCCCAAATAAACACGGTATTTTGCACGCGTAATTGCCACATATAAG
>CAMZLQ010000034.1 GCA_947311585.1 uncultured Alcanivoracaceae bacterium | reverse complement strand
TGGTCAGAACAATCTGAGATTGAAGAAATGTTGAAGTTTGATGTAGGAATAATGCCCTTATCAGATAACCCTTGGGCGAGAGGTAAGTGTGGTTTTAAGCTTATTCAATATATGTCATGTAAAAAACCTGTGATTGCTTCTCCAGTTGGTGTAAATAATTCCATAGTTGAGAATGGTGTTAATGGCTTTTTAGCAACTTCTTCAGAACAATGGTTACAAGCGCTTGTTACATTATATAAAGATGAGACCTTGCGGGAGTCTATGTCTGCAATGAGTTGGCGAAGAGTTGTAAGTGAATTCAATTACTCTATAAATTGTGAAAAATACACAAAACTTATCAATGAAATAATAGAGAATAGCAATGACTAGCTATTATGTTTTGTATATATTTATAGTGATGTTTGCCCTTTCTTATAATGAAAAAATGGGTGGAGATAGCATAATTAAATGGTCAATTGCTGGTTTGGTTTTTATCATTGTTATTGGTTGTCGGTTTCAAGTAGGTGGGGATTGGTATAACTACCTTAACCATTTTAGATTAATTAGTTATTTATCCGTTAGCGAAGTTCTTGGAAGAAGCGATCCTGGCTATTACTTGATTAATTGGTATATGCAAGACTGGGGTTATCAAATATTTTCAGTCAACTTGATTTGTGGTGTAATTTTTATTGTAGGATTGATTATATTGGCTAGACAGCAACCTTATCCATGGTTAGCTTTTATTGTTGCTATTCCCTATTTAATTGTGGTAGTTGCTATGGGGTACACTCGTCAAGCAGCGGCTATTGGTTTTGTGTTTTGGGGCATCGCTAGCCTTAGAAATAGTGAATTTAAAAAATTTCTGGTTCTCGTTGCACTAGCTGCAACTTTTCACAAATCTGCTGTTTTGATGATTGGACTGGGTCTTTTCTTGCAAGGTAAGGGAAAGGCTGTCCGGTTTTTGGCAGTTTTTGCTATAGGGTTTGGTATTTGGAGTGCTTTTTTAGCTCAATACCAAGATCAATTGTGGAAAAACTATGTGGAAGTAAAAATGCAATCTCAGGGAGCATTTATTCGTGTGGCAATGAATTTATTTCCTGCTGTAATTTTTTTATACTTTAGAAAAAGATGGAAAGCTACTTATAAAGATTATACTTTTTGGTTGATTATTGCATTGGGTTCTGTAGTCAGTATTTTTGTTGTAAGCTTTGCTTCAACCGCGGTTGATCGAGTTTCTCTATATTTCACACCTATTCAGATTGTGGTTTTTGCTCGTTTACCACAATTGCTAAAAGGCACTGTGCCTGTTAGAACAATCACATGGCTGATTGTTTTGTTTTATTTATTAGTTCTTTATGTGTGGCTAAACTATGCCACTCATGCGAGGTATTGGGTTCCTTATAATAATATTTTGTTTAATTGAAAATTGAAAGTTGAAAATGGAAAATGTAAGATCAAAAGCTTAACTAATTGGAAATTGAAAATGGCAGGGCTGAAGCCCAGAACCCGAGAAGGGAAAGTTCTTAAAAGCGCAGGATTAAAGAGACTGTGAAAGTATTCTGATGACGAGTAAAAATGGTCTAAATTTCGCTACTTTTCGTTGAAAAACTTGGAATTAGCCAGCTAGTCACGGCGTTTTCCGCCTCACACGCAAATTTTATCCTCATTTTTCTTTCGCCACATAATACTTTCACAGTCTCTAAAGTCCCGATTCCGGAAGTTGGGGTTGAAAATGGATAATTGACAACTTACAAGCGAAATCTGCAGTATCTTTAAAAATCAGTCGTAAATAGCAATATTGGCTAAATATTGTTATAATTGAGTTTTTAATTTGTAGAAAACCATATGAATATATCTCTAACAACAACATTGGAAAACTATTTAAAACAAAAAGTTGAATCTGGAATGTACCATTCAACTAGTGAGGTTGTACGTGAGGCATTGAGGTTGTTAGAAAACCAAGATGCCATGCAGGCTGTTAAGTTGAATGCATTACGAAATGATATACAAGCGGGTGTAAAGTCACTTGCAAATGGTGATGGGATTGAATTTGATCCTGAAGAAATTAAAGCTGAAGCTCGCAGACGTTGGGAAAAACGATAGTGTTTAAACTGATATTATCTCCTCAAGCACGAGAAGATTTATTTGATATTTAGTTTTATTATTGCTGAAGACAGGACAATAAATGCGGATAGGTTTATCGACAAATTAGCAAAAAAATACCATTGGTTGACTGAATTTCCAGAAGCTGGGGTTTTACGTGATGACTTGGAAACTAATTTACGAAGCTTTCCTGTTGACAGATACATTTTGTATTATAAAGTTACGAATAAAAATTTAGAATTAATTAGGGTCTTACACGGGTCAAGAAATATTGAAAACTTAATAAATTGAAAATTGAAAACGAAAGATCAAGATTAAAAGAATTTCCACAGACGGCGCAGATTTTAAAAGTTCAAGAGCTTAGTTAATTGACAATTGACAATGGCAGGGCTGAAGCCCAGAACCCGAAGTAGTCTTTGCTTGGTTTTGCGACTTCTTTGTGGCCTAATGCTGGTTAATGGAATATAATTTAGTAAATTATTTATTAAATTATTAGTGTTCTTGTATTAAGAGTATGTATTTAGTAAATTGTATTAATCCATCAATTATTTGGTAGCGCCATGAATATACAATCATCAAAAATAGAATTAGTTAAAACCATTTTAGATATTGATAATAAGGAACTCACCAATAAAGTTGCTAAATTTATTCAAAAAGAAAAATCTGATTTTTGGTCTGAACTTAGTTTTAAACAACAAGATGAAATCAAAGAGGGTATTCAAGAATTAGACTCTGGAAAGAGGGTCTCATATTCAATATTTTTAAAGAAAATCACGAGGTAATTATTATTATTCTTGAAGCCAGACGAGATTCATATAAATGTGCGGTTTAGTTGGTTTTATTAGTCACCAACAGCAAGATGCTGTTTTGGAGTCTATGCTTTCTGTTTTGTCTTATCGAGGGCCTGATGATTCTGGGGTTTTGGTTTCTCAAATAAATGATAACTTCATTCACCTTGGACAAAATCGTTTGTCTATTCAGGATACTTCTAAAAAAGGGCATCAACCTTTTGTTTCTGATTGTGGTAATTATGTACTGGTATTCAATGGAGAAGTTTATAACTTTAAATCCATTCGTGTTGAGTTAGAAACATTGGGGCAAACTTTTATTTCTGGTTCTGATACTGAAGTAATTTTGTATGCGTACAAGCATTGGGGAATGGCTTGTTTGGACAAGTTTATTGGCATGTTTGCTTTTGCGATTTTAGATAAACAAAAACAACAACTAACTTTGGTACGAGATAGAGCAGGTGTGAAGCCTTTGTATTACCACCTCAGCGATGGTGGATTTGCTTTTGCTTCTGAGATTAAATCTTTTCACAAGTTTCCCTCATTTAAGAAAAAATTGAATAAATCTGTTTTGCCTTACTATTTTCAGTTCGGTTATATTCCTGCGCCACACAGTATTTTTGAGAATACTTTTAAATTGGAGCCGGGGTGTTATTTGGAGATAGTTTTAAAGGGGTCGGTACCCTTATTTTCTTTAAAGGCACTAAAGGAAAATAAGGGTACCGACCCCTTTAAAAAATACTGGGATGTGGCGGAGTATTACCAAAAGGGAAAATTTGATGACAGTGAAGCCAAAATAATTTCAAATTTAGAGGAGTTGTTAACTGATGCGGTCAATTTACGCATGGTTTCTGATGTGCCTGTGGGTGTGTTTTTGAGTGGTGGTTATGATTCTTCATTGGTGACGGCTTTGTTGGCACAAGATAAGTCGCGAAAACTGCATACTTTTACCATTGGTTTTGAAGATAAAAAATACAATGAAGCCGAGCATGCTAAAGCCATAGCCAAACATTTCAACACACAACACACCGAGTATTATGTCAGCAATCAAGATATGTTGGATAAAATCGAGTTGTTGCCCTATCATTACGATGAACCCTTTGCCGATAGTTCGGCTATTCCTACCATGATTGTTGCAGAGCTGGCAAAGAAGGATGTCACGGTGGCTTTGTCTGCTGATGGTGGTGATGAGTCATTTTGTGGGTACAGTAAATATTTTATGTTGAAAAGGTTTGAATCCACTTTTAATAGTTCGATTAAGAAAGGCAGTGTGAACGGGTTGTTGAGTTTGTTTAATGAAAAACAAGCCGAACGATTTAACAGTTGGTTGCCAAAAAAACACCAGGCTACTAATATTCAAGATAAGTACATAAAATTTAAGCGTGCCATGGGTTCAGAATCTTTAGCCGAGATGTTTTCAAATGCTTCATCTTATGTCGATAGCTATGATGTCGGTCGGTTTTTGAAAGTTGATTCTGATTTATTAGGGCAGTTTAAGTTTGATGATAAATTGTCGTTTATGGATAATATGATGTTAACGGATTACAAAACATTTATGGCTGATGATGTTTTGACCAAGGTGGATAGAGCGACAATGAGTGTTAGTCTCGAAGGCAGAGAACCGTTGCTTGATCACCGTATTATTGAATTTATGGCACGTGTTCCATTGGGTATTAAATATAAAAATAAGCAAGGCAAGTATTTAGCCCGACAAATCCTCTATAAGCACATCCCTCAAGCAATGATTGATAAGCCTAAAGCGGGTTTTCAAATTCCTTTAGTTGATTGGATGTTATCCGACCTTAAGCCACTGGTCGATAAACATATCATCGAATCGCAATTAGATGATGAAATATTTGATGTCTCTGAAGTGATGGTAATAAAGCGTGAGTTTTATAGAGGCAAGCATATTTTAGTCAATGTTTTGTGGTTTATATTGATGTTCCAAATGTGGCGTGAGCAGTGGGATGTCTAAAAAAACTATCGCCATTGTCATTAATACTTCTTGGAATATTTATAATTTCAGACGTGGTTTACTGGGTGCTTTGCGCGATGAAGGTTGTCGCTTAGTTTTGATTGCTCCGCGTGATGATTATTCGCAAAAGTTGGTGGACTTGGGGTTTGAATACCATGAGATTAAAATTAATAATAAGGGCACGAATCCATTTCAAGATTTGTTGCTTGTTTGGCGTTTTTCTCGGCTTTATAAAAAGTTAGGGGTTGATGTTGTGTTGCAGTACACTATAAAGCCTAATATTTATGGCTCCTTGGGTGCAAAATTGGCAGGTGTTCCGGTGATAAATAATGTTTCGGGTTTGGGGACTGTTTTTCTCAATGATGGATTGTCATCAAAAATAGCGCGTTGGCTCTACCGGTTTTCTTTTAAATATGCGTATAAAGTATTTTTTCAAAATCCGCATGATAGAAAGCTCTTTGTGGATAAAAAGTTAGTTAAAGAAAATAAAACTGGGTTGTTGCCAGGCTCTGGAATCAACTTGGCTAAGTTTAGGCCTGTGCAACATAAAAGCGAGGTTTTTGTGTTTTTGTTTGTGGCTCGATTGATAAAAGATAAGGGTATTGTTGAGTTTATTGATGCGGCTGAAGAATTATTGCAACACGGTGATAATCGCGTTGAATTTTGGTTATTGGGTGACTTATATTTGATTAATCCCACTGCTATTAGTCAAGAGCAGTTAGATAAATGGACACAACTACCTGAAATTAAATACTTGGGTCATGTTGATGATGTAGCATCGGTGATGAATCAATCGAATTGTATTGTTTTGCCTTCGTATCGCGAAGGTTTGTCGCGTGTTTTGTTGGAGGCGGCGGCATTAGCTAAACCAATCATCACGACGAATGTTCCTGGTTGTATGGATGTGGTCGATGATGGTGTGAACGGATTTTTGTGTGAGGTGAAAAATAGCCATGATTTGTCTGTGCAGATGAATAAGGTATTGGCATTGGATAATCAACAATTGTTGGCGATGGGAAAAAAGGGCAGGGTTAAGGTGGAAAATGAATTTGATGAGAAAATCGTTATTGATGCTTACCTGAAACAGATAAAGTCGCTTGTTGGCTCATCCTAACTCTATCACTTGATTTGAAATTCATTGCAACTGTTTGTGTATTTCTTTATCATTAAGTCCTTAATTTATTTATATTAAAAATCAATAACTATGAAAAAAGCAATCATTACCGGAATTACAGGTCAGGACGGTTCTTATTTGGCAGAATTATTACTGCAAAAAGGCTATGAAGTCCATGGAATTATTCGCCGAGCCTCTGTTGCCAATACTGGGCGGATTGAACACTTGCTGGATGCGGGTGAAAACAGTGGCAAAAATATCTTTTTGCATTACGGCGATTTAACCGATTCCCTTTCTCTCAATGCAATAGTTGCTCAGGTTGAGCCTGATGAAATTTACAACTTGGCAGCTCAGTCGCATGTAGCGGTTTCTTTTGATGCACCGGAATACACGGCTAATACCGATGCGTTGGGTACGGTACGTTTGCTTGAGGCGATTCGGATTAATGGTTTGGCAGGCAAAACACGTTTTTACCAAGCCTCGACTTCGGAGTTGTTCGGTGAGGTGCAAGAAGTGCCTCAAACTGAAAAAACACCTTTTTATCCGCGTTCGCCTTATGGTGTGGCTAAATTGTATGCG
>CAMZLQ010000033.1 GCA_947311585.1 uncultured Alcanivoracaceae bacterium | reverse complement strand
CTGGTATTTTCGAATGGCTTTGATGTTATGCATGCGGTTTTCGTAACTTACTCGCATGACGATGGCAAGGCTTAGCAGATTCATTAAAATTGCGGAACCACCAGATGATATAAAGGGCAGGGTTAAACCTTTTGTCGGTAATAAGCCTAAATTAACACCCATGCTTAAAAATGCTTGCAATGCTATCCATACAGCAATGCCTGAACAGGCAAATGAAGCAAACTCTTTGCCATTGTTAAAAGCTTCTTTTGAAATAGCAAAAATCCGCATAATAAAAATTAGATACATGGCGATAAGAAACAACACACCGATAAAGCCCATTTCTTCTGCATAGACAGAAAATATAAAGTCAGTGTGAGCTTCGGGTAGGTAAAATAGTTTTTGCACGCTACCACCAATGCCATTGCCTGAAAATTTACCGCTGCCAATAGCAATAAGTGCTTGAACTAATTGGAAACCACCATCAAAGGGGTCAGCCCAAGGGTTTTGAAAACTAATTAAGCGTTGCACGCGATAAGGTTCTGCGATGGCAATAAGTGCCATTGATGAGGTTGAAATTACACCGAGAATAGTTAAGTCTCTGTATCGAGCCCCTGCGATATAAACCATAAATAAGGTGATGACTAATAATAATACAGCCGAGCCAAAATCAGGTTGCAAAAGTAATAAAGCCGCTAACATAACAGCAATTAAAAGGGGCTTTATCACGCCAAAAAATTTATTCTGAACGCCTTGTTTATGGCGGACAATATAGCCTGCCAAATACACAATCATAGCAAGTTTCACAGCCTCAACCACTTGGAATCGAGTAAAGCCAAAGTTAATCCAACGTTGTGCACCATTGATTTTGACGCCAATTCCTGGCACTAATACTAAAATTAATAAAATAATAGCAAAGACAATTAAAATGCGACTTAATTTTTGCATCCAGTCCATTTTCATGGCAAGTATTATGGTACTCAACATCATGCCAATGAATATAAACACAACATGGCGTTTGAGGTAATAGAAGGCATCGTGATTGTATTTTTCAGCAATGGCAAAGGAAGAAGAAGCCACCATGATGATGCCAATAGCAATCAAGCAACTGGCAGAAACCATCAGCCAGAAGTCAACACCAACTATAAAATAGCTGTTTGAAGTTGTTTTACTTGCTTGTTTAGAAGTTAATATCATTTTATCTAATTTTCAATGTTGCCAAACCAATCAGTACCGATATCAAAGCCATAATCCAAAATCTAACGACCACTTTGGGTTCTGGCCAACCTTTGAGTTCAAAATGGTGGTGTATGGGAGCCATTTTAAAGATTCTTTTGCCACGTAACTTGAAGGAGCCCACTTGCAAAATAACCGAAACCGTTTCCATTACAAAAACACCGCTCATGATGAAAAACACCAGTTCTTGTCGTGTAATAATGGCAACTATTCCTAAAGCCCCGCCCAATGATAGGGCGCCAACATCGCCCATAAACATTTCTGCAGGGTAGGTGTTAAACCACAAAAAACCCAGTCCAGCACCCACAATAGCGGCACAAAATATTGCTAATTCTCCTGCCTCAGCAATATGCGGAATAAATAAATAGTGTGAAAAAACCGTGTGTCCTGTTAAATAAGCAATTATGCCCAAGGCAGAGGCGACTAATATTACTGGCATAATAACCAAGCCATCCAAACCATCAGTTAAATTTACCGCATTGGATGAACCAACCATAACAAAATAACCTAAAGGTATAACTAACCATCCTAAAGACCAATTCAAGTCCTTAACAAAAGGAATAACCATTTGTGTTGTTAAACTATCATCACCAAAATAGTACAGGTATAAAACGGCGCTGCCACCAAATAAAGACTGCAATAAATATTTCCATTTTGCCGATAAACCAGCGGAGTCCTTGAGGATTAATTTACGGTAATCATCCAACCATCCCACCAAACCAAAGCCAAAGAGAACATACATGCAAACCCATACATAGCTGACACTAAGATCAGACCATAAAAAAGTCGCCAGTAAAATGGCGAAAATAATTAAAGCACCGCCCATAGTTGGCGTACCTTGCTTGGATAAATGGGATTCTGGGCCGAGAGAACGTACATTTTGACCGATTTGTTTTTGTTGCAATTTGCGAATAAACCAAGGTCCAAGCATCAAAGAGAAAACCAAAGCGGTGAGTGCCGCCATAATGGCTCTAAAGCTTTGATAAGAAAAGAGATTTAACCAGCTATGGTTGTCCTGAAATTGTTGGGCTAACCATAAAATCATGCAGCTTTCTCCGAATTGATGAGTGTTTCTATGAGGTTTTCGAGTTTCATGCTCCGTGAGCCTTTGACTAAAATAGTGCCTAAAGAGCTCCAATTCTTATGCATGAAATCCGACAGCAACTTAATGGAGTCAAAATGTTTACCCTGACTGCCGTAAGCAGAAGCAGCGTAGTTGGAATCAATACCGATAGTTAATAAGCGAGAAATATCTTTTTGTTTTGCATAACTGCCAATTTCACGGTGTAAATTTTCCGACTCCTCGCCTAATTCTGCCATGTTGCCTAAAACAAGCGTTGTGGGGGAGTCGTAACTGGCCAATACATCTATAGCGGCTTTTACCGATTGAGGGTTGGCATTGTAACAATCATTAATTAAGGTGTTTCCATTATATTCACCAAGATTTTCTAAGCGCCCCTTCGCAGGCAAAAAGTCTTCTAGCCCTGTGAGTATATCTGTCTCTTTTATCTTACATGATTGCGCAATGGCGCTGGCGCAAGCGGCATTAATCTGATTGTGTTTTCCTGCAATGGGCAGATTAATTTCTTGAATTGTGTCAATCAAGACATCTGCGTGTGCAGATTCACCAAAACTTATGACCTTACTGATTGTGTTTTTGTTCCAAATGGCAAAATGCTCATCGTCAATAGGCAATACGGCATAATCTTCTTTTCCTAAGGTCGATAGGATTTGCCCTTTTTCACTAACAATGTTTTCAAAGGAACCAAAACGACCAATGTGAGCAGGTGATACATTGGTTATTACTGCGGTATGAATATCTACTAGTGAAACCAACCCTGAAATGTCGCCTAGTTTTGCTGCACCCATTTCAACAATAGCGTACTTATCCTTTGCATTGATTTCGCATAAGGTTAAAGGCACACCAATTTCATTGTTGAGATTTCCCTTTGTGGCAGAACATTGGTTTGACACAGATAAGATGGAGTGAATCATGTTTTTAACGGTTGTTTTACCATTGGAGCCTGTGATGGCAATAATTTTTGTTTGGCATTGTTTTGCCCAATTTTTGGCTAAAATTGATAGGGCTTTTAAACTGTCCTCGACAATCAATTGTGGACTATTTATATCCTGAGAGCTGCTGACTGCTACGGCAACAGCACCATTGTCAATGGCTTGTTGGCAATAGTCTTCGCCGTTGAAGTTTTCACCTTTTAAAGCGATAAATAATTTCCCAGCACAATCGCTACGGGAGTCAGTGCTGACTCCTCTGAATTGGATGGGTTTTCCAATTAAAGTGCCTCCAGTTATGGATGTGGCTTGATGAAGGTTCATGCAAATCATGCGCATTCCTCCATTTTTTGCCGCAATAACCCTTGAGTAACCGCTGCATCATCAAATTCTATGTATTGACCGTTGATTAATTGATAGGGTTCGTGCCCTTTTCCTGCGATGAGAATTAGGTCTTCAGGATGTGCGTGAGTAATGGCATAGGCAATAGCCGCTTTTCGATCATGAATAACAATCGGTTTAGTGTTCATTCCCATTAGTATGTCTTGAGCAATCGCAGCGTTGTCTTCATAACGTGGGTTATCATCCGTAACAATCACATTATCGGCCAGTGTTTCGGCAATATGCCCCATCTGGGGTCGCTTGCCTTTATCGCGATTGCCTCCGCAACCAAAAACACACCAAATTTGGCGAGCGTTATGACGCTTGAGTGCCAATAAAACCTGCTTTAATGCATCGGGTGTGTGCGCATAGTCCACAATAACTAAAGGCGAGTTTTTATGAGTTTGGACGCAATTCATTCTTCCTGGAACGGGTTGAAATTCTGAAATTAATGGAATTATTTTTTCCATCAAAAATCCCTGTTGCAGCAAAGTGCCGATAACAAGCAATAGATTTTCAACATTAAAGTGACCCAATAGCTCAGTTGAAACAGGATAGCTAGCATTTTGCCAATGCAAAGTAAAATGAATGCCTTTGGGTGTCAGTTGAATGCCATCAGCCCTTAAATCAGCATTGCTATCTCTAATGCTGTAACTTAACGGGTTGTTGGTTAAATCTTTTAGCCATTTATTGCCGTATTCGTCATCGCTATTGATGATAGAAAAGCGACTTTTATGCTGTGTAAACAGTTTTTTCTTAGCATTTGCATAATCTTCCATTGTTCGGTGAAAATCCAAATGATCTCGACTGATGTTGGTAAAGCAGCTGCCGATAAGTTGACACGCATTGAGTCGCCCTAAATCCAACCCATGTGAAGAGGCTTCCAAACTTACATGGGTGATGCCTTGCTTGACAAATTCAGCTAACATTTTTTGCAAAGAAAGTGCATTGGGTGTTGTGTTTGGTTGTTCTTGTATTTTATCCAGCGTACCAAAGCCTAGAGTGCCAATATAAGCGCCTTTTATGCCAAGTTCTTTCCAGGCTTGCAACATCAGCCAAGCGCTGGATGTTTTGCCATTGGTGCCTGTTATGGCAACAATTTTTAGCCTGCTTGAAGGTTGATTATAAAATTGTGAAGCAGCCTCACCTAATTTATCAGCCAAATTTTCAATTTCAATAACAGTAATTGATAAAGCTTGTTGTCGAGCTTTGGGTTTGGCTTTGTTATTGTCAACAGACTCTGCTAAAATAGCACAAGCACCCGCTCTTTGTGCTTGATAGGCAAAGTCAATGCCATGATTTTCAGTGCCGTTTAATGCAATAAAAATTTGCCCAGGCTTTATTTTTCGGCTGTCTAAACATAATCCCGTTACTTCGATACCCAAGTCTTGAGACTCTATGCCAAACCATGTTAGTACTGTGCTTAAATCTTTACTCATGATTCACCACTAACTGGTTTTGATTTAGGGCATCAATTTGAATTTTTGATGGGGATATATTCAGCAACC
The DNA here is from genome assembly GCA_947311585.1 of uncultured Alcanivoracaceae bacterium. Lineage (GTDB taxonomy): Bacteria > Pseudomonadota > Gammaproteobacteria > Xanthomonadales > Marinicellaceae > NORP309. The sequence goes on along the minus strand of CAMZLQ010000033.1, from coordinate 19,827 downwards.
TTAGGCTATTTTCCATAATGTTTTTAAACGCGGGTGCAGCCACATCTCCGCCACCATATTTTTCTCCTTTAGGATCGGTAATGCTCACTGCAATCACTAACCTGGGGTTTTCGGCAGGTGCAAAACCAACAAAACTGGCAATGTAGTTATCCGTGTAACCTCCTTTGGCAGCAATTCGGGCTGTGCCCGTTTTTCCTGCAATGGTATAATTTTCAATCATGGCTTTGTGACCCGTGTTATATTCACTGACAACTGTTGTTAACATTTTTGTTACTAGTTGAGCAATTTTTGGGTCAATGATAGCCTTATCATCATTGATTGTATCTTTGATGTAAGTTGGCGCACGTAAGCGACCGTCATTGGCAATAGCAGCATAAGCGGTGGCTAATTGTAAAGTCGTCACTGAAAAGCCATAACCGTAAGCAATAGTAGCCTGTTTTGAATGACTCCACCTTTTATAGTTTGGTAAGTTGCCACTGGATTCGCCAATGATTTGACTGTGTGTGTTTGAACCAAATCCAAAAAGACGTAAGGTATCCCACATGATGTTTTTGCTTAAGCTTAATGATATTTTAGCCGCACCAACATTGCTTGATTTGTTTAACAGCGTTTCTAAATTTATTTTACCAAGGTCACGGTGATCGCGAATTTTGAAGCCGTCGACTTCAAAAACACCAGGACTGGTGTCGATAATGCTATTTTCATCGTATTGCCCACTGAGCAATCCAGCAATAACGGTAAAGGGTTTGATAACTGAGCCAGGCTCATAAATGTCTTGTAAAGCCCGATTGCGCATACCACTTAATGATTTTTTTGAAATCTTGTTTGGGTTGTAAGAGGGTTGAGAAACCATGGCTAAGACTTGACCTGTTGGTATGTCTATAATAACAGCGGCACCTTTTGCTGCTTTATGTTGGTATACGGCAGTTTTTAATTCTTTATAGGCAATGTATTGTAATCTTCTATCAATGCTCAAGTGCACGTCACTTCCAGGTTGTGCGGGAATGACCTCTTTGATGTCTTTGATAATATGCCCAAACCGATCTTGCATGACTTTCTTACGACCTGATGTGCCAGCCAAGTGTTTGTCATAGGTGCTTTCAATGCCTTCTTTACCAATGTCGTTAGCATCGGTAAAGCCAATAAGTTGAGAAATAATTTCGCCCGCAGGGTAGAATCGTTTATATTCTTTTCTAAATTCTACACCTGGAATGTTTAAACCTTTTAAATCTTCAGCATCTTGTGGTGGAATCCTTCTTTTAATGTAAATGAATTTTTTATTTTGTTTGTCGATTATTAAGTTTTTTAGTTTTTCCGAGTCAAGGTTAAGTGACTCAGCGAGTTGTAATACTCTAGGCATTTGATCAATTAATTTATCAGGTTGTATGCCAATTGAGACCATTGGGGTGCTAATTGCCAATGGCTCGCCGTTACGATCAAAGATAGTGCCACGCGGAACAAGTAAGTCAATTTCTTTGATTTGGCGCATATTGCCTTGTTTGGCGTAAAACTCTTTGCCTTTAATTTGAATAGCAAAAGCCCTTACCGCAATAATAACAAAGCAGAGCAATAAAAAAGCACCAACAATAGACATGCGCATATTGATATTCACGTTTTTACTCTTTTTAGATTTAATGGCTTTCTTTTTTATCATCTTTCTATGCTTAAAATCTGTTCTTTTTCTGGTAATTTCATGCCCAATTGTTTTTTTGCTTGAGCCACAATTGCACTATTATTGACATAAGTCGATTGCTCTATTTGTAATCGGCCCCAATCAGCATTTAAATCATTTTCTTCATTGATTAATTCTTGCAGGGCAACAAATTGATTCCTGCTTTTGTGTTGCAAGTAAATATAATTAACCGTGACAGCCAAAGTTAAAGCCAACAAAATTAGGGTTATTAGGAGTTGCGTGGATTTCATATTTTCTCTGCAACTCGCATAATGGCACTGCGTGCTCTTGGGTTTAGTTCTAATTCATTTTGTGAAGCTTTAATCGCTTTGCCAATGAGCTTAATCTGTGCTTCACTTGCTTGTTCTATTGGCATGCGCTTATCAAATTTGCCAGTACTGGCTTGTTTTTTGAAAAAACGTTTTACTATTCTGTCTTCTAATGAGTGGAAACTGATAATGACTAGCCTGCCGCCCTTATTTAAGCTCTTTAATGCGATGGGTAAGACGTTGTTAATTTGTTCCAGCTCTCTATTAATATGTATTCTTATTGCTTGAAAAGAACGCGTAGCAGGGTGTTTTTTACTGTATTTGTTAATCTTTGCAATAATACCAACCAGTTCCGATGTTTTTTCTAAGGGTTTGACATCTTCTCTATAGATTACAATTTCTTTGGCAATTTTAGTTGCATTTTTTTCTTCGCCGTAACGCCATAAGACTTTAGAGATTTCTTTCCAGTCGGCTTGATTTAACCATTGGGCAGCTGTTTGTCCACTGCTAGAATCCATTCTCATGTCTAGTGGGCCATCGTCATTAAAGCTAAAACCTCTTTCTCTTTGATCCAGTTGAGGAGATGAAACACCAAAGTCAAACAGTATTCCATCAACTTTGTTATTGAAATTTTTACCTATCATTTTATCTAAATCATCAAAAGGCCCATGTTCAACCAATATATTAGAGTTTTCACTGGCCAAATTATTTGCCTCATGTATGGCTTGCGGGTCTAAATCTATAACCAATAGTTTGGCTTTGTTTGATAAGTCGTTTAAGATTTTCTTGCTATGGCCTCCACGTCCAAAAGTGGCGTCCACATAAAGTCCGTCTTTTTTAATCTTTAATGCGGCAACAGCCTCATCCAGGAGAACGCTTTGGTGTAATGCACTCACTGTTAAAGCACCAACTGTTTTACAGCATCAGAAACATTCTCGCCAATTTCAGGAATTTGATGCCTGTCTGCTATTAATGCCTGCTCATCCCAGATTTCAAACTTATCGCCAAGCCCGACCATCACCACTTTTTTTTCTAAACCAGTAACTTCTCTTAATGTTTTTGGCAAAAGCAATCGTGAGCCTTTGTCTGGCTCGATATGGTATGCACTGCCGACCAATCTTCTTTGTAAGGCGCGATGAGCAGGATCCCATGTGCTTAATTTCATCACTTCGTCGCGAACTTTTTCCCATTGTTCTTGCGAATAAAGCCAAAGCGAGTTATTCTCGTAGGCGTTATAAGTGAGGACAAATGTGTTTTTCCAGGCAACAGCAAGCGCTTCTCGGTATTTAACCGGAATTGCCAAACGCCCTTTAGCGTCTAAATTGATTGCTGTTTCACCATAAAACATAAGATTTGTCCTAAAATACCACTTATTACCACTAAATTGCACTTTATCGCTATTTTGACCTAGAGTCAACCACTGTTTTTAAAAAAAAAGTAATGAAATCAATGGCTTATTTAATGTCATGAATTAGATATGTCTTCTAACATCTTGAAAAAAAAGGGAAATATGCCCTTTCCTCAGATGAGCGAGTAATTGTCAATAATTGTGTCTTGTAAAGAACGTCGCTACTCTCTGTTTATTGTGCTTGTATGCTATAATTGTTTACATTTCTTAACTTTTTTTTATGAGATTATTAGGTAAAATGCAACAATCAGAAACAACAATGTAAAAAAACCATGAATGAAGCCATTACTAGCATTAGAAGAGCAGGAATTGAACTGAGCAAATGGGCAGGTTATGCTACTGCAATGATTGATAAAATTGAATTAAATGAATTACAAACACCCCAAGATTACCACTCTTGTGAATTTGGCAAGTGGTATGCTAAAGATCAGTGGAATTTATCTTCATTTAGTGAATACGCCCAGCTGGGAATCCATCATGTTAAACTTCATGAGTTGTATGAAGAGATGATGGAAATTGTTGGAAGGGAGGTCAAGCCTTCGTTTTTTAAGAAAATATCAGGGTCAACTCCTAAGCTATCTAAATTAGATAGAAAGTTACTACTTGATAAATACCAAAGTTTTAAATTGGAGTCTAAACAGGCATTAACATTGTTGAAGACTTTGCGGGATAAGGTTTCGCAAAGAGGGCTTTGTGTTGCAGCCTAAATTATAGATTCTATTTTGAGGTAAGTGATTTTTGTTTACTTGATGGTTGAAACAATCCTACAAGGTAATAATTAACCTGAGTAAAGTTACTTTTATGAAGTTAAATTCTTTACAATATCCAAAGTAGCTTTTGAGCGGTTAAGCGTGTAAAAGTGTAGGCTTGGTGCGCCGCCTTGTATTAATTGTTCGCACAGTTTTGATATAAATTCTGTGCCGAATTGTTGAATGGATTTGCGGTCATCGCCGTAACTTTGCAGTTTATACTTTAACCACCGAGGCATTTCTGCTCCACAAAATCCACAAAAGCGATTGATGTTGCTAAAATTAGTTATTGGCATAATGCCAGGAATGATAGGTATTTCGATACCATATTTTTGACACTCATCTAAATAAGCAAAGTAAGCATCGGCATTGAAGAAAAATTGCGTAATGGCTTGATCTGCACCTGTTTCAACTTTTTGTTTAAAATACTTTAATTCTATTTCTTTTGTGTCGGATTCTGGATGAATTTCTGGATAGCAGCCGACAGTAATGTTGAATTGGTCATTAAATTCAGTTTTGATAAACTCTATTAATTCATTAGCATGACGGAAGTAGCCCACCGAACCCATTCCTGATGGAACATCTCCACGTAAAGCAAGAATGTGATGGATGTCGTTAGCGAGGTATTTCTGCAGCAACACTTTTATCGAATCAGGTGTGCCACCCATGCAGGATAGATGTGGAATAACAAGTGGTGTCTTATGTTTCTTAAGTTCTAAAACAGTATCAGTGGTCGCATCAACAGTAGAGCCACCTGCTCCAAAAGTGACAGAGAAAAACTCAGGATTAAGTTTGCGTAGTTTCTCCTGCGTGTTGCATAAAATGACTTTCTGTTCGTTGGTACGAGCAGGGAAAAATTCAAAACTAAATTTTACTTTTTTCATTACAATCCTCGTTCCCACGCTCTGCGTGGTAATACATAATTTCGTTCCCACGCAGAACATGGGAACGAGCATTTTTTCTCTATTAATAACGATAATGTTCAGGCTTGTAAGGACCTTCAACCGTTACACCAATGTAAGCCGCTTGCTTTTCGGTAAGTGTGGTTAGCTTCACACCCACTCGGTCTAAGTGCAAGCGAGCCACTTTTTCGTCCAGTTTTTTCGGCAAAACATACACGTCGTTGCCGTATTTATCACCATCACAAAACAATTCGATTTGTGCCAACACTTGGTTGGTGAATGAATTTGACATAACAAAACTAGGATGGCCAGTAGCACAACCCAAGTTGATTAAACGTCCACGGGCAAGCAAGATGATTTTCTTGCCATCGGCAAAGATAACATGATCAACTTGTGGTTTAATTTCATCCCATTGGCACTTTTCTTCAAGTCCAGCTACATCAATTTCATTATCAAAATGACCAATATTGCAAACGATGGTTTGGTCTTTCATCTTTGCCATGTGCTCAAAAGTGACGATATTGTAATTGCCTGTTGCGGTAACTACGATGTCAACTTGATCGCAAACATCATCCAAAGTGACCACACGAAAACCTTCCATCGAAGCTTGCAGAGCGCAAATGGGGTCAACTTCGGTAATCAACACGCTGGCACCCAGTCCACGCAATGATTGAGCACAACCTTTGCCAACATCGCCATAGCCACAAACAACCGCAACTTTACCTGCTATCATGACATCGGTTGCACGTTTGATGCCATCGACTAAGGACTCACGACAGCCATAAAGGTTGTCGAATTTTGATTTGGTGACAGAATCATTAACATTGATAGCAGGAAAAGGTAATTCGCCTGCTTTTGCTAATTCGTATAATCTGTGTACGCCTGTGGTTGTTTCCTCTGTCACGCCTTGAATGCCTGCTAAAGCTTTAGTGTACCAACCGTTGCTAGTTGGCAAACGCTTTTTGATGGAATTATACAAACAAATTTCTTCTTCAGATTGAGGATTGTCTAACACCGATGGATCTTTTTCAGCTTTAGAACCAAGCATCAATAACATGGTCGCATCACCGCCATCATCCAAAATCATGTTCGGTGTGCCACCATCTGACCATTGCATAATGCGGTGAGTGTATTCCCAATATTCGTCTAATGTTTCGCCTTTGACGGCAAAAACAGGGATGCCTTGATCGGCAATAGCGGCAGCGGCATGGTCTTGGGTCGAATAAATATTGCAACTTGCCCAACGCACATCCGCACCAAGTGCGCGCAAGGTTTCAATGAGAATTGCGGTTTGTACCGTCATGTGCAAAGAACCCGCAATGCGTGCACCTTTTAAAGGCTGTGCGTCTTTGTATTCTTCACGAATTTTCATCAAACCTGGCATTTCTGTTTCGGCAATGCGAAATTCTTTGTGTCCCCATGGAGCCAAGGAAATATCGGCGACGATGTAATCTTTATTTGTATCTGTCATTTTATTATCTCTATTGTTTTTTGTTAATTTATAAACCTGCTGCATCGTGCAACAATTCTGCTTTATCAGTTTTTTCCCAAGTAAAGTCATCGTCTTCACGTCCGAGATGTCCGTAAGCGGCTGTTTTTTGATAAATCGGGCGAATCAAGTCTAATCCCGTAATAATTCCATAAGGCGTTAAATCAAAATGTTCATGAACCAGTTCTTCAATGCGTGCTTCTGGTATTTTATTGGTGCCAAAGGTTGTGACGCTGATTGAAGTCGGTTTAGCCACCCCAATAGCATAAGAAACTTGCACTTCGCAACGATCAGCCAAACCTGCTGCAACAATATTTTTTGCCACATAACGTGTCGCATAAGCTGCAGAGCGGTCAACTTTTGAAGGATCTTTGCCCGAAAAAGCACCGCCACCATGACGAGCCATGCCGCCATAAGTATCGACAATAATTTTACGACCCGTTAACCCACAATCACCAACAGGTCCACCGATAACAAATTTGCCTGTTGGATTAATATGATATTGAGTTTTGGCATCCAACCATTGTGCGGGCAATACGGGCTTGATGATTTCTTCCATCACTGCTTCACGTAAGTCCTTGAGTGAAATATCTTCGTCATGTTGGGTTGATAAAACCACCGCATCAATAGCGACAGGCTGGTTATCGACATAACGAAATGTCAATTGTGATTTAGCATCAGGACGTAACCACGATAATTTATTAGCACGTCGCACATAAGCTTGGCGTTGAACCAAACGGTGAGAATAAGTAATTGGAGCCGGCATCAAAACATCTGTTTCATTTGATGCATAGCCAAACATTAAGCCTTGGTCACCAGCGCCTTGTTCTTTGGCAGTGCTTCTATCAACACCTTGATTAATGTCCACGGACTGTTTGCCGATTAAGGACATAACTGCACAAGTGTTTCCGTCAAAACCGACATCAGAATTGTTATAACCGACATCAGTGATGACTTTGCGTACAACATCATCTAAGTCAACCCATGCTGAAGTGGTGACTTCGCCTGCGATAATGGCAGTGCCTGTTTTCACCATGGTCTCACATGCTACGCGTGCAGATTTGTCTTGTTCGAGTATTGCATCGAGTACCGCATCAGATATTTGATCGGCAAGTTTGTCTGGATGTCCTTCGGATACCGATTCCGAGGTAAATAGAAAGTCACTCATTTTATATATCTCTATATTTGAATAAAGAGATGTATTTTAATGCTAAGTTGGGCGAAAGTGTATAAAAAATCGATAACTTTAGTGAAAAATAAGCAAATACTGGTTAAAATAATCAAATATTACAAATTGTGAGAACTCATGTCTGCAGTCAAAGGCACAATAATACTTCTGGTCGTTATAGCCAATACGCTATTTTGGGTGCCAATTTTAGTGCTAATTTCCTTGCTTAAATTCATCCTGCCTATTCCAGTAATAAGAAAACCTATTTCAAAAATACTTGTTTGGATTGCCAATAACTGGATTTGGTTAAATACAAAAATTCATTTATTATTTCATGGCAATAAAATCGATTTAAAGGGTATGGAAGAGTTAGAATCCAACGATTGGTATTTGGTTATTAGCAATCATGCTGCTGCTGCAGATATTCCTATACTGCAAAATGTATTTTACAAAAAAATTCCCTTTTTAAAATTTTTCCTAAAACACGAACTTATCTATGTACCATTTTTGGGTGTGGCATGGTGGGCGCTTGATTTTCCTTTCATGCGGCGATTTTCTGCTAGTTATTTGGCAAAAAAGCCTCATATGAAAGGAAAGGATTTAGAAGCGACCAAAAAGGCGTGCGAAAAGTTTAAAGATTACCCAATTTCAGTGATAAACTTTATTGAAGGAACACGTTTTTCAAAGCAAAAGCATAAAAAACAACACTCGAAATACAAGCATTTACTCAAACCAAAATCAGGTGGAATAGGATTTGTTTTAGGTTCGATGGGTGAACAAATGAATTATCTCGTGCAAACAAGCTTAAACTATTCCCCAAAAGCACCATCGGCTTGGGAATATTTATGTGGAAAGTATGATAAAGTAGAAATAATAGTAGAAAAAATTAAAATCCCAAATCACTTAAAAAACAAAAATTACATTACTGATATGGAATTTAGAAAAGAATTGCAGCAGTGGTTAAATGGTTTGTGGAAGAAACAAGACGCGAGGTTATCATGAGTGCAGAAAATTTATTTGATGTGGTCTTTAAAGGGAAGTTTGCCAGAGAGCTGGATAAAAATCGAGCAGTACTGCATTTTTCAAAAGTCTTTAAATTGCCAATTGAAAAGGCAGAAAGGTTCTTTGATGGCAATCCACGGGTATTAAAAAAAGAGCAAACACTCGAAAAAGCTAATAATTTTCGGCAAGCATTAAAAAAAGCAGGTTTAAAAGTTTCTTTAGTTAAAAAGGTGAACGAAAACTATAAAGCTGAACTGACTATGTCAGCTCCTGGGGTAATTTTAGTTTCGCCTCCAGCTCCAATAATTGCCAACATTCCAACTTCACAATTTTCATTGGATGAAGTGGGGGCACAATTTGCCAATCCTAAGCCTGTTGAACCTGTTAATATTGATACATCCTCATTTACAATAGATGAAGAAGATAGAGAAATTGTTGAAAAAGAAGAAGTGCCAGAACCTGAATTTGATGTTTCGAATATTTCTTTAGATGAAGTTGGAGCTATCTTTGATGAACCACAAGAACTACCCGAACCCCACCTCGATATTTCGGATTTATCCTTAGATGAAGTTGGAGTGACAATGGTTGAGAAAAAACCAACACCGCCAGTTGAAATTGATACCAGTGGTATAAAATTGCTCGAAGAGTGAAAGGTCTCTTCCTAGGATGGGAAGGGGTCATCCTGCAAATGCAGTGAAGAAAGTAGTTAATTCATTCAATCTATTAAAACAATCAAAAATCCCTAATAGCATTATCTTAAATCTTTGTTAGAATAGCCACATTAAAAATATAAAGAGAATATTATGAGCGAAACAATTCACCATAAACTAATCATTATTGGTTCTGGACCTGCGGGTTATACCGCAGCTATTTATGCGGCACGTGCGAACCTTAATCCTGTTATTATTACGGGAATAGAGCAGGGTGGTCAGTTAATGACAACCACTGAAGTTGAAAATTGGCCGGGTGATCCAGATGATATGCAGGGTCCTGATTTAATGGCGCGTATGTTGAAGCATGCGGAAAAGTTTGATACGCAAATGGTGCATGACTACATTAATGAGGTAGATTTAAAGCAAAAGCCTTTTATCTTAAAGGGTGATTCGGCAACTTATTCGTGCGATGCCTTGATTATCGCAACGGGTGCCAGTGCTAAATACCTCGGGCTTGAGTCCGAAGAAGCTTTCAAAGGTAAAGGCGTATCGGCTTGTGCGACTTGCGATGGATTCTTTTACCGCGATAAAGAAGTGGCAGTTATTGGTGGTGGCAATACCGCTGTTGAAGAGGCGTTGTATTTATCTAATATCGCTTCAAAAGTTTACCTTGTGCACAGACGTGATGAGTTGCGTTCTGAAAAAATTCTTATTGACCGCATCAAAGAAAAAGCCAAAAACGGTAATATTGAATTTGTTTGGAATAACAACTTAGATGAAGTACTCGGTGATAATATGGGTGTTACGGGCATCAATGTTAAGGATAAAAATACTAATGAAATTCGTAAAATTGATGTACACGGTGTCTTTATTGCTATTGGGCATTCGCCAAACACTAAGATTTTTGAAGGGCAATTGGAAATGAACCACGGTTACCTTAAAGTACAAACAGGTCAAAGCGGCAACGCAACACAAACCTCGATTGAAGGTGTTTACGCGGCTGGTGATGTCAGTGATCACATTTATCGCCAAGCCATTACATCAGCAGGCACTGGATGTATGGCAGCATTGGATGCGGAACGTTATTTAGATGCTCAATAAGTTTATTGTTGCATGAAAAAGCATGACATTCATAAGATGTACCAAGAGTCTGTTCAATGTGTTGAAGCTGAAATTGATTTTGTAGAAGCGACTTATAAAGCAATTCGTGGAAATCATGCTCGGTATTTACGTGAGGATTTTTCAGGAACAGGTCAAACAGCAGGCGAGTGGGTGGAAAGAAACCCACTCAATCGTGCGTGGGCAGTAGATTTTGATAAGAGTGTTTTAGATTGGGGTCGAGAGAATGTTTTACCCCAATTGAAAAACAAATCTAACCTTAACTTTGTTGAGGCCGATGTTCGAGAATCGGGCATTTATGATATGGATATTGTTTTAGCCATGAACTTCAGTTATTTTTTGTTTATGGAAAGAGCTACGATGATTGACTACTTTAAATCGGTAAAAAACTCTTTAGAAGCAACAGGGGTTTTCTTTTTAGACGCTTTTGGTGGTTATGAAGCGGCAAAAGTATTAACCGAAGAACGTCAATGCGAAGGCTTTACTTATATTTGGGAACAAGCCAGTTTCAATCCGATTAATTCACAAATGCAATGTTATATTCATTTCAAAACCGATAATGGCGTTGAATACAATAAAGCCTTTGACTATTATTGGCGTTTGTGGACATTGCCTGAGTTACAAGAAATGTTATTAGAGGCAGGTTTCTCTCAAGTGGATATTTATTGGGAAGGAACGGATGAAAAAAGTGGCGAAGGTGATGGGGTTTTTGAGGTGTCTAAAATTGGAACGGCGGATGCTGGATGGGTGTGCTATATCGCGGCATTGCCTTAGTTTTTAGTACAGTTTTATTAGGATTCAAGAAAGGCCATTTCTTTTGTTAGTCTGTGCCTGTCCGTGGTGTTAAGCTCTAAGATGCGCTTAAGGCTTATAAAGCTGTCGACATCTATTTTTTTCCACTTGGCTCCAATTGTTTTGTTGTCAATATGGGCTATTTCGATGCTCATGCTGATGCTTGGAGAGTTTGTGAGTGAAATTGTTAGGCGAAATATGTCTTTGATGTTTCCAAGCCAGTCACTTGGTTTGGTAAATAAAATTCCTTTTAATGAGATATCTATCATTTTACATGTCCAAGCATTGCTACCAGAGAATAAAGTAGTCTTTCTTACAAAAGCCAATCGTTCAAACTGCCTGCGTTCGTGATTGGATTGTTGTTCGTGAGTCATGGAGTTTTGTAATTGTTATAAACAGTATATTATAACCAAAGCTAAGATAAAAGCATGATAAATTGTAAAATAATTCAAAGGATTTTATTTTGCATTAGAACACTTATCTGATTGGCAATAAATCAGTGAGTCCCTGAAAATCAGAAGGGTTGGGTTGTTTAAAACCTTCTGTGTTGAGTTCTACCAAAACATCATAGGCAGAGTCTTTATCTTTCATGGATAATAATGCCGAATGAAACTTATCCACTACCTCCTTAGGGACGTTTGGTGAGGCGGTGAAAGTGACTCCTGGGGTTTTCTTACTCTCAATAAGAGAACTGAAATTAGGGTAAAGGTTGTACATCCAGTTTGGCACAATAGCAGCTTGTGCACCGCCGTCAAACACAATTTCAACACAGTCTTGCCATGAAAGTGCAGAAATGTCTTTCATTGGAGACTCAAAAAGATCCGTAAACCATTGTTTAAAATAAATTGTCGCTAAACTTGGGCTAGGAAGCATAACTATTTTTTTGCCAACCATAAAGTCTTGAACGCTTTCATCTTTTGCAGGCTCATCTAAAGAAATGAGGTGAAACGACAATGGTTCAATTGTTGTTGCTAAAGCTGTATAATTTTTATGGTTAATTCTATAAGCTGCAATATGTGGTGCATCTAATGTAAAATCTGGCAACTCATCTTTTTGTGCCTTAAACCAATAAGTGTAGTAATTTTTATCAATGACAAGCTCCAATTCATACCCTGTTTCTTTACTTAACCAACTTCTAAACGGTTCATATATTTCTTTGGCTTGGTTAATTGGATAGGTTGGTTCAATAACTAATGTGAATTTTTTAGCAACAACTTGAGTTGTAAAAAATAGTGTAATAAAAATAATTATATTTATTTGTCGTTTGTTTTGCGTCATATTTTTGTTTATCATTTAATCAAGTTTTATGTGTTTCCCTCCCTTTTACTCTATTTTTTATATCATATTTTACAGATGCTTTCAATAGAAATATGTGGTATTTGAAATAAGAATAGGATTTCATGGAATTTTATTGACCTCAGACCTGCAAACTTAAATAGTGTCAACAAGTACTTGGGCTTGAAATTGATTAGATGAAACTTCAACAATAGGAGAAATGAGCTTGTGACTTTGTTCAAGCTCAGATTGCAAGTTTGTGCTTGCTAACTTCATTCGTTTTTTTATTTTGCCCAAATATTTAAGTCGAGCAATTATTTCTTGACCTGGGTAACAGCCTTTTGTAAAACTCATAATGTCTTCGTGTTGATCTAAGTTAACATGTTGAGGAATAAATTTTTCCGTTGAGTTTGCATCAACCCATGGCAAATTATTTTCAAAAAGAGATAAGTAAAAATCTGTAGATGAACTTGTTGTTAGAATGGTGTGAAAGTCACTATTATCTTTATCTAACAATATATCATTTGATTGATTGTGACTGGTTATAGAAAATTTTAGTCTAAATTTACGTACGGTAAAAAATTGTATTAGTTGACTTTCCATATTTTCTGGGCAATACATAAATACTTGTTCTGGATCTTTAATACAGATAAATAAACTGGATATTATTCTCCCTTTTGGGTTGCACAAGGCAGAATAATAAAGTTGGTTTGGTGAGAAAATGGCTAAATCTGAAATTAATAAATTATTCAAAAATTCCACAACACCATCCCCTGAGAACTTGATGACAGAACACAAAGAATTGATGGATGTTAAATTTTTAGTATTATCTTGCTTGCTCATGAAAAAATACCTTACTGAATTTTTGAAATTCTATTATAATAACAACACTAGATAAATACACAATTTATTTTTTTTAATGAGTGCACTTCGCTACACTCGAACCTTATAAAACTTTTAAAGGGGTTGTTAATGAACACATCGAATAGACCTTTGTCGCCGCATATTCAGGTATATAAAATGCCTTTGTCTGCCAAGCTTTCCATATTTCATCGATTAACTGGCTTAGGGTTGTCCTTTGGTGCAGTTGTTTTAGTGTTTTGGTTGTTTAGCTTAGCTTATCTATCAAATATAGCAGTCGCACTTCATGCATTCTTTTCATCTGGTTTTGGAAAAGTTATTTTAATTGCTTTTACTTTTGCCTTTTTCTATCATTTTTGTAACGGTATCCGTCATCTTTTTTGGGATGTGGGTAAAGGGTTTGAACTGGAACAGGTTAATCGTTCTGGCGTCATTGTCATAATTGTTGCCCTTGTTTTGACAGCCATTACTTGGGTCGTAGGAGGATAATATGCAATACAGAACAGAGACAAAAAGAGTCAAAGGCTTAGGTACTGCCAAACACGGTTTTGGTCATTGGTGGATGCAACGTTTATCAGCTGTGTTAATGATTCCACTAGGGGTTTGGTTTGTTGTGAGTTTAATGACGATGGAATCACTTTCTCCAGATGCTTTAATGCAATGGTTACACAATCCAATTCCGGCACTATTAATGGCATTGTGGACATTAACTGTTGTTTACCATGCAAGCTTGGGCTTGCAAGTGATTATCGAAGATTATGTCCATGGTAAAGCCATGGCACTGACTTTATTAACACTTATTAAATTTGCGATGTTTGCCATGGTTGTGGCAACATTTTTCTCATTATTCAAATTGGTTTCATAGGAAAGTAATATGTCAGAATCAAAAAATATTAAAGGCTACAAAATAATCGAACATAAGTTTGATGCAGTAGTCGTAGGAGCTGGCGGAGCTGGTTTGCGCGCAACTATGGGATTGGCAGCTGAAGGTTTGTCTGTGGCTTGTGTCACAAAGGTTTTTCCAACACGTTCACACACGGTTGCTGCTCAAGGTGGCATGAGTGCATCTCTTGGTAACATGGGTAAAGACGATTGGCGTTGGCATATGTACGATACCATTAAAGGTTCGGACTGGTTGGGTGATCAAGATGCGATTGAATACATGTGTCGCGAAGCCGTACCAGCAGTAATTGAACTCGAACACCAAGGCGTACCCTTTTCACGAACAGAAGAAGGCAAAATTTACCAACGTCCATTTGGTGGCATGACTACCGAATTTGGCAAAGGGGCACCAGCTCAACGAACATGTGCAGCAGCCGATAGAACTGGTCATGCGATATTGCATACTTTATACCAACAATCACTTAAACACGATGCCAATTTTTTTATAGAGTACTTTGCCGTTGATTTGGTAATGGAAAATGGCGAATGCAAAGGCGTTATTGCCATTGATATGTCCGATGGCTCTGTTCATTTATTTAGAGGGCATGCCATCATCTTAGCCACAGGCGGATATGGACGAACTTATTTTTCATGTACATCCGCTCATACGTGTACTGGTGATGGTAATGGCATGGTCTTACGTGCAGGTCTTGCTCTGCAAGATATGGAATTTGTCCAATTTCACCCGACAGGCATTTATGGCGCAGGCTGCTTAATAACCGAAGGTTGTCGTGGTGAAGGTGGGTTCTTAACCAATAGTGAAGGTGAGCGTTTTATGGAAAGATACGCACCTTCAGCAAAAGATTTAGCCTCACGTGATGTGGTCTCTCGTGCCATGACCTTAGAAATTAACGAAGGACGTGGTGTTGGTGAAAAAGGTGACCATATTTTCTTACATTTAGAGCATTTAGGTGCTGATGTAATTAATAAGCGTTTACCCGGCATTGCCGAATCAGCCGAAATATTTGCTGGTGTGGATGTCAGTAAAGAACCCATTCCTGTGATACCAACGGCTCATTATAATATGGGTGGTATTCCAACCAACTACCACGGTGAAGTGGTTAATAAAGTGGGCGATGACCCTGATAAAGTTGTTAATGGTTTATATGCCATAGGCGAAGCAGCTTGTGTTTCGGTGCATGGAGCCAACAGGTTGGGTTCAAATTCCTTACTTGATATTGTAGTTTTTGGACGTGCAGTTGCACACCGCGTAGCAGATAAAGTTAAGCCAGGAACTAAACACAAAGATTTGCCAGATGATGCTGTCGAAAAAATCATGACCGATTTTGATAAAATTCGCCAAGCAGATGGCGATAAAAGCTGTGCAGATTTACGGTTAGAGTTGCAACAAACCATGCAAAAACACGCATTAGTCTTTAGAACTGGCGAAATCTTATCTGAAGGGTGCGATAAAGTTTCAAAAATAGTGGAAAAATACCAAGACCTTAAATTAACCGATCGTTCCATGATTTGGAATACCGATTTAATTGAAGCTTTAGAGTTACGTAATTTAATGGCACAAGCCAAAGTGACCATCTTTGGAGCCGAGGCGCGTAAGGAATCACGTGGCGCACATGCCCGTGAAGATTTTCCTGATAGAGACGATGAAAATTGGATGAAACACACATTGAGTTATTTTGATAATAACAATGAAGTGACATTCAAATACCGTCCAGTTCACATGAATACTTTAACTGATGAATGTGAAGTTATTCCACCAGCAAAAAGGGTGTATTAAAATGGCAGAATTTAGCTTACCAAAAAACTCAAAAATTACCAAAGGCAAATATGTTAAGGCAGAAGGTGCAACCAATGTCCGTAAATTAAAAGTTTACCGTTGGGATCCAGATACGGGTGAAAATCCACGTACAGATACTTACGAAATTGATATGGATACCTGTGGGCCAATGGTGCTTGACGCATTAAACAAGGTCAAAAATGAAATTGATACGACTCTGACTTATCGCCGATCATGCCGTGAAGGTATTTGTGGCAGTTGTGCAATGAATATTGATGGCACAAATACCTTAGCGTGTACCAAATCAATGAAAGATTGTAACGACACCGTTGCGATTTACCCATTACCACATATGGATGTTATAAAAGATTTAGTGCCTGATTTAACTCATTTTTATGCACAATACGCTTCAGTTCAACCTTGGATGCAAACAGACTCTGTGCCATTACCTGATGCTGAGCGTTTACAGTCAATCGAAGACCGCGAAAAGCTCGATGGTTTATACGAATGTATCTTATGTGCTTGCTGTCAAACATCGTGCCCAAGTTATTGGTGGAACGGAGACAGGTATTTAGGACCTGCGGTTTTATTGCAGTCCTACCGTTTCTTAGCTGATTCACGCGATGAGTATACAGGTGAACGTTTAGAAGACTTAGAAGATCCGTTCAAAGTATTCAGGTGCCATACGATTATGAACTGCACCAATACTTGCCCTAAAGACTTAAACCCTGGAAAAGCCATTGCAGAGATTAAAAAGCTTATCGCAGAACGCCACGCACTGTAAGGTGGGTTTACCCACCAAAGATGTTTAGTGAAATTATGAGGCTTCGATTATTATCCATGGTAGGTAAACCCACCTTACATTAGAAAATATGTCAAATTGTAAAAGAGTCTTTTTGGATGGGCACTATTATTTTTTGACGGTGTTGATTAATGATAGGAAGCTATCTTTATTAACTGATTATATTGATGAGTTTAGAAAGGCTTTAAAAGTAGCTAAAAAGCAATACTCGTTTGAATTATATGCAATTTCAATTATGCCTGATCATTTTCACATGATTGTATTGCCTGAAATTTCTAAACAGTATCCTACAATCATAGCTTGCATTAAAAGAAATTTTACAAAGTCATTAAATGAAGAGGTGCGGCTACAATTAGCTAAAGATTTATCGCCAAGTAAAATTAAAAAGGGTGAGAGTGGAGTATGGCACAGACGATTTTATGAACACACAATTAGAAACCAAGAAGAACTCAATCACTTTACCGATTATATTCACTATAATCCAGTAAAACATGGCTATGCTAATGTAGCTAAAGACTGGCAATACTCTTCATTTTCAAAATTTGTAGCAAAGGGATATTATGAAAGAAATTGGTGTGATTTTACTGAAAGTGTTGATTATGGATGAAATTCTTCCTGTAAGGTGGGTTTACCCACCAAAGATGTTTAGTAAAATTATGAGGCTTCGATTATTATCCATGGTGGGTAAACCCACCTTACAAAAAGACAATCCTTGTTGGGTAAATTAAACATATAAAACTATTTAGAGAATAAATGTATTCATACGACTTAAAATGTAAAACCGATCCTCGCTGGATAAAAGCCGTCATGTCGGATTTTGATGCGTTCTTGATTGACCACGCTGCCAATGAACGTAAAGCATCCACTTTAGCCATGTCAATGGTGGTGCATTATCCTGATAAAGCCGATATTGTTCGTGAGATGATTGATTTGGCCATGGAAGAAATGGCGCATTTTCGTGAAGTGATTAAAATAATGCTTAAACGGGGTTTGCAACAAATCCCAGATAAGACTAATTTCTATATTGGCACTTTTATGAAAGCCATGCGTAAAGACCCTAAACACTACTTGCTTGATCGGTTGCTGATGTTTAGTATTGTTGAAAAACGAGGGGCAGAGCGCTTTGGCATTGTTGGTGAGGCTTTGACAGCACCAAAAATTAAAGATTTTTACCAGCGTTTAGCCGCTGCCGAATACCGCCATTATGAGTTGTTTATTTCATTAGCACATCAATATTACGACCCAAAAACGGTCACAGCACGACTCGAACAATTGCTTCAGATCGAAGCCGATATTGTCAAACAATGTCCTTTTAAAGCGGCGGTTCACTGAGCTATTAAAGTTTGCCACTTTCTTATGATTTATTCCCTGTTAAACTCAGTCTAAATCCATTATAATATTGTCATTCTCAAACTGGGAGATAATTCCAGTTATTCACTCAGGAGTTAAACATGACAAAGCCAACTATTATTTACACCTTAACCGATGAAGCACCTGCATTAGCTACAGGCTCATTTTTACCTATTGTTGAAAAATTCACAGCCACTGCTAATATAAATATTGATACCAAGGATATTTCATTATCCAGTCGAATACTAGCAAATTTTCCTGAATATTTAAGCCCTGAACAACGCAAAAGTGATGATTTGGCCTATTTAGGTGAACTGGTTAAAAAGCCTGAGGCTAATGTTATTAAATTACCTAATATTTCAGCTTCTGTTCCACAACTCAAAGCAACCATTGCAGAGCTACAAGCCGATGGTTATCCAGTGCCTGACTATCCAGATGAACCAGAAAACGAAAAAGAGCAAAAAATCAAAGCACGTTATGCCAAAAATTTAGGCTCAGCTGCCAACCCAGTGTTGCGCGAAGGTAACTCGGATAGACGCGTGGCTGCTCCAGTAAAACAATACGCCAAAGATAACCCACACTCTATGGGTGCTTGGAGTAAAGATTCTGCCTCACATGTGTCACACATGCAAGACGGTGACTTTTATGGCTCAGAACAATCAATCGTTGTCGAAGAGGGCGATGATGTCAAAATTGTATTAAACCATGCCAATGGCACTACCGTATTAAAAGAGTCAACACCTTTGCTTGCTAATGAAATGATTGATGCATCGGTGATGAGTGTTAAAGCATTGCGTGAATTTTTTGCAGTTCAAATAAAAGAGGCGAAAGAACAAGGCGTGTTGTTATCCTTGCATTTAAAAGCCACCATGATGAAAGTCTCAGACCCGATAATGTTTGGTCATGCTGTGACGGTTTACTTTAAAGATGTGTTTGAAAAATACGCCAAAGAATTTGAAGAAATCGGTGTGAACCAAAACAATGGTTTAGGTAATGTCTTTGCTAATCTTTCTGAATTAGACGATGAAAAACGTGCCCAAGTTGAAGCTGATATTGCCAAATGTCTAGAAAATGGCCCTGATATTGCTATGGTTGATTCCGATAAAGGCATCACCAATTTACACGTGCCAAGTGATGTGATTATTGATGCATCCATGCCAGCTGCGATTCGTTCGTCGGGTAAAATGTGGAATAAAGACGGTCAACTGCAAGACATGAAAGCCATGATTCCTGATCGTTGTTATGCAGGCATCTACAAAGAAATTATCAACTACTGCAAAGAACACGGAGCTTTTGATGTGACCACCATGGGCAATGTTTGCAATATTGGCTTGATGGCGCAAAAAGCAGAAGAATACGGTTCGCACGACAAAACCTTTGAAATTCCGCAAGCAGGAACCGTGCAAGTCATCAACCAAGCAGGCGATGTATTGATGCAACATGAAGTGGAACAAGGTGATATTTGGCGCATGTGTCAGACTAAAGATTTACCTATCCGTGATTGGGTAAAACTTGGTGTCATTAGAGCCAGAAACACGGGCAGCGCAGCAGTTTTTTGGTTAGACCCACAACGTGCTCACGACCGTAATATTATGGCAAAAGTGGAAGAATATTTAACCCTGCACGATACCGAAGG
>CAMZLQ010000032.1 GCA_947311585.1 uncultured Alcanivoracaceae bacterium | reverse complement strand
CGTTTATTGGATGCCAGTTTAGAAACCATTTACCACGAGTTGTTAAAAAAGGAGGAACGCGCATGAATATCTTCACTATTCTCTCTCGCGAACTCCGAAACTCCTTAAGTAATCGTTATTTAATTGCCATGATAATTATTTTGGCAGCATTGGGTTTAACCTTGGTCAGTATTGGCAGCAGCACAACAGGGGCAGTAAAAGTTGATAGACTCACCGTTCAGGTTGCTAGTTTATCCAGTTTGTCCATTTTTTTAGTGCCACTTATTGCCTTGTTTATCAGCTACGATTCGGTGGTTGGTGAAAAAGAACAAGGACGTTTAATGTTAGAACTATCTTTCCCTATCACCCGCTTTGAATGGCTAATGGGTAAATTTTTAGGGCATTGGATTGCTGTTATCATTGCTATTTTTATCGGCTATATCATTGCCGTGATACCGATACTGGTTTCATCCGAACTCTCAAAAGACAGTATTCTTTCTTTTGGACGATTGATTTACAGCTCTATCCTACTGGGTGGAGTCTTTATCGGTATTGGTTATATTGTCAGTGTCTTGGTTAAGCAGCGCAGCAGTGCAGCAGGCATTGCTATTGGCTTATGGTTGGTATTTGTGATGTTATTTGATTTAGCCTTACTTGGCTTATTGGTCAGTGAAACAGGCAAAGGTCTAAATGCCTCCCAGGTTAATGGTTTATTGATGGCAAATCCTGTGGATATTTTTAGACTGATGAGTTTATCCACCGAGCAAGTCAATCAATTCTCCGCCATGCAAGCCATTGGCGAGGTCAACACCTTATCCTTTGGGTTGTTGAGTTTATCCATGTTAGCGTGGCTGATTGTTCCTTTGTTTTTAGCCCTATTCTTATTCAAAAGAGTAAAATTATGATAAAGTTAATCTTGTTTTTGTCCATCATCTTACTAAGCTCATGTGGAGGCGATGATACACCCAAAGAAAAGCCAAAACCCGTTGCCCTCACGCCAGATGATGTCGGTTATTATATGCAAATGATTGTTGCCGATCACGCAGGGCCCAAAGCCCAATTATGGCTCGATGATAAAAACAAACCCATCTGGTTTGTCGATGTGCGAGATGCTATCACTTTTACTCGCACACCAGAAGAAGCCGATAATATAGCTGTCATCTACGCCCACGATATGGCAAAAAATCCAGATTACCGCAACGTCAAAGACATCTGGGTGGAACTCGATAAAGCCGTATTCGTAATCAAATCCCGTAAAAAAGGCGGCATGGGTATGCCCGAAACCATTCCTTTTTCTGATAAAAAAATTGCAGAGGAATTTATCAAAACCAACGGTGGAGAGTTGGTAAACTCTGTTGCAGAAATCAGCGATGATTACCTCCATTCACAGGGAGACATGTCCGAAATGAATCCCAATGAACGCATGAAATGCGGTGGCTCAATGAAGTGCGGAAGTAAAAAATAATGCTTTGATAACGCCCGTTTTAAAGAACGCGGAGAACACGAAGGAGGAGCGGTGTGGCAATCTCATAAAGAACCGTAGTTCTCTTTATAACTCAATCCATAGAGTGTGACCACAACCACCGAGCAGGGTTTTAGTTTGTTCGATAGTTATGGCGAATTACCTAAATATGTTTTACAATGAACAGTAGTTTTAACCAAAAATCTGCATATGAATTTATTACAAAGCTTACAAGAGCTACCAAAAACAGAAAAAATTAAGGTCATGGAGTTTTTATGGAATGATTTAAAATCAGATTATGACTCACCAACATGGCACGAAACGGCATTAAAAGAAACCGAAATTCGCATGGCTTTGGGTGAAGAAAAAACCATTGACTGGAAAGATGCAAAAAAAATGTTGAGACAAGAGTTTGAATGAAAATAGAAGTTCTATCATCAGCTTATAAAGATTTACAAAAAGGGCGTAATTTTTATGAAAAACAATCATCAAGCCTTGGAGACTATTTTTTTGATAGCTTATTTGTCGATATAGACTCTCTTATCCTTTATGCTGGTGTCCACCAAAATGTGTTTGGCTACTACCGCAAACTATCAAAAACTTTTCCATTTGCAATTTACTATAAAATCAATAAAACTACAATTACCATCTGGAGAATACTGGATTGTCGCCAAGACCCAAACCAAACAACTAAAGACCTTGCATGAAAAACACATTAAAAAAATGAAATATACTAACCTAGAATTACAACAAGCTTATGATGAACTGGTCAAAATACAAAGCTTTACAAAAACAGTTATAGGTGCGCTGATTGGTACTGTTTTTGCTTGTGGTGTGTTTTTTTTCTTTGCTCAAATGCAAGGTCTTTTAGTAATATTTTTGGCGATTCCTCCTGTGCTTATTGGTTTTTTTGCAAAATTGTTTGGTCAACCCTATGAAGTAAAACCTCGGATTGTTGTTGCTGTTTTAGCAATCATTCTGCATATTTTTGGTTGTTATTACTTACAACTTTTTCCTTTATTTTATTTGTTTGCACCAATAGCAGCAGGAATTGCATTTATTGTTTCAAAAATCAAATTAACTCGTATAGAAAATGTTGCCCTTGATATGGCAGAACTTGGAAGAATAAAATCCAATAGCCAGGCTAATTAGTAAATTACAGTTGCCTCACATTACCAGCGAGAAGAACGAGGATAAAATTTTTAACTCTTGACGGTTGCCGAAACAACCCAAAAATAGCCTGGTGGGCGCGGCCACACCCTACAAATAGCGCTTTAAATGAAAATATGATTCGCCATAAGATTGCCGCGTCGTTCCTCCTCGCAATGACATTTTCTTTTTCGAGGTTGCACTAAACCCCAAATAATACACCGTCATTGCGAGGAGCCGAAGCGACGCGGCAATCTCCTAAAGCCAGCACTGTTTCAATAAAAGACTTCTTTTAAAACCAAAATGAAAATTTCACTCCAAAACCTCACAAATAGTTTCAATTTTCTCTAATCTCGGCATAATTTTTTCACTGGCGAAGCAGTTGCCTTCAGCATCTACCAATAGCACTTGGTCGAGTTGCATGCTTTGTGCGACATTATGCCAGTTGGCTTTGCCTGCCACAATCATGGCGGTGGCGGCAGCATCGGCTTTTGTGCCGTTTTTGGCTATGATGGTTGCCGAGACGATTTGGTTAACGCCTTTGCCTGTTTTTGGGTCGATGATATGGGCGTAACGCTTACCATTAAATTCTTTGTAGCGTTCGTAATTGCCTGAAGTGAAAACTGATTCATCGCCTTGCACGGTAATAACCGCGAGTATGTCTTCAGAATTAGGTTTTCGAATGGCGACACGCCAACTTTTATCGCCTTTGCTGCCGATGCTTCGCAGGTCTCCACCGGCGTTGACGATGGCATTTTTGATGCCGTGTTTTTTGAGGATGTTGATGGCTTTGTCAATGGCGTAGCCTTTGGCGACTCCACCATAATCCAACCAAATGCGAGGATTACTTGAGCTAATTTGATTGTTCGAAATACTGATGTCTTGCATACTTGGCATGTGCGCTAAAAAGTCCTTGATTTCTGCATCACTGGGTGGCGGTGTTGTTATGGGGTAGTTATCGGTGTGAAAGCCCCAAAGGTGAATAAGTTCACCTATAGCTGGATTGAAGTTTCCCTGTGATTGCAGGGATAATTGTTTTGTTTGTTTTATAAATTGTGCTTCTTCATCGGTAATAGCAAATGATTCGCTTTTACGCATGGCTTTATTTATTTCGTTGAGTCGTCCAGATTTCCATGCATGCCATTGGCTGTGCATGCCATTGAGGGTTTTTTCTACATCATTAAAAGCTTGATTGACCAATGCTTCATCGTCGTGCCAGACAAGAACTTCAATGATTGTGCCAAAAATAAAGTATTGTTTTTGAATCAGCTTATCTTCAACCTTTTCTTGTTGACAAGCCCATAGTGATAAAACAAATAAAGGGATAAATAATTTATGCATCATTTTCTCGCACGGGTTTCTTTTGTAGTTTGCGTTGCAGTGTTCGGCGGTGCATGCCTAGTTGTTCGGCAGCTTTTGTGATATTGCCATCGTTTTCGGCTAAGACTTTTTGTAAATGTTCCCACTCTAAGCGTTTAACTGGCAAGGGTTTACTTGGAATTTGAATCTCTGCATCGGCTTTTTTTTGTCCCAATGCCTTTAAAATGGTATCAACATCAGTCGGCTTTGTCAGGTATTGCACCACGCCCAGTTTTATCGCCTCCACTGCTGTGGCAATGCTGGCAAATCCCGTTAAGATAACGATATGAATACCTGGTTGTTTTTCTAGCAACATTTGACACACTTTTAAGCCTGAATCCTTGCCAATACGTAAATCCACCACGGCATATTTGGCTTGCCATTGCTGGATAATATTTTGGCTTTGTTTAAAGTCATGGGCTTGTTTGGTTTTGAAGCCTCGGTTTTCTAATGCCGATGCCAATACAGCACAAAACGTTTCATCATCATCGATTATTAATAGGCTTTTATTCATGTGCTATCAACGGTAGTTCAATCTGTAATTCTGTGCCTTTTTGGTTACTTTTTATAACGGATATTGTTCCAGAAAAACGCTCAATTGTCGTTTTCGCTAAAAACAAGCCCAAACCCATTCCAAACTCTTTTTCTGAGCGGTCTTTTGCACCAAAGTCTGCATTTAACCCTTCGCCATTGTCGCTGATTATTAGCGTTAATATTTTTTCTTTACTCTGAGAATTAATAATCACTTTTGTGGCGCTCGACTCCAGTGCATTGTTGATGATATTGACTAAAGCTTGTACTAGCGTTTTATCAACGTGCAGCTTATTATCATTTTTATGGTTAGTGTTTAGTTGTATTTTTTGTGAGTCTGGGTCAATTATTCGGGTTTGTACTTTACCTAAAAACTCATTAACCGTTACCACTAAACCACTAATTGCTTGGGTTGTACCCGTTGATGCCGTGATTTGTGTCAGAGATTCTTTACACCTGTAAACTTGTGATTCCATGATGTTCAACATTTTATGGTGCTTTTGCATGGACTCATCGTTTAACAATTCTTTGATGATGATGTTGATTGTCGCAAGCGGTGTTCCCAACTCATGGGCAGAACCTGTTGCCAGAGTTGCCAATGCTAAAAGCTTTTCATTTTCCGCTTGTTTGGTATTTGCCTCTAACAATAACTTTTCTTTACGACGGATATTCTTCATCAAACCACTAATAACCCATGATATCAAAACCGATAAAACAATAAACCCCAACCACATACCAACCAGATGTTGGCTGAAACTTGTGGAGTGTTCCATAGTATGATTCATACCTTGCATGTCACCCATCGACATGGCTACGGGTTTAAAGAATTTAATCAACAAAGTGTAACAGAGAATGGAGAAACCCGTAATTATCCAGGTGTATTTTTGAGCTAAAACAGTAGCAGAGAAAATAATAGGCACAATAAGAAACCAAGTAAATGGATTGCTGGCACCACCTGTTAAGTAGAAAAAGAAAGACAGTTCAGTCACATCGATGAGTAAGTTAATAAAAATCTGTCTATCAGAGAAATCCGATCGAAACACCCATGAAAATACATTCATGGCAAAATAAAAGCCAGTTAAAACCAAGACTTTGGATGGGTAATCAATATTCCAAAGAGTGCTTGCCATCAACCACAATAATACCTGCCCAAGAATCAGAAAATTTCTCAGCCAGAAGAAGGTGTTTTGTTGTGTGTTTGTTGCCATTTGCCTATTTTAAACCACATTTTCACTTTTGTAACAACTGATGCGGTAACTGCGACAATTTGTCGCATTTACTTAACTCTATTAAGACTTTATAGTGTTCGCAAATTAATAACTTAACAAGAGACCTTTGCACAACTCTGGGATGATGGAAAAAAGAATGAAAAAAGCTCCAATCAAGGCAAAAAATGAGTCAAATAGCCCGCTATTTGCGAATTTTTTAACGCAGAGTGGTGTTTTTTGCAACTTTTTAACACGTGCCACGAGTTATGCAAAGGTCTCAACAATAAAAATGAATAAAAACAAACTTACTTTATGCATCTTATCCGCTTTAACAATTAATCAATCGGTTTTAGCTGATGATAGAGATGTTGAAAAACTCGATAACGTGGAAGTTGTTGAACAACAGCAAAATCGCGAAATGACGGTGCAATTACTCCCCGAAAAAGCACAAAGTATTATTGATACACCCGATGTCTTAAAAAAAATGGCAGGGGCCAATGTCAACCGCAATGGTCCTTTAACGGGTATTGCACAATATCGAGGTCTCTCTGGTAGTCGCGTTAATGTACAAGTAGATGGTTCAAACATGCAAGAGTCTTGTTCTAACTCAATGGATGCTGCCATGAGTCATGTGCCTGCCAGCATGGTTGATGCGGTTATTTTAAACCGTGGCATTGCTCCTGTTAGTACCGGTATCGAAACTTTTGGTGGCAGTATTTTTGTTCTACCAAAAAATATTAAAGGCTCTTCTGATGAACTTGAGTTTGGGGGCGATGCTTCTGTTGGCTTTACTTCTGTTAACTCAGGTAAAAAAGCCTCTGTTTTTCTCTCGGCTCAGTCTTCTCTGCATAATTTTTATTTTGGGGCAGAAACTGAAAATGGAGATAGTTTTGATTTTAAAGATGGGACAAACTTCAATACAGAATATGATCGAGATTTTTATCTTTTAGGCTATAACTACACGGGTGAAAAACAAACTTTTGCTCTCAAATACAACGCCAATGATACTGGAAAAACAGGCACTCCATCCTTGCCTATGGATATTGTTTATGCCACTGGCGGGGTTGCAAGTATTGAGCATTCCTATCGTTTTTCAAATGATTGGAAGTTGACTTCAGACTTTTCTCATCAAAACACGGATCACGTGATGAGTAATTCTCTTTTTAGAAACGCAACCAGCCGTAAGGACTCTTTCACGCAGGTCAATAGCAACTCTTTTGCCTTTGTTTTGGATACAACAACTTCACTGGGTCAACTTTCTTTTGGTTTAGAGGGAGATGTCACCAGTCACCAAGCCACTATTACCAGTCCAGATAATGCTATGTTCTCTATTGATAATTTTGATACACAAAAAGACCGAACTAGCTTTTTTACTGAATTATTATCCGAATTAACTAGTCACCTTAAGCTCTCTAGTGGTATTCGTTTCACGCAAGTTGATATGGATGCTGCGGATGTTTCTTCTTCTGTTGCGATGATGGATTCTCCCATGGGTCGAATGCACCGAATGTTGCGCGACAACTTTAATAACGCCAATAGAAGCATAACCGATAATAATGTCGATTTGTCCTTCAATTTAACTCAAGAATTAAGCGAAGTTCTTTCGATTGAATACGGTCTAGGCTATAAAACACGCTCGCCAAGTTACCAAGAGCGTTATTTATGGTTGCCGTTAGAAGCCACTGCGGGCATGGCAGACGGCTTTGCCTATTTGGGGAATCTGTACTTAAACCCAGAAAAGGCAGCCCAGTTTGAACTGGGAATGACTTATGATACTAATGGTTTGCGTTTTGCTCCCCATGTTTTTTACCACCAAATCAATGATTACATCCAAGGCACACCAACAACCAATCCAAAGGTTTTGAAATTTAATAATGTCGATGCCAAATTATACGGTGCCGATTTAGAGTTCAGTTACCAAATCAGTGACAACATGGCGATTAACAATGTAACAAGTTATGTCCGTGGAGAACGTCGTGATATTAACGACAACCTCTATCGTATTGCGCCCCTTAACACACGTATTGAATTGACTTATGGTAGGAGTAACTGGAATTTCAGCGGTGAATTGGTGGCATACCAAGCACAAGATGATGTGTCGGTAACAAACCAAGAACAAACCACTCCGGGTTATGGTGTCACCAATTTAGCAGCAACCTATGGCATTAGTGATAAAGCCAATATAGCCTTTGGTGTCAATAATGTTTTTGACAAAAAATACTACAACCACCTTAATGGCTATAACCGCAACAATCTCAATACCGATGTGGGGTTTGACCCAACAAACCCTCGTGCATACCGCCTCCCAGGTGAAGGCGTAAATATTTACGCAACACTCTACTTACACTGGTAAACCCTCGCCAGTGTAAGTATTTATAAAACACTAACTCAAATACTCCGAAGTCCCTCAAGGAAGAGGGCAAATTTGAGTCGTTCTGATCATAGAGTGAAGGTTTTTTAGCACACTAATCTTTTTTTATACGAATATATGGCTCTAAATTAAGAACTTTATCAATTTCATCTTCCATGGCTTTTAAGTCATCCTCTCTATCAAAACCCATGCAACCATGATAGTGTACAATTGTTTTGATTTTGCCACCTAATTGAATGCTCATTGTGGTGGTTGGGAAGTCTGTCCATCGTTTTTTGCAAACCTCATCCTCGGTATATCCTCCAACATAACTGTCTCTAAAATCATTAACATCATAGTCATCTAAGACTTGAAAAACATCTTGGAACAAGTTTGGTGAGTCAGTAAATTTATATACCCCCTTCTTCTGAACATGATTTAATCCGTTGAAAATTAATGTTCCATCTTCAAAAACCCTGATTTGATAAACAGGACAAGTGCCAAAACATGCAGATTTAGAGTAAATAAAGGCATTTGTTGGAGATTCCTTAGCCAATAAACTAGAAGAACTTAAAATAAGAGTCAGCAAGATTGTTTTCATTTTTTTCACCTCATAGTAATAGCTATATGAGCCTTATTAGACTTAATAGTTCCTTTTTAGAAGGTTTTTTATTCCTGCATACTGTAAAACGCCATTTTATTGCCATCTGGATCTCGGACGTAGCCAAAATAAAATTGTCCATCTCCTCTTGGCCCTGGCTCTCCTTCATCGGTTGCACCCAATGATAAGGCTTTGGCGTGAAGCTTTTTGATGGTATCTAAGCCATCAACAATAATCGCTGGCATCGTGCCATTACCAACCGTCGCAGCCTTTCCATCCTCTGGAGTAATGACAGAAAACATGGCATCACCTGGTTTTTTTGCCCATAAAATGATGTGGTCATCCGACATAATCCGCCCTGCGCCAATGACACTAAAGAGTTCATCGTAGTATTTTCCAGATTTTTCAAGGTTATTTGTGCCTATGGTTATGTAGCCGATCATGTGATTATCTCGTTTTATAAAATTTTATTATACGATATTTTTAAAATAAATTCACATTAGTTGTTGAGAATCATTCTCAAATAGAATATTATGCAAATTTAATCTTAATAAGAATCATTCTTATGTGTAAAAAACAACTTATCTTCTTCCTTTTATTTATAACTCCGCTTTCTTTTGCTGCAAAAGACACACCAAGTCTTGAACAAATGTGGCAAATAATACAGCAACAACAAACCACCATTGAAAAATTAAAGGCACAAATACAAGGCAATGCTCAAAACGTTGAACAACAATCTCAAGTGCTCGAAATTATCAGTGATAATATAGATGAATCAACTAACCAGTCTCAATCAAAGTATAAGTTTGGTGGTTATGGTGAAGTGCATTTCGGCAACACTGACAAGGGCAACAGTATTGACGCGCATCGTTTTGTTTTATTTAATGGCTATGATTTTAACGATCGCACACGGTTTTATTCTGAATTAGAGATTGAACATGCCCTCAGTGGCGAAGGACAACCAGGAGAGGTCGAGGTGGAACAAGCCTTTATTGAACACCTTCTCAATGAAAAAACCAAAACAACTGCAGGAATCTCTTTGTTGCCTATTGGCATTATTAACGAAACCCATGAACCCACAACTTTTTATGGTGTTGAGCGCAATAATGTTGAAAAAAACATCATACCGACTACCTGGTGGGCAGCAGGCGTTGGTTTTAGCCAAAACCTTTCTCCCTTCTTTGGGTATGATTTCTTTGTAAGTGAAGGGTTAAACACACCTTTATCTGGAAGCAACGCTTTTCTTATTCGCAAAGGGCGGCAAGGAGCAGCTAATGCCATTGCAAGCAAGGGTGCAATTACTGCACGGCTGCGACTTTCTCCATTAACAAATTTACAAATTAATGCCTCACTGATGCAACAACAGGACATCACCCAAGGCGTTTTGGGCATTGATGCAACATTGTTTGAAGCCAATGCACAGTATAATATCAATGGTTTTACTTTTAAGGCGCTTTATGCCCGTTGGGATTTAGATAAAAAAGTTGAAGAAATTGCTGCTGGAAGAAGCAAACAAAACGGCTTCTATATTGAACCATCTTACCGTTTTGGGAAACAAAACCAATTTGGTGTTTTTGGTCGTTATTCCAACTGGGACAATAATGCAGGTGATGATAACAACAAAACCGATATTACTCAGCTTGACCTTGGTTTTAATTTTTGGCTTACCCACCAAGTGGTCTTTAAAGCAGACTATCAAGATCAATCAGGTGCAAAAGACGAAGATGGTTTTCACCTAGGCATGGGGTATTCTTTCTAATGAAAACAACGGTTGTCAGATGGGTTCTGCCCACCCTTTTCTTATTAGTATTACCCTTTAATTGCAACGCCAACAATGCGTTAATGGCTTTTCTTAACAGGTCTTTTGATGAGGTTCCAAAGCCCAAGCGACTTTGGATTAATAAAGAAAAACAAAATTACATTAAAACAACATTCAACCCCAGCCAAATAAAACTCAGTTACCGTTATTGGCAAAAAGACAATAAAACCGTGTGGGTTTTGGATGAAATTGGCAAAGAAAGAAACATCACAACAGGAATTGTTATTGACAACAATGTAGTTAAATCAGTTGAAGTCATCGCCTATCGTGAATCGCGTGGTGGACAAGTACAGTCCAAACGGTTACCAACCAATACCAGAACAAAACCCAGAAAAATAAAATAAAAAAAAAAATTGACAACATTAAGGGAACCACAAAAAACGTTAACCCCAGGAACAAACAAGTTTCGTTGGCGTTAT
>CAMZLQ010000031.1 GCA_947311585.1 uncultured Alcanivoracaceae bacterium | reverse complement strand
CAATTTTCTTTTACTTTTCTTCCTGCTTTTGTTTCTAAGGTAACGGCTTTATCCACATTTTTCAAGGCTTGATCATACTTTTCTAATTGATAATAAGCCTGTGCAAGCATTATGTGTGCTGTAGGGGTTGGTTTTTCAACCTCGCTTAACCATTCATTCATGTATTTAATACAAAGTGGAAACTTTTCTAGTTGAAAATACAACTGAGCAACCGTATATTTTGCTTGTAAAGCAAGAGCAGGTGTTGTTTCTGGAATTTTAATCACTTCTTGATAGGCAGTAATGGCTTTTTGGTAATCTTCTTTAGATGCATAAATAAATGCATAAAAGTTATACATTTGTGATTTACCATAGCCACTTACTTTGCCTCGTGCTTTTAGTGCATCAAGTTCTGCTAACGCAGCAGCATGGTTACCCGCTTCAGTTAACTCCTGTGCCTTCATTAATTTTTCAAAGGTTTTGGCATCAATTGCACCAGTAGCCTGTTCTTTTTTATCATGTCGACCAGCTTGAGCATAAATAGAAAATGCTAAACCCACGATTATAATTAATAATTTTAAATTTCTCATCATTCTAGTCCGCCAACTTAAAGGTTATTCTTGTTCTAACACCTGGAACATCTTGAGGTACGCCATCGACTACACGAGGCTTATATTTATAACGAAGCGCCGATTTTATCGCGGCTTTATTAAAAATATTTTCTGGTTGTGCTTCTATCACTACGGGATTTAATACAGTCCCTTGCTTAGTCACTGTATAAGATAAAATCACATAGCCTTCAATACCACGAGATGAAGCCCTTGATGGGTATTGTGGCGCAACTTTTACGATAGGTAAAAACTCGCCATCTGATGCAGATAATCCTGTTCCAATACTTAAATCCAAATCAGCACTCATGCTATCAGGGGCATTAATTGCTCCAATATTTGAGTCTGCATCAATTTGATCAAAGTCCTGCTGAGGAATCTCTGGTGGTGGCTGTTCGTCTACCTGAGGTTTCTCAGGTTTTTGAACCTCTCTGTTCGCCATCAACTCAACTTCTGGCATAAAAATGTTTGGCATTTTTATACTTTTAGATTTATTTATATCTAAATCACCCATCTCAATTAGTGCAACCATCAACATTAACAATGCTGCTGTTACTACAAATGCCAATGGCACAGTAATGATGGCTCTTTTAATAACCATATAATTTACTCCTCTATTGGGTTGATAAAGATATTTTACCAGGGTCAACAATCTCTCTGGCTGCGTCAAGTACCGCAGTAAATGTCTTAATTGAGGCCAACTCATCTGCCTGAATAACAACTCCACCTTCTGGATTTTCAGCATGTAACCTTTGAATATTCGCTTTAACTGATCGAACATCAATTCGACGCTTATCCATCCAAATAGAATTATCCGGACTAATTGCAATTAAAACAGTAGTGTCATCTTTTTTGTTTGATGTGCTTGCTGGTGGACGATTGACTTCCACACCAGTTTCTTTAATAAATGTAGCCGTGACAATAAAAAATATTAACATGATAAATACCACGTCTAACATTGGAGTCAAATCAATGGCTCCCTCTTCCTCTGCTGCTGATTCTGATAGAAAACTTCTACGCATAGTTCTTCTCTTTTAATTTGTTTATTTAATGTGAACCTTAACTTTTAAATATTCATTGTTGTTTTAAATCGTTAAAGAGGTTTGCTAGTTCGAGGCTAAAAATGCGATTTGACAACTGTCAATGAGCATTTTTAGCCGATGAAATAGCAAATCTATTTAGCGATTTATTCAACAATTAGTCTTCAAAGGTCAAGTGTTCCTCTGTCTCATTACTTTCTTTATCGGCTAATTGAGTGACAAAGGTGTTAGCAAACACACCCGAAAGTGCTACTACCATTCCAGCCATTGTTGGAATCGTTGACTTGGAAACACCACTTGCCATAGATTTCGCATCACCACCACCTGTGGCAGCTAGTGTAGAAAATACCTCAATCATTCCTGTAACCGTTCCTAACAAACCTAATAATGGCAACAAAGCTATTAGTGTTTTAATTACTGGAATGTTATGGTTAATTTTTTCTTGCACTTCAGAAACCAATTTTTCTCTAATTGCGTGAGCATTCCATGACTTACGTTCGCTACGCGAATTCCATACTTTTTGCGCTTTAGCAAAATCATGTTTAAAGCTAAATTTTAGGTATAAATACTTATCTAAAATCATTGCCCACATAATAAAAGTTGTCCCTGCAATGATATACAGTACAGGTCCACCTTTGTTGAAAAAATTATCAATATCTTCAAATAAATCTAATAAAAATATTAGCATTATGTGCTCTCCTTATTTACGCTCTGCACGTTCTGCAAGGATGCCTGCACTTTGCTCTTCTAAGACATGCATAATGCTTTTTGCTTTACCACTTAAGAATGTATGCAATAACAATATTGGGATTGCTGCAACCAAACCTAATACCGTAGTCACAAGTGCACCCGAGATACCTCCAGCCATACGCTTGGGATCACCCGCACCAAATATAGTGATGGCTTGGAACACTAAAATCATACCTGTTACTGTACCTAATAAACCTAACAATGGCGCAACCATAGAAATAATTTTTAATAACGGTAAAGATTTATTAATCGCAGTTCGCTCTTTCAAAATGGCTTCGCCAAGTCGTAACTCTAGCGT
The DNA here is from genome assembly GCA_947311585.1 of uncultured Alcanivoracaceae bacterium. Taxonomy (GTDB): domain Bacteria; phylum Pseudomonadota; class Gammaproteobacteria; order Xanthomonadales; family Marinicellaceae; genus NORP309. Next base: position 4,397 of record CAMZLQ010000031.1, on the reverse strand, counting down.
TTCTACATCAGCATTTCCATTAGCTTCTGCTGCTAACAACACACGTCCAAGTGGGTTTTTATCAGACAAAGTATCTGATTTAATCTGCTTCTTAACTTTTGCTGAAACACCACTTAATACCAAGAATCTCCAGAGAGACAATAAAATTCCGAATACAGCTACAGCAGAAATGATATAACCAACCAACTTACCTTCGTGCCATTTTTCTATCAAAGTAGGCGTATTGATTAATGCTGTTAAATAACTACCACCTGATGGGCCTGTTGGGTCAATCCCAACTGGAGTAAATCCAGAGGTTGCATTTTGTAATTTTTGCGCACCTGTTTGGTAGTCATCAGGTTGTCTTGCTAGTATACTTAAAGCGCCAGTATCTGATTTATATTCAAGATAGTTTCCATTTGAAACCATGTTAAATACACCAATACGAACCACTTCTTGTTGTCCTTCAACACCAACTTTTGCTTGATATTTTACAACATTGCCTGATTCGGTAATTTCACGATGCATTTCAAACCAAACTCTTTCGATATCTTCCATTGAGGGCAAATCTGTTGATGAGTTCATCTTTTTAATAAGCTCACTTAAAAATTCAGTTCTGTTTGGAAACTGTGTACTGGTAATTGAATTTTCAAAATTTACACGCAAATCAGCGGCTGATGAAGTTAAATGTCCAAAAAGCTCTTTTAGTGAACCTAGTCTTTCATCACGTTGTTTTCTTTTTTCTTCTACAATTAGTTCATTTTCATTAAACTGTACTTCCATTTGAGCAGCTTTCTTCTCTAAAGATGCTATTTGAGCTTTAACATTGCGAATTTTTTGTTCTTGTTGTTGCTTTTGTTTTTTAAATTCTTGTAAGCGTTTTGCGTTATCTGCACTATCTGCAGCACGCCCTGCTTTAACTTTACGAAGCAAATCATTCATAGATAAGTCAGCTGCGTAACTTATGTTACTTACTGAAAATATAAGAGCTAATAGTGTTAGGAGTGTTTTAACATTTAAAGATTTCATTATTTGGCTCCTACTGGTGCTGGAATCGGTAAACTCATGACACCAATTGATGCTTGTTTGTTTGCCATTTTAATACCATTTTTAATTGAGTTTCTGTAAGTTGTATTATCCAATTCAACCCATGTCTTTGTTGCTTTATCATAAACAGCACTTAATTTAGTATCCTTCGTTTGGGCAACTAAAGCAATGCGACCAACACGAAGTACGTTAACATCTTGCTCTTGACCATTAACTGTTATAATAGCAGAATAGGAATCCATTTTTCTTCCGTATTCATTTTCTATTTGATAGACCTCAAGAACTTGTCTGAACTTTTCAGAAATATCAATTTCTGATTTTTCAATATTTTCTTCAAGGAACATTATACGTTCAGCACGCTCTTGTTCATGAAAGGGTAGATCCAAATCAACAAAATCTCTTAAACTACCAACCATCTTAATAATAAGTGGTAACATTTGACGTTCAATTAGTGCCACTTGTGCGGTTGAATTTTCAAACTTTTCAATCAAAGCCAACTGACTTTTGATTTGAGTATCTAATTGATCATTATAAACTTTCAATCCATCCACTTGTTTAAGTAGACTACGATATTCTACCAATCGTGCTTGTGATGAATCGACAATTTTGTCCACTCGTGCTTGTGATTTTTGTGCATCTTTAACCTTTGCAGCTCCCGTCTTAACAACTTCATTCAGTTGTGCAAAGCTTGCTGTTGCACTAATAGCTAGCACTAAAGCCAGATATTTTTTTGATTTAATCATTTTTGTGCCCATTTTGTTTAATTCTCTTTTTTAAATTTCTTCATAAAAAAATACCCACTATAAAATAGTTACAGTGGGTATTTTGTCTTCTGGTTATATTATCATGTCTTTAAACATAAATAAATAACTTATAACTGATATTGGAACTTGATGTAGTAAAATCCACCACCAAATCCAATAGGAGAGTTTTGGTCGTAGCGACTTCCAGAACCACTACCTAAATCAGGCTGACCATTTAACGTACCAAATATTTCATCTGGGTACTCATCTGTTGCATTTTGTGCACCAAGAGTTATCGTATAATTGTCATTAAAGGAGTAAGCCATTTCAACATCTAATGTCACATTGTCGCCAATAAATATATTATTGTCTGTTCCATAATATCCACTGTTATGATTTAGACGACCTAAGAATCTCCAATCGCCAACCGTATGATTAGCAGTGAAATTCCAACGCGTTTCTGGAAGACCTCTTTCTTGTTCGGTTATTCTTTCACCATCTAATAAAGGCTTTGTTTCTCCCGTATCATGATCTACATAAGTTCCTATTCTGGCAATGCTCGTTTCTGTATGGTTAAATGACAAAGTGAAATCTGTATTACCATTACCAATTTCCATTCCATAAGTTGCAACTACATCAATACCACGAGTTTCTGTATCAAAACCGTTGGTAAAGAAGCGGAAGTTTCTTAAATTTGATGCATTGACAATACCAGAGGCTATTAATGCATCAATTTCAGCTGGTGATAATGAATTATCTTGAGACAACGTAATGCGATCATTTAAATCAACTGCGAAATAATCAACTGTTAAATCCAATCCACCAAAATTCATTACCGCACCAAAAGTAAAGTTTTTTGATTTTTCTGCATCAAGTGGCTTTCCGCCTCGAGATATGGCAACTGGGTTTGTTGATGGAATCGTTCCATTATTAACTAACTCACCTGCTGAGTTAATTTGAGTAGAAACATTAAAGGCATTAGATTGACCTGGAGTTGGTGCTCTAAAACCTGTGCTGTATGCACTACGCAAGGCAAAAGTATCAGTAAATTCATAACGCGCTGAAATCTTACCGTTTGTTGTTGTACCAAAATCTTGGAAATCTTCAAATCGTACCGCAACACCCATTAATAAACTTTCGGTAATATCGGCTTCTAAATCGATATAAGCAGCGATATTTGAACGTTTAAATGTTCCAGCAGCTAGATTTGAAAAACCTGAAAAACCATTAGATCCTGAGCTAAACCCTTGGGCAGCATAAGGGCCAATTTCAAAAGAGGCTTGATCACCTGTCTTAATGGTAAAGGCTTCTTGACGCCATTCAGCACCAACAGCCACATTTAAACCAGAATAGAAGCTTGACACTTCAAATTCTTTAACTAAATCAACGTTAAAGTTTTTCTCCACTTGCTCGTAAGCACCTGGATCAAATCTTGTTGGCGTATCTGGGCCTAATGAAGCATTGACAGTATTGTAAATTGTAAAATCCACAAAACTGCGACCATAATAACCACTGACATCGTATGCCCAACCATTATCCATTTCGCCTCTTAAACCAACAACTGTTGAAAAATCATCAACTGTACCGCCAAAACGAGGGGTAAAACCACCTGGGAATAATGAATTAAATGCAAAGCAATTGTTTGCAGCTAAAGATGCTAAAGCATCAGCATCTGGTACATTATTTACCACTCTTACAATTGGACATCTTGTATTATCTGTAGCACCAGGGTTTAAATCAGCTGTTAAAATAGTAGGTACAAGAATTACATTTCCATCTTCATCTCTATCACCATCATCAACACCAGGACCTCTAAAAACACCACCACGGGTATTTGGGTTACGGAAGAAAAATCCACCGTCGACTTCTTTTGAACCATAGTTACCAAAGGCATAAAATTCTTTATCACCGCCCAAATCAACGCCCATGTTATAAACAAGTTTTAAATCATCATTAATAATTGGCTGACCCCAAATTTGTGCCGGGTTAGCCACTGCTGTATTTCCAGCAGCAATAAGAGCTCGTGCATCACGTCGTTGAACTGAACGATCGGTATCATCAGATTCGCCGTATTCAAATGACAAGTTTACAAAGCCATTGTCAGTAAATGGCAGACCGATATTTCCTGCCAAGTTGTAAGTTGCGCCATCACCTTCGTAATATTGGCCATAACGCGCTTCAAAAGTTGCACCATCTGAAGCATCTTTCATTGTAAAGTTCATCACGCCAGCAATGGCATCTGAACCATACTGTGCAGCGGCACCATCACGAAGGACAGCCACTTGTTTTAGAGCGATAGCAGGGATTTGTGAAATATCTGGGCCTTGAGCACCATCTGCCACACCATTACCTAACCAAGAAATAACAGCTGCGCGATGGCGACGTTTTCCATTAACCAACACCAAAGTGTGATCAGGAGCTAGCCCTCGTAAGTTTGCAGGGCGAACTAAAGTTGCCGCATCACTAATTGGTTGAGTTCCAACATTGTATGAAGGCACGACATTCTTCAATAAGGTACTAAGATCCGTTACACCTTGGTTTACAAAATCATCACCACTGATTACATCAACTGGAACAGCAGAATCAGTTGCAGAACGAGCAGCACGGCGTGAACCCAATACTACCACT
>CAMZLQ010000030.1 GCA_947311585.1 uncultured Alcanivoracaceae bacterium | reverse complement strand
TGTTCAAAACCAGAATGCCCAGTACCAAAGTCATCCAATGAAAGTTTAAATCCAAAATGACTGCATTCATCAATCCACGTTTTGACTTGTTTATAATCCACCATCAAGGATTCGGTTATCTCAATTTTAATATCTGCGGGGTTGATTTGGTGATTTTGAGTGATTGCCATTATCTTTTCAAGAAAGCCATCTGAACTCAACTGGGTTGGAGAGACATTAATACTCATAAACAAGGGTGATGATTGCGGGTGTACTTGACATCTTTTGTTTTGAAAAAGAGACAGTTGCTTACAAGCACTATCAAATATTTTCAAACCCATCGGCACAATGAAATCACTCTCTTCGGCTAGTGTAATAAATTCAAAAGGTGAAACCATGCCTTTTTCAGGATGTTTCCATCGACTTAAGGCTTCAAAGCCTGCTACCGTATTATCCGATAAATTGACCATAGGTTGATAAACATTGACTATTTCATCGTTTTCCAATGCCTCAAACATTTCATGCTCGAAACGAATTTTTGTCATTCCTTCAGTTACAATCGTGTTATTACTGTCACGGTTATGATTAGCTAGGTTATCAGCACCCAACATTTTGCGGATTCTACTGAGTACAACTTCAAGCACTCCACGCAAGATTGGGTCAGCACTTTCTAATCGAGAAGTTATTTGCTCTCTATCAACCACCAATAACTCAACAGAACTTTCTGCATAAGCACTGACCGAACGATTTAAGTTATTGATTATCCCCATTTCGCCTAAAAGTTCGCCTTTTCCTAAGTCGGCAATTTTTATGTCTTGCTGAGTTAAAGGGTATAGACCAACTCTGCCTTGTTCAATAATATAAGCACAATTGGCAAAATCTCCTGCAGAGAAAATTTTATCTCCTTTTTTGAAATTTAAAACATGAGTTCTAATGGACATAAATTATTCCTTTTTATAAATAGAATTGAATCGTTCTGCACTAAATCCGTTCATGCGTTTCTTGCCAATAAAGATAACAGGCACGCCTGTTGCTCCCAGTTTTTTATAACGCCTTTTGGCTGACTCGCTTTTTTCAATATCATACTCGGTAAAAGCAATTCTGTTTTTGCGAAAGTATTTCTTTGCCTTTTTACAATAACCACACCAAGTAGTAGAATACATAATTACTCTTTTGGGTCTTGTGAGATATTTTCTTTTGTTGCCATTTTCATCAGGTTCTTGAAAAGAGTTGTCACTGTTGATAACAGTCACATTTTGATAGGATTGAATTTCAAATGTTTCTACGGAAACATTATCAGGTTTCACATCACTGTATTGGGTGACACCATTAGCGTCTTTCCATTTGTAAATTCCTGCTAAAGATGGGTAAAATACAATCTGAAGCAGTATAACAAGCATAAATTTATTTTTTTGCATAAGTTAATGATTATCAATTGTCCTCACTCTATAATAACACAATTTATAGATTCTAGGCTTATTTGGTGCAAACAATATTCGACAATGATTTCCTTCCGATTCAATTAAAACGTTACCCAACAACTAAAAACAATAGTTTGCAAGCTTGGAATGCTGCGGATTCTTACTTACTGGAGACATTACATGCAAATTTTACTTTATCAGAAAATTCCAACATTTTGATTTTTAACGATGCTTTTGGGGCATTGACCCTAAGTCTCAATCAATTTAAACCCACCAGCCTTAATGATTCTTATTTGAGCCATAACGCCATTAAAACGAATGCGCAAAGCAATAATTTCAACCCTCTACCAAACCTTATTTACCAGTTAGACAATTCCTTCAACACTTTTGATTTTATTCTTATCAAATGCCCCAAAATAATGGATTATTTGGATGAATTTCTTGTTGATATTCAACATCAAACACATAAAAACACCGTTATCCTCATCGCTGGAATGGTCAAAAATATGCCCAAAACCTTATGGAATCTTTTAGAAAGTCGATTTGGCTCAACCCAAACCTCATTGACCAAAAAGAAAGCCAAGGTTATTCAATTAAAACCAGAGAATACTCACAATAAAAGCCTCTACCCTATTGATTTTATTCAAGAAAACACTTCATTAAAAATTTTCAGTTATGCCAATGTGTTTTCAAAAAAATCGCTCGACATTGGCACTCGGTTTTTATTGCAAAATTTACCCGACTTAGACTCAGTGCAATCCATTATAGATTTAGGCTGTGGCAATGGAATTATTGGATTAAATCTTGCATTAAAATACCCCAATGCCACAGTAAAATTTGTTGATGATTCTTTTTCTGCTGTAAAATCTGCTCGCCTGACTTGCCAACACAATTTAAAAGACAGCAGTCAATACCTGTTTATTTTAAATGATTGTTTAACTGGTTTCGACAAAAACTCGGTGGATTTAATTGTCTGCAACCCACCTTTTCATCAATCCCATGATTTGAGTATTGATACGGCTGTTAAAATGTTTAACCAAAGTTATGCTACTTTAGTTAAAGGCGGTCATTTATTGGTCATTGCTAATCGGCATTTGCCTTATTATTCTCCGTTAAAAAGACTCTTTAAAAACTGTTCAACTCATGCAAGTAATAATAAATTCAATCTCTTCTTATCAATAAAATAAAAGGCACAAACAAAATCAAAACTCTGCCCAAACGGGATTTAGTTCAGCAATCAAGCGACTATCACAACCCAATTTTTTCCATTGATTGGGAGAATGAAAATCCGAGCCTATTGATGCTTTAAACTCAAACTCTTGGCATAATTTTGATAAATAACCTGTTTTATCAGGGTTTTGGTAACCGTTGACGACTTCAAGCCCAACACCTCCAGCTTTTTTAAAATCCGTTAGTAAACGACGCAATTTAGAGTTGGTTAATTGATAATATAACGGATGAGCCAGTACTGCCACACCGCCTGCTTGTGTTATGGCACAAATCACTTCATCCAATTTCTTCCATTGATTTTTTACGTCACCAATTTTCCCTGCGCCTAAGTACTTTTTAAATGCCTGATTAAAGTCAGTGCATATTCCTTGATTGACCAATAATTGAGCAAAATCAGGTCTACCAATGAATTGTTTTTTTTGACTTTCTTGAATCGTTTTGAGCGCATCTTTTAAACCCAATTTTTCTAAACGTTTAGCAATAATTTCTGCCCGTTTTAAACGCTGTAATTTTTGAGCAACAACAACCTGCTGCAACTGTTTTGATTTGGCATCGACATTTAATCCCACAACATGGATACCCACTTTATTCCATTGCGAGGAAAATTCGATTCCAGTTATTATTTTAATAGGTGTTTTTATTTTTTGTTGATAAGCATCTAAAGTATCGTGGTCTGTGATAGAAAGCATCTGGATATTTCTTTGTTCTGCCCTCTTAATTAGTTCAACTGGTGATAATTGACCATCAGAACAATCACTGTGGCAATGGAAATCAACAATCACGGCGATTCATTTATCTGTTTCAGTGCATCGCTAACCGTATAAAATGAGCCAAACACCACGATTCTATCTGCTTTTGAAGCCATTATTTTAGCCTTAATCATGGCATTTTGCACAGTTGAAAAGGAAGTGATTAATGATGCCGAGTCCGCTAAATAGCGCATCAGCTCTTTTACTGCCATAGCACGTGGATTATCGACTGCTGATACGCACCAAACATCTATAGTGTCTTTGAAACAGTTAAACCACTGAGCTGCATTTTTATCTGCTAAAACTGCAAATACAGCAAATGTTTGACCTTCTATTGGATTGGATTGTAACCATTTGGCTAATTCTTGTGCGGCTTGTTCATTATGAGACACATCCAGTATAATTGATGGGTTTGTTGCTATTAATTGCAAACGCCCTGAAAGTTTAATATCCAATAACCCTCTTTGAATAGCATTATCGGATATCTTAAGCTGTTTATTTAAGGACTTAAGTGCTGTAACGGCTGTTTTTGCATTTTTTTGTTGGTATTTACCCGCTACATTAAGTTTAAAATCTTGATTTAGCTTAACATCTTGAGTTAAGTGCAATTGTGCTCCGCATTTTTTAGCGTATTGAATAATGGCATCAGGGCAATTCTTATCGCCATAAATAGCGGGCTTGTTCTTGCGCATTATCCCAGCTTTTTCATAAGCAATGGACTCAATCGTGTCTCCCAACCAATCCGTGTGATCCAATGCAATAGTGGTTATCACCGCACAGTCCGTATCAATGACATTGGTCGAATCCAAGCGACCTCCTAAACCCACTTCTAATATTGCCACATCAACCGCTTTTTGTTTAAAAATTATGGCAGCTGCTAGGGTCGAATATTCAAAATAACTTAATGAAATACCTTTGAGGTTTTGTTCTATTAATTCAAAAGCCGCTGTTATGTCTTTATCAGCAACTGGAATGCTGTTAATTTTTATTCTCTCGTTATAGCTAAGGATGTGCGGTGAAGTAAATTCACCGACTTTATAGGCAGCTTTGTGAGCAATAGCAGCAATCATTGCAACGGTTGAGCCTTTGCCATTGGTTCCTGCAACCGTGATAACAACTGGAGCAATTTTACCCAAATTCAAATGACCCAATACTTGGGTAACACGCTTGAGACCTAAATCTATTTTTTTATTATGTCGAACCTCAAGCTCATTTAGCCACGATTCAAGCGACTTCTTTTTTTTCACTATTCTCTTTGTCTAATTCATCTTTGGTGATAATTTCATCGGGTTCGATGGGTGTGTTATTTTGCCTATGCAATAAGGTTAATAAACGCGATACCGTCTCACGCATTTCACGTCGATCCACAATCATATCAATAGCCCCATGTTCTTTTAAAAACTCTGACCGTTGAAAACCCTCTGGCAATTTTTCACGCACTGTTTGCTCAATTACCCGAGGACCTGCAAAACATATAAGCGCATCAGGTTCAGCAATATTAATGTCACCAAGCAAGGCAAGACTTGCTGAGACGCCTCCTGTTGTTGGGTTGGTTAAAACAGAAATATAGGGAATACCTGCATTGTTTAACTTTTTAATGGCAGCCGAAGTTTTTGCCATTTGCAGCAGTGAAAACAGTGATTCCTGCATTCGAGCACCGCCTGAAGCGGAAAAATTAATAAAAGGAACCTTTTTTTCTAAAGCTAAATGAGCCGCTCTTACAAACTTTTCACCCACTACCGAACCCATGGAGCCTCCCATGTAGTCAAAACTAAAAGCAGATGCAACAACCTCTTTGCCATACAATTGACCCGACATTGCAATCAGCGCATCTTTTTCACCTGTTTTCTTTTGTGCTTGGATAATACGGTCTTTGTATTTTTTTGAATCTTTAAACTTCAAAGGGTCGAGTGACTCTAGTTGAGCAGCAATTTCAGTTGTAGAATTTTCATCTAAAAATGACAGCAATCGTGCACGACCCGTTAAACGACCATGGAATCCACATTTGGGGCAAACTCGTTTTGATTTTTCAAGTTCAGGTTGGTACAAAACCTCATCGCATTTATCGCATTTTGTCCACAAGCCTTCAGGGACATTTTTCTTTTTGTTGCCACCTTCTGTTCTAATCCTTGATAATTTAATTTTTTGAAACCAACTCATAATAATACCTTATTCTTTATTTAAAGCCTTTGAAATTGGCTTGATGAATTTTTTAATTGTTTTCTTTATTTCTTTTTCGTTTTTACATTTTCCAAGTTTCTTCACCAATGCAGAACCTATTACAACAGCATCGCCGTATTGAGCCACTGCCAAAGCGGAATTTACATCTTTAACGCCAAAACCGATAGCAATTGGTAAGTCTGTCAGCGACCTAATGGTGTTAAACTTTTCGGACAAGTCTGAATAATCGACATTATTTGAGCCCGTTACTCCTTTTAATGCCACACAATAAATAAAACCACCGCTTTTTGATAAAATGTACTGTTGACGCTTGCGTGTCGTTGTTGGTGCTATTAAAAAGATTTGCGACAAGTTGTATTGATTCAGTAAAGAAAGTAATTCACTGGATTCTTCTGGCGGCATATCAACAATTAATAACGCATCAACTCCTGATTCTGAGGCTTGTTTGACAAATTGTTGGTAGCCAAATTTTTCAATTGGATTGAGATAACCCATCAAAACTACGGGAGTTTTGTCGTCATTTTCACGAAATTCACTAACCACATCCAACACTGAGGATAAGGTCATTCCTTTTTTAATGGCTTCTTCTGAGGATTGTTGTATCACGGCACCATCAGCCATCGGATCAGAAAATGGCATGCCCAATTCAATAATACTGGCTCCATTTTTAACTAAAGCATGCATTGTTGGTACAGTCATTAATGGATGAGGATGACCTGCTGTTATAAAAGGAATTAGGGCTTTTTGCTTGTTTTCTTTTAACTTATTAAACTTTTTACTTAATCGGCTCATAGATTTATCCCTTCAAGTGCAGCAATTGTATGAACGTCTTTATCACCTCTTCCCGATAAATTTACGATAATGTTTTTACCTTTTACGAGTTTTTGCGACAACTTAATACCATAGGCTACCGCGTGAGAGCTTTCAAGTGCGGGCAATATGCCTTCAACTTCGGTTAATAGATGAAATGCATTTAAGGCTTCTTGATCATTGGCAAGCACATAACTGGCACGTCCCTTATCATTTAAAAAAGCATGCTCAGGACCAACCCCTGGATAATCTAAGCCCGCCGAAATTGAATGCGTTTCAATTATTTGACCATCTTCATCACTCATCACATAAGTTCTATTTCCATGCAATACACCAACATCTCCTGCATTGATGGATGCCGCATGTTTGCCTGTACTCATGCCCTTGCCTTCGGCTTCCACGCCATACAGTTTCACCGTTTCATCATTTAAAAATGCATGAAAGATTCCCATGGCATTAGACCCTCCACCAACACAAGCAACGATTGCATCGGGCAGTCCACCGACTTGTTTGTTAAACTGTTTTTTTGCTTCTCTTCCCACAACCGAGTTAAAATCTCGAACCATTTCTGGATAAGGAGCAGGACCTGCGACCGTGCCAATAATATAAAAGGTGTCATCAACATTGGTTACCCAATCTCGCATCGCTTCATTTAAGGCATCTTTTAATGTTTTTGAGCCTGATTTCACACTGATGACTTCAGCTCCAAGTAACTTCATCCGATAAACATTAATGGCTTGTCGTTGAATATCAACTTCACCCATATAAACAACGCACTTCAAACCCAAACGAGCCGCCACTGTAGCTGTTGCCACACCGTGTTGCCCTGCACCTGTTTCGGCAATAATGCGCTTTTTACCCATGGCTTTAGCTAAGAGAATCTGCCCAACGGTGTTGTTAATTTTGTGCGCACCGGTATGATTTAAGTCTTCACGTTTAAGCCATATATTTGCCCCACCAACATTTTGGGTTAATCTTTTTGCTAAATACAAAGGAGAAGGACGACCTACGTAATGAGCCAAATCATAATAAAACTCATTTTGAAAAGCTTCATCAGTTTTGTACTTTTTATAGGCATCTTGTAGCTCATTTAAACATTTCATCAATGTTTCTGAGGCAAATACTCCGCCGTATTGATCAAAGTGTCCTTTTACATCAGGGAAATCGTAATAATTAGTCATTTAAATTCTTTATAAATTGGTTCATTTTTTGTTTTGACTTAATTCCAGGAGAGACTTCAATTCCAGAACTTACATCAAAACTATTAAGTGAGGTATTTTGTCGTGCTTCTTTGATATTGTCAACTGTTAAACCACCTGCTAATATCCATTTGTTGTTCAGTCCTTTTGGCAATTCTTTCCAATCGAATTTATCTCCAGAACCTCCCTGCTGTTTTTGTCCATAATTATCAATCACATAACCCAATGCATTTGGGTATTTCATAGCATATTCAACAGGATCTATCGCATCAGCCATTGGAATCGCTTTCCAATAAGGGCGTTTAAACTGTTCACAAAAATCGCTACTTTCACTGCCATGAAACTGAAGCACTTGTATATTGCATTGATTTATTACCGACTCTATTTGTTCTTTAGCGTTATTTGCAAATAAACCAACAGTTACCATTAAGGGTGAAATCTCATTTATTATTTTATTGCATTGCATTGAATCCAGGTATCGTTTTGAGGATTTTACAAAAACAAAACCAAGAGCATTACAACCCGCTTCTTGAGCATTAATGGCATCTTGTACTTGGGTAATACCACAAAATTTTGTAAAAAGTCTATTTTTCATAATGTCTTGGTAAATGATTTTCTATTGCCTGTTCAGGTAAGTTGTATTTTTTCGGGTATTTGATTGTTCTAAACGATAAACCATTAGGTCGAGCGGTAACTCCTGCTTTTGTTCTATCCTTACCATCTAATATGACTTTCATCGACTCTACCGATTGCTCTGCCCGCCCAATAGGTAAAAGCGTGCCCACAATATTTCGTATCATGTGGTGTAAAAAGCCCGAACCTGCAACATCTAAGATAACCAAGTTACCCTCGCGTTTCACCGATATGCGGTAAATTTGTTTTATTGAAGTTTTAGATTGGCAGGCAGAAGAACGAAAGGCATTAAAATCATGTTCTCCTTGCAAAAACTGAGCCGCTTCATGCATTGCTTCTGCATTTAACGGCAACCTTTCCCAAGTGACCTGATGGCGATTCAATGAGGGGCGAATCCAACGATTAAATATAACATACCTGTAACTGCGCTCAATGGCACTAAAACGAGCATGGAAATCATCTACTACTGGTTTTATCCACAGCATTGATATGCCGTGTGGAAGATTAGTGTTAGTTCCCATTATCCATTGGTAGTCATCACGAATTGTGTCTGAATCAAAATGAACAACCTGAGCTGTTGCACTAACGCCAGTATCCGTGCGTCCACAACAGATAATTTTCACTGGATGATTGGCAACTTTAGAAAGGGCTTTTTCTAAACAATCTTGAATTGTTGGCTGCTGGACTTGAGATTGAAAACCCAAAAACCCATGCCCATCGTATTCTATTCCACAGGCATATCTCATCGTATTATTGTAAGTATTGTATTAAATTGCATTTATACTGCTCTAGTCCGCCTATTTAGTGCCCAAATCCCAATATAAAAAAAGCTGTTAGGCAATTTTACCTAACAGCTCCATTATACAAAAATATTTCCTAAAAAATTATACTAAACCCTGTTCTTTTTAAGAACTTCCTATCTCTGATTTTAACTCTTGTGCTTTTGCTTGTTGTTCTTGCGTTCCTTCTTCTAGGACTTCATCTACCATTTGTTTCGCCCCATCTACATCACCCATTTCAAAGTAGGCACGAGCTAAGTCAAGCTTAGTATCAATAGCATCGTCCATAACATCATCAAGATCAATTCCAATATCAAACTCTTCATTAGATTCATCGGGAGTTTCAACTTCAAGACTTCCAACTTCTAGGGTATCCGTAGGTTCATCATCTAAATCATCTATTGCCAATTGTATGCTATCATCTACAGATAAATCCAAATCGTCTTCTAACAAATTCATACTTTCACCAGAGATGTCACTGTCGTTTGTCTCTTTTATTTCTGGCGTTTCTTCTTCAAAATCATCAAAGTCAATATCATCTAAGGATAAATCCAAATCATCTCCAAAATCCAATTCTTCATCTTCTAAGACTTCATTTGTACTCACGAGTTCTGGTTCATCAGAGCCTAGTCTCAATTCACCATCTATAGAATCATCTAAATCCAAGTCAAGACTTATTTCTTCATCTAAATTGTCAAAACTATCATCTAGCTCTACAACCTCATCACCCTTTCCTGTTGATACTATTTCAGGTAAATCTTCGACTTCCAAGTCATCCAAACCCAAATCTAAATCAATACCATCATCCATTACTATAACATCAGGTTCTTCTTCAATTTCTAAATTATCAACTGCTGCTTCAACTTCATTTTCTAAAGTTGATAAATTTAACTCTGTCTCATCACCTTCAACTTTTTCTTTGAGGTCAAAGTCAAAGTCATTATCTTCAAGACTTAACTCTTCTTCAGCATTTTCAATTTCTTCAGTCAAATCTGATTCTAAATTATCAAGACTTAAATCAGCATCTGCCTCTTCCGTTTCAGCTATGCTATCTAAGAAACTATCATTGCCTGTACTGGTATCTGATTTATTTCTATTTTTCATAAAGAAAAAACCAACAAGTGCTAAGATTAACGCACCAAGACCCATCAAAATTTCATTTTTAAAAGACAATACCTTATCCATAAATGAAACTTCCTGAACTGCAGGAGTTGTATTTATTTGCGTTTGAGCTGGTTTTACATCTTTTATTACCACTTCTTCATCTGTGGAGGACATTTCTTCTGTTGGAGACATTTCCTCTGTTGATGTCATTTCTTCAGTTGAAGAGATTTCATCGGTTGATGCCATTTCTTCAGTTGAAGTCATTTCTTCAGTTGAAGAGATTTCATCGGTTGATGTCATTTCATCAGTTGAAGCCATTTCTTCAGTTGTTACCGCCGCATTATCATCCCAAACATCATCTTCTGCTTTTTCAGAATCATTTGCCAACTGTTCTTGCATTTGAGCCAAGCTCGTGTCTTTCAATGTCAAAGCCAACTCCTGGTCTTTAACAATCTGCTCTAACTCTTGAACACGACTTGATAACTCTTCACTTTCAAGCGAACTACTGGCTAATTTCTCTTTAACTTGATTTAATTCAGTAATTAATTTTGCACTCTTTGCACTGTTGCTCGAACCTTCAGCGTTACCCAAGTCATCATTATCATTTGGTGGGACAAGTTCAATTCCATAATCAACATCATTACTGCTACTATCTTGTGTTGAATAATCATTTTCACTCTGTAATTGTGACCATTGACGAGTTTGCGCACTCACTTCAGAAATTGCCTGACTTTTGGGTATAGAATTAATTTGATCTGAATCAGGAATTGTCAGTATCGCCCCTTTTCTCAACAAATTCATGTCATTATTCAAAAATGCCGATGGATTGTTATTAAAAATAGCAACCATTACTTGTTGCGTACTGGCGTAAGCACTTCTATTGTTATTGGCAATTTTCCACAGCGTATCACCCGATTCTACAGTAACTTGTTGTGAACCCGAATACGGTTTTTCTTCAATGGTATTAGAGTAATTATTTTGATTTGAAGAATTGTCTTCGACTATTGATTTTTCAATCTTAGCTGGAGCTTGGTATTTATTTGTTTGGACGGGCTCGGAATAACTTTGTGTTGAAATATTTTGATTAAATAAGGGAGGGTCTAACAACAGAGTAAATTCACGTAACAAATGGCCATTGGCCCAATCAACAACCAACAAAATAGATACAATAGGCTCACTCACAGGCCCTTTGGAATAAAGCTTTATGAATTTTTCACCTTCATTGTCGATTAACTCAACCTTAATATTAGACGGCACATAAGACTTGTCTAATCCAACTCTTTGGTAATCTTTTTCATTTGCCAATGAAACTTTTATATTATCGGAAATTTCATCCTCACTGATTAGTAAGGGAATTTTACCTTTTAACGCCTCATCTAAATTAGAGTCTACTTGCAAACCACCCAGCCCCAACCCCATGGATTGAGTTGCTGCTAAAATACTAACCGGAAGGATTAACTTTCTAAATTTCTTTTTCATTTTTGCTCCCAAACTACTCTCTAAAGTTTGTTGATGATTGAATTATATTTAATAGTAACCAAAAATTAATAAATATCCAAGAATTACTATTAAAAAAGTTCGCTAAGTTACTAAATAAGCTGCATTTTTATCATTTTTTCTGCAATTTGAACACTATTTAATGCTGCACCTTTGCGAATATTATCCGACACAACCCAAAGATTAATTCCATTTTTAATAGAAATGTCTTTTCTTATCCTCCCCACATAAACCGCATCTTTACCCGAACAATGAGATTTTGGCGTAGGAAATTTCAAATGTGCTGTATCATCAACTATTTCTATTCCTGGTGCTTTTGATAAAATTTGTTTAACTTCTTCAACGGATATGGTTTTTTTAGTTTCGATATGAACCGCTTCAGAATGTCCATAAAAAACAGGTACACGCACACATGTCGGATTAACCATGATATTCTTATCCAACATTTTTTGCGTTTCCCACACCATTTTCATTTCTTCACGGGTGTAACCATTATCTTGAAAGGTGTCAATTTGCGGAATTACATTAAAAGCAATTTCTTGTGAAAAAACATTTGTCTCAGCTTTCTGAAAAGCAAGCAATGCAGCGGTTTGTTTGCCCAATTCTTCAATACCTGACTGCCCTGCACCCGACACGGCTTGATAAGTTGCTACATTCACTCGAGTAATTTCAAATACTTTATGAAGTGGAGCTAATGCAACCAACATTTGAATGGTTGAACAATTTGGGTTAGCTACGATGTTTCGTGGTTTAAAATTACGCAAATCCTCAGGATTAACCTCAGGAACAACTAATGGAATATCATTCTCTCTTCTAAAATGAGAGGTGTTATCAATAACAACACAGCCCGATTTACCCGCTAGTGGAGCGTATTTTTGTGAAACCGAACCTCCAGCAGAAAATAAGGCAATATCAACTGTTGAAAAATCAAATTCAGCCAAATCATTGACTTTTAGTGTTCGAGAACCAAACTGAACCGTTTTATGTATACTGCGACTGCTGGCAAGTGCATAAATTTTATCAATTGGAAATTTACGCTCTTTTAAAATGGACAACATCACTTCTCCAACCGCACCTGTTGCACCTACAACTGCAACATTATATTTCTTTGTCATTGTATTATTTCTCTTTATTGTAATTTCCGCATAATGCATTATTTCTTAAGACATGATCCATGAGCACTAATGCCAGCATGGATTCAACGATAGGTACCGCACGAATACCTACACAAGGATCATGACGCCCTTTTGTCACAACGGTGACATTATTTCCATATTTATCAACGGATTGGGCTGGAATTCTCAATGATGATGTCGGTTTAAAAGCCACTTGTGCCAACACATCTTGCCCAGAACTGATTCCGCCTAATATACCACCAGCATGATTGGATTGAAAAACCCCATCAATGATTTCATCTCGATGCAATGACCCTAATTGCTCCACACTTTCAAAACCAGCGCCAATTTCAACGCCCTTTGATGCATTAATGCTCATCATCGCGGCGGCAATATCGGCATCAAGCTTGCCGTATACAGGTTCGCCAAGCCCTACAGGAACTTGGGTGGCTTGTACTGCTATAGTAGCACCTACCGAGTCACCTGCCTTGCGCAGCTTATCCATATAGGTTTCTAATTCTGTGACTTGGGTATCATTTGCACAAAAAAACGGGTTAGAATCGCACCGTGATAAATCTTCTTTTTTCACTTTTATTGTCCCCAGTTGCGAAAGCCAAGCCTTAATCTCTATATCAAAATGCAATTTCAGCCATTTTTTAGCTAAGGCTCCTGCTGCAACACGCATTGTGGTTTCACGCGCAGAGGAACGTCCTCCTCCTCGATAATCTCGAATTCCAAATTTGTGCCAATAAGTATAATCTGCATGTCCTGGTCGGAATTGGTCCTTAATATTGCTGTAATCTTTTGAACGGGCATCGGTATTCTCAATTAACAAAGCTATGGGCATTCCCGTGGTCACCCCTTCAAAGACACCCGAAACGATTTTGACATCATCCTTTTCTTTTCTTTGAGACGTGTGGCGAGATTTGCCCGTTGCTCGACGACGAAGTTCAACTTTGATTTCTTCTTCACAGATTTCCATTCCCGCAGGAAAACCATCAATGACGCAACCAATTGTTGGTCCATGACTCTCACCAAAAGTTGTTACGGTTAATAACTTACCGAATGAATTGAATGACATTTTATGTTAATCACTAAAAATTACTAAGGTTCGGATTGTAACAATATTTTTTAGGTAACACCTAAAGACTTTTTAAGGAAAAATGAGTTTATTGTTATTTTAGAACTTTTTTGCCATCCCACTTTTGTTTTGCCCATGCCTTTGTTTCCCATGACAACAAACCAGCAAAGGCAGCAATCTTGTTATTATTAATGGTTTTCCAAGGGCTTTAAGAAGGTTTTAAAGTCTTTTGAAAATGCAAGCAATTGTTGTTTGCTTAACACACAAACACCCTGCCCACCATTTTCAAAATCAATCCATTCAAAATCTACTGCAGGAAATGCATCTTCTAACAATTTATCGGTATAGCCAACTTCTAAAAACAACAAGCCTTTTTCGTTTAAATACTCTGGAGCATCAAGCATTATTTTAACTGGTATTTGTAAACCCTCTTGTAGCGTAGTTAATCCAAGTTTGGGTTCCTTTTTATATTCTTGGGGCAATTGATTGTATTCGTTTTCACTGACATAAGGAGGATTGGTGACGATTAAATCATAAGAGCCAGTAAGTTCTGCAAACAAATCCGATTGCACGGCGTTAACTTGTTGATTTAAGCCATGCAACTCAACATTTGTTTTCGCTAAGGATAAGGCATCTTTAGACAAATCGCTTATATCAACCTGAATATGCGGGTTGTATTTCGCCAATGCAATACCAATACAACCGCTGCCGGTACACAAATCCAATGCCTTGTTTATCGTATTAAGGTTTAGCCACGGCTGAAAATCATTGCCAATTAATTCTGCTATAGGAGATCGGGGCACTAATGCCCGTTCATCGGATTTAAAAGACAAGCCTGCAAATTGCACTTCGCCAACAATATAAGCCATTGGTTTTAAGGACTTAAGGCGTTGAGAAACAATTTTTTCTGCCTTTTTTATAGTATGCATATCGACTTTGAATTGACCAGAACAAAGAATTTCATCCACTGTTTGCTTAAAAACATGCATCATGACCATCATCGCTTCATCCTGGGCATCAATCACACCATGACCGAAAAACAAGCCAGAATCAGAAAGGTTTTCAAAAAGTTGAGTAAATAATTGTTCCTTAGTCATCATTAATTTTTCACAAAGACATGCATCTGTTATTAAAAAAACGTACAATGCCTCTTGTTTTAACTGTTGTCAAACAATTTAATGAGTAACCTAAAAAATACAATCATCATCGTGATACTGTTAATCGCAGCCATGGCTGGTTTCATGACTTCCAAAACTTTTTTCCAGCAACAAAACAATCAAGACTTTCAGTCGTTGTTACTCTTTCCTGAAGAAAAATCCTTTTCAGGTTTTACCTTGACGGATAAAAACCACAAGAGCATCACTCAAGAAAGCTTTAAAAACAAGTGGACCTTATTGTTCTTTGGCTTCACCAACTGCCCTGATGTATGCCCAACCACTTTATCGGAACTGCAAAAGGTGTTTAACATCTTCCAACACAATGCCCTCAAAGCCCTGCCTGAGGTTCTCTTTATTTCGGTTGATCCAGAGCGAGACACCCCTGAATCACTAAAAGAATACATTGCTTTTTTTAATAAAAACTTTAACGCAGCAACCGCAGAC
>CAMZLQ010000029.1 GCA_947311585.1 uncultured Alcanivoracaceae bacterium | reverse complement strand
GCTTATAATTATATTGATAATTATTACCAGTATTATAAATAAAAAAATTAAGAGGCATTATTTTATAACCGCTACAAACTAAGCTTCTTGGTGGGCGGGGCCACACCCTACGGATTGAGTTTTAAAATATAAAGTAAGGAAGAAATAGTCATTGCGAGGAGGTAAGACGCGGCAATCTTTATGGTTCACGACAAAGCCAAGAGATTGCCACGTCGCTTCGCTCCTCGCAATGACCAAGCTTTTTTGCGTTCCTTATACAACTAAGCTACAGCGTTAGCCAAAACAACTACCTTATCAATAAAAAATTGGTGTCGCTTTGTTGTATCATTTTGACGGTAAAACTGCCGAAGAAAAAACCATGCAGCTTGCCGTGAGAAAAAGCGCCCATTACCGTGAGGTCGATGCTGTTTTCTTTTTGGTAGGCGGTTAATTG
This sequence comes from uncultured Alcanivoracaceae bacterium, assembly GCA_947311585.1. Taxonomy (GTDB): domain Bacteria; phylum Pseudomonadota; class Gammaproteobacteria; order Xanthomonadales; family Marinicellaceae; genus NORP309. The sequence continues at coordinate 13,409 of CAMZLQ010000029.1, read as the reverse complement.
TTCTAGCGCATCGCCTTTTAGAGTTTTGGTGATTATTGTAGAGTTTGAAAGCTGTAAGGCTTCTTGGGCTTCTTCGACCAATTGTTTTGCTAGATCTTTATCATCAGAGACACTAACGACATGCAACTCCAATGGCTCTTTACACAAAGTGTCTTGCGCTATCATCACCAGTGCGCGTTTTGCTGTTGGGCTACCATTGTAGGCGAATAAGACTTTTTTAGTTTGATGGTATTGTTTTTTGGCAATAAAAATAGGTTTGTCGGTGGCTTTTATGGCTTGTTCAAGGTGGTAGCCAAGCCCTTTATCGTCGTCTTTATGGTCTTTTCCTTTGGAGCCAAGCATGAGCAAAGCGGTTTCATTTGTTAAATCTTCCACAGCCTCTGGCAAGGTGCCATGACGCAGTTTTGCCACGACATTATCTAATCCTGCATCAAGAACTATTTGTTTCGCTTTATTAATCAGTTCCTTGCCTTTTGCCAGTAATATTTTTGATTCTTCACGCTCTTCTTCAGACAATTCTTCAAGCAATTCACGGCGAATATTGGGTGTTAGGTTGCCTTCGTGGTGTGGATTTTCAGTTTGGTGAGAATGCTCAATGGTATGCAATAATTTTATTGGTAAATCATTTGATTTGGATAACCAAATAGCGTATTGAACCAAAGAGTCACTAATGGCAGAACCATCTACTCCAACTAAAATGTATTTGTCACTCATATTTAATGTCCACCCATAAACTTTTCTATTTCTTCGGCATTGTCGTGCACTGCAAACTTATCCAGCATCGTTTCACTGGCACGATTTAATCCTATTATCTTCACATTCGCTCCTTCTCGACGTAATTTAATCACCACCTTATCGAGAGCAGATACAGCGGTAATATCATAAAAATGTGCTCTTTTAACATTAATAACAATGTTTTCTAGGGCTTCTTTAAAGTCAAAATAACTAATAAATTTGTCTGAAGAATTAAAGAAAATTTGCCCAACCACATGATAGGTGCGTGTATCTGTTGCTTCGTCGTAATCGGATTTCACGTACATAAATTGTGAAAGTTTTTGTGCCAAGAATAACGAGCCAATCAAAATCCCAGTAAACACACCATATGCCAGATTGTGTGTCCAAACCACAACAATAACAGTGGCTATCATCACGGCACTGGCACTCTTGGGATTGGTTTTCAACTCCTTCACCGATGCCCAACTAAATGTTCCAATTGATACCATTATCATAACCGCAACCAAGGCAGCCATGGGCACAATTTTTAAAATATCACTCAAAAATACGACCAATATCAATAAAAATACGCCAGCAACCAAAGTGGATAATCGCCCTCGACCACCAGATTTAACATTAATAATGGATTGACCAATCATGGCGCAACCCGCCATACCGCCGATTAATCCTGAACCAATATTAGCCAACCCTTGTCCTTTGCATTCACGCTTTTTATCACTGGGTGTATCGGTGAGTTCATCAATGACATTGGCTGTCATCAAAGATTCTAGCAAACCAACAATAGCAATAGAAACAGAGTATGGAAAAATGATTTTTAGTGTTTCAAAATTTAAAGGCACATCAGGCCATAAGAATATTGGTAAGGTATCAGGCAGATTACCCATATCACTAACCGTGTGAATATCAATGCCTTTGCCATAGAAATAAACTATTAACGTTAAGGCAATTATGTTCACCAGTGGAGAAGGTAAAATTTTGCCAACAATTGGAACGTAAGGAAACAAGTAAATAATGCCTAATCCTAGGGCAACAAGAGCATAAACCTGCCATACCATATTTGTCAATTCAGGCAATTGCGCCATAAATATGAGAATTGCCAGTGCATTTAAAAAACCAGTCATAACAGATTTTGAAACAAAGCTCATGAATTTATGTAAATTCAGGTAACCTGCGATTATTTGCAACACCCCTGCCAAAACAGTTGCAGCAAGCAAATACTGCAAACCATAATCCTTGACAAGTGTCACCATTAATAGTGCCGTGGCAGCCGTGGCAGCCGAAATCATTCCTGCACGGCCCCCAACAAAAGCAATCATCACGGCGATTGCAAAAGAAGCATACAAACCCACTTTTGGATCAACCCCTGCAATAACAGAAAATGCAATTGCCTCAGGAATGAGCGCCAATGCCACCACAATACCTGCTAGAATATCGCCTTTGATATTGCCAAACCAGTCGCCTTTAGGAGAAAATAACATCACCATTTTCCAATTTATAAATAAAGGTGCGCTTTATAGCATAAATAAGCAAAGCAGGATAGCTTAACACCTTTTAATCGGTTTAAAACCAACAATCGCGACCCAAATAGTTAATTGACTCATCAAATATTAAGGGTAAGGAAAAAAAAGTATTTGACATACGACAGGATTCGTACTATTATAACCATAAATCCTATTAAAGTCTGCTACTATTGAGCTTGATTCTTTTCATCTCCCTTGGATGCATAGATTTTGTTAAGTTAAGTCTAAAACCACTCGCACTGAATCAAGCTCAATATTTTTTAATTATTAAATCCTAAGCAACACTATTTTAGCGGCCTTTAGGCTCGATATTTTGCTAAATTAACTATTTTTTATTTTTTGTTCGACTTGGAATATTAACATCTGCTAATATTCATGAGTCCAAACCTTTAACTAGGACACTATCAAGTTTTGGTAGTTAGCACAATACCACAAGCTTTTAATTTAGATAACTTAAGAGAATTATTATGAGCGCCCAAGACATATTAGACTTAATTAAAGAAGAGAATATCGAATTTGTAGATTTGCGATTTTGTGATACATTAGGAAAAGAACAGCATGTTTCTATGCCTGTTAGTGCTGTTGATGAAGATTTATTCGAAGAAGGAAAAATGTTTGATGGCTCATCCATTGCTGGTTGGAAGACCATTAACGCATCGGACATGGTTTTGATGCCCGATACGGATACGGCATTTTTAGATCCATTTACATCCAGACCAACGTTGATTATTCGTTGTGACATTTTAGAGCCCAACACCATGCAAGGGTACAACCGTGATCCGCGTTCATTAGCCAAAAGAGCAGAGGCCTTTATTAAAACAAGTGGACTGGCTGATACAGCATTTTTTGGTCCTGAGCCTGAATTTTTTGTCTTTGATGGTGTGCGTTGGAAAACCGACATGCAAAACATGTCTTACCAAATTGATTCACAAGAAGGCGCTTGGGATTCTTATGCTAACACGGACAACAACAATGGGCACAGACCTGGAATAAAAGGTGGTTATTTCCCCGTTCCTCCCGTTGACTCATTAAATGAACTGCGTGCAACCATTTGTTCTGTTCTTGAGAGCATTGGTGTGCCTGTGGAAGTTCATCACCATGAAGTGGCAACAGCAGGGCAATGTGAAATTGGTGTAAAATTCAATACCTTATTGAAAAAGGCTGATGAAACTTTAATGACCAAATACGTTATTCACAATGTAGCACACGAATACGGTCATACGGCAACCTTTATGGCAAAACCCATTGTGGGAGATAATGGCAGTGGACAACACGTTCATCAATCCTTAATGAAAGACGGCGTTAACCTATTTTCTGGTGAAGGTTATGGTGGTTTGTCCGAAACCGCACTTTATTATATCGGTGGAATTATAAAACATGCCCGAGCAATTAATGCATTTTCCAATGCAGCAACTAACAGTTATAAGCGTCTAGTTCCTGGATTTGAAGCACCAGTCATGTTGGCTTATTCTGCGCGCAATCGTTCGGCATCCATTCGCATACCTTTTGTTGCCAACCCCAAAGGTCGTCGCATTGAAGTGCGCTTTGGTGATTCTATGGGCAATCCTTACTTAATGTTTGCTGCCATGTTAATGGCAGGGCTTGATGGCATTAAAAATAAAATTCATCCAGGTGAGGCGATGGACAAAGACTTATATGATTTGCCACCAGAAGAAGAAAAAGGGATTCCAACGGTTTGTCATTCACTCGATCAGGCATTAGATGCCTTAGATAATGATCGTGAGTTTTTGAAAGATGGCGGTGTTTTTGATGACGATACCATTGATGCTTATATTGAACTTAAGATGCAAGAAGTCACGCGTTTACGCATGACAACTCATCCGATTGAATTTGATATGTATTATTCGTTATAGACAGAGCGTAACGATTATTCACATTTTAAAAAAATGCCTGTTTGTAAAAACTGGCATTTTCGTTTAAAATCATAGCACTTATAAAAAACTAGGAGAAAGAATATGGGTATGATGTCAGAATTTAAAGATTTTGCCATGAAGGGCAATGTGATTGATATGGCAGTAGGTATTGTTATAGGCGGTGCATTTGGTAAAGTCGTTACATCGTTTGTTAATGATATTATTATGCCACCAATTGGAATGCTTATTGGCGGTGTAGACTTTTCTAAACTTGGAGTTGTTCTTCAAGAAGCAACCGCTGATACTGATGCGGTAACGCTAAACTGGGGAAGTTGGGTACAAACATTAGTAAACTTCATTATTATTGCATTCGCAATCTTTATGGTTGTTAAAGCGATGAATAGTGCCAAGAAAAAGGAAGAAGAAGCGCCTGCTGCTCCTCCAGAGCCATCAAAAGAAGAAGTGTTACTTACTGAAATTCGAGATGCTTTAAGGAAATAAATAGTTTTTAATTATTTATAACTATAAAATTAAGCCTCATTATTAATGGGGCTTTTTTATGTCATTTGAAATAACACAAATACCAACAAAGAATAAAGCTAAGTTTTATGCTCTGTTACAAAAACAAGCTCAGGCATTATTAAGCACTGAAACCAATCTCATGGCAAATGCTGCCAATCTATCAAGCTTGCTATTTAATTCCTTAACTCAGGTTAATTGGGTTGGGTTTTATTTCAAAAGCGATAATGAGTTGATTTTGGGGCCTTTTCAAGGACAAGTCGCTTGCACACGAATACCCATAGAACAAGGAGTCTGTGGAACAGCCTGTAGTGAAAACAAAACCGTACGCGTTGCCGATGTGAATGCTTTTGCTGGGCATATTGCCTGTGATGCTGCCAGTGTTTCAGAAATTGTTATGCCTTTAACAATTAACAACAAAACAGTTGGTGTTTTGGATATTGACAGCCCAATTCCGAGTCGGTTTGATGAACAAGACCAGCAGCAACTTGAAGCCATTGCTCAAATATTTTGCCAGTCGGTAGCATTAAGTTGAACTTTTGGTCTTAAAATTTTAACCTTGTTTTATTATTAGTCGATTTTATTTTGCGTTAAGACTACACTTAAATCATCAAAACTAATGGTACAATAAAAAGCATGAATAAAAGAACTCAATTGCTCACCTGGCAACAACAGGGTCACATTAAGGATATTGATAAAAGCTTGGAAGTAACAGGAGCTACTATTGAACCGAAAACATGGTTTGACTTTATCAGCAAAAACTTAATTATTTTAGGGTTTGTTTCACTGGCACTCGGTATTATATTCTTCTTTGCCTACAACTGGGATGAAATGACCAAAATGACAAAGTTCATATTGGTGCAAGCCTTACTAGGACTCAGTGCCGTGTTTTATACACAAACACAAAAACAATCACACACTTCAACCGGCATCCTGTTGTTTATGGCTTTACTTATTGGTGCTTTGCTAGCTTTATTTGGTCAAACTTACCAATCAGGTAAAGATCCGTGGCAGTTGTTTTTACTGTGGACTGTATTTGTAACGCCACTTGCGGTTGTTTCAAAAAATAGTGCTTTATGGATTTTGTGGTTGGCATTAATTAATTTAACTGCGTATTTATACATCGATATTTATCGTTGGTTTTCTGGTTTTTTATTTTCTTTTAACGGCACTTCAATGGTTTTTGCCCTTATTAATTCGCTGGCTGCCTTGTTGTTTTATTTTACCCTCAAAACACCCAAAAGCTTGTCTTTTTATGTTGCGGTATTGAGTGCTTTCTTTGCTTTTACTTGGGTTGGCTTTTTTGCCATGTTTGATAGCAAATTTAGCCTTGCTTTTATTTTCTTATACCTGCTATGGATGGCATTGAATTATTTTTTATTCAAAGTAAAAACGCTTGATGTTTTGGTTTTATCGGCTTGGTCATTATCGGCAATAGCTTTCATCATGTTTGCCCTCACGCGTTTATTTGCCGATGCCTTTAATGCGGCTACATTATTATTTTTCAGTATCGCATTAATTGCCATGACGGCAATTGCCAGTAGGTGGCTTATGCAATTGCTCAAGCAATCGCATGGAGAGTTGTCATGAAAGAAATTAAAAAATTATGGCAACAATTGAGTCAAGCCAACCTTGTTAACGGTGATTTTTCTGAAACTTTAGAACTTGAAAAACCTTGGTTCTTGCGTATATTGCTAGGGGTTGCGGGTTGGTTTGCAGGGTTTTTGATGTTAGGCTTCTTTGCCCTCATGTTTTCTGAATTATTTAACAAAGACTCTCGATTAGCGTTAATGGTAGTAGGTGTTTTATGTTCGGTAGCTGCGTATTTAATTTTTAAAAGTAAGAACAATGACTTTCTGAATCAACTGGCAATGGCATTAAGTTTAGCTGGACAAATAATGTTTGCTTTTGCTGTATTTGAGAGTATTTTTCGTATAAGCAGTTCTGGTCTTTTTATTTTGGCAGCATACCAAATGGTCTTGGTGTTTTTATTACCAAATTACATGCATAGATTATTAACCGCTGGTTTTGCCTTAATCGCATTTGTCACTGGCTTGCACGAATTGGGATTGGCAGGAATAGGCACTGCAGTGAGTGCTGTGGCTTTAAGCTTAATCTGGCTTAAAGATACAAAATGGGGGAAATATCAACAACTTTGGGAACCAATTGGTTATGGAATTTCTATTTCTTTGGTATATAGTCAAGTTTTTTTACTGAGTCAACGTTACATGTTTAGTTATAAATACATTGAAGACGCAACATGGCTGCTGACTTATGCCACCTTAATCAGTAGTTTACTGGTATCTTTGGTGTTTATTAACCTCGTTTGGGTCACGCTTAAAGAGTTTAAGGTGCCATTAAAGTCAAAAGAAACGGTATTAGCACTGGTGTTTTGTTGCGTTGTTGTTGCCATGAGCTTTTACATTATTGGCATGAGTACAGGGTTGCTGCTTATGCTACTGGGATTTATCCGCAACCGTAAAGTCTTGATAGCGATAGGTGTTTTTTCTGCCTTGGGTTTTATCTCTTGGTATTATTATAACCTGCAGGTGACTTTATTGGTGAAATCTGTGTTACTAATGGCTGTTGCTGTCGCCATGTTCGCCGCTTATGCGTTGTTTAATTACCTTTATTCGCCCAAGAAAAGCACTAAAGAATCCTCTTTTAAATTTTCTCAACCAACAACAAGTCAATGGGTGGTTGTAGCAACAGTTGTGTTAGTACTTGGTGCGGTCACAGTTAATATTAACAAAAAAGAAGACTTGATTGCGCACGGAGATAAATTGTTGTTTCCATTAGCTCCTGTTGACCCACGTTCACTTATGCAAGGCGACTACATGCGACTGCGTTTTGATTTAGCCAACAAAATTTCAACAAAACTAAGGCAAATCAATGAACAAAACACCATTGAACAGTTTACTGGGTTTGCTGTTATTGAAAAAAATGAAAACAATGTGGTTCAATTTGTTGATTTATACCACAACCAAGGGATTAGCAAAAAACAAATCCTGATTCCCTATAAAAAGCGTAACTTTCAAATACACTTTACGACCAATGCTTTTTACTTCCAAGAAGGCAAGCGAAACCACTACCAACAAGCCCGCTTTGGTGAATTTCGTTACAAAGATGGTGAAATGTTATTGATTAATATGGTGGATAAAGACTTTAATGTTTTATAGAGAACTGTGTGCAATATGTTATTTAAGCAAGCTGCTTATTCTGGCTTAACAGGCCTTTTGTAATACTTGCTTTTGAACTTAAACCCATTCTCGTGGTTTTAAATAGTCGTATAACTTTGCCTCTTGTGAGCCCTTTTCGGGTTGGTAGTTGTAGCGGAAAGAGACCTCTGGAGGCATGGACATTAAGATGGATTCGGTGCGACCGCCGGATTGCAGACCGAACAATGTGCCGCGGTCATAGACTAAATTAAATTCCACGTAGCGTCCACGGCGGTATTTTTGAAAGTCTTTGTGTTTTTGTTGAAAAGGCGTGTTTAGGCGTTTTTGAACGATGGGAATATAGGCATCGACAAAGGCATTGCCGATGGCTTGAATAAAGGCAAAAGATTTTTCAAACCCCCACTGGTTTAAATCATCAAAAAACAAACCTCCGACCCCACGCGTTTCTTTGCGGTGTTTGAGGTAAAAGTATTCGTCACACCATGCCTTAAATTTTGGGTAAACTTCTTGCCCAAAGGGTTCGCACGTGGATTTAGCTGTTTTATGCCAATGAACAATGTCTTCATCAAACGGGTAATAAGGGGTTAAATCAAAACCACCACCGAACCACCATTTGTTGTCCTTTTTTCCTGTGGTGCGAAACACGCGAACATTGGCGTGCGAGGTTGGAATAAAAGGATTGTCGGGATGAATAACCAATGAAACACCGCTGGCTTCAAATCCAGCACCAGCTAACTCAGGTCGCTTGGCCGTTGCAGACCCGGGCATTTTATCACCCAAAACATGGGAAAAATTTACACCAGCAGATTCAAACACTTCACCACGTAAGACGCGCGTTCTTCCACCGCCGCCATTGGCGTGTTGCCAAGCATCTTGTTGGAATATTTGTTTTGGCTCTATGGCTTCTAAATGGGCACAAATGTCATTTTGCAAACCTTTTAAATAGGCAATGACTTGTTGAAACTGTTTATCATTCATCTTGTTCAATTGTGTTGTTATCAATTAATGCTATTTGACTGCTTTGACCTGTGGCTTGTTTGTAAGCTTGCAGTGCATTGTCAGTTTCACCAACCGCTTCAAAATATTGTGCCATAAGTTTATAGGTCTCGGGTTCTGGATTTAGTTCTAAACTTTTTTGTAAGTAAGATTGTGCCTTGCCCCATAGCTTATAATCAAGACAAAGCTTGCCAAGTATTTTTAATAATTCGGCATTCTCTGGGCTCTTTTTTAACCATTTTTCTGCTACCTTTATTTTGTTTTCATTGCTTAGGTTGAGCTGTCCCCACACTTTGAGTAACGGTGTGGACAAATTTTTGGACAACAACTTTTCACTCATTAATGCCACTTCATCATACATGCCTAGTTTTAGACCATTTTCGGCATAAGCATGAATGTAGCTTAGGTCTTGCTTTTGTTGTTTGCTTAATGAATCCCATGTGGCTTGCAATTGCTCTTGATTTTGGGCAAAATTCAGTTGCTGAGAAATGGAATGGTGGGTCAGTTGAATTGCTTTATCCTCAGGAAGAACAGCCAATTTTTGTACCTTGGGTAAAACATCACGTAGTTGTTGCCATTGCCCTGCATTTTGACTGGCTTGCGTCATAAGATGCAATGCTCTTGGGTTGTTTGGGTAGCTTTGTAAAATACGTTTGAGTAGGTTTATTGCTTTTTCGTTGTCACCTGTTTTGATCCACAATTCACAACGAGTTAAATCAACAGTTAATGGATTGTCCGTGTTGATTTCTGCTTCATTTAAGTATTCAAAAGCTCCTTTGATATTGTTTTGAGCCACCGCAGCACGAGCAGCAGCCATATAACTTAACTCAGGAGTTGGGCTGTTTTTTGCCGAACGAACCAATAATTTTTCTGCCAACTTCCACTTGCCCTCTGATAATGCCAGCAAGCCTTTAGCAAAGGATTTGCGCGAACGGTTTGAGGTGAATTTGCGCTTGGTTTTTTGTGGAAGACGAATAATAAAAACCACCAACCAAAGAGCAATAATTAATGCCAGAATTAAAAAAGCAGCGGTTAATACTTTAAGCTCAATTTCATAGCCTGCAAATTCAATAGAAATAATCCCAGGGTGTTTCATTAACCAAGGCGTAACAAAAGCCGTTGCCAGTGCTAAAGAAAGGATAAAAACAATGTTGAGTATTTTTTTCATGGGTTATTTAATCCCGAATTTTCCATCAACTTCCGTGTTTTGCGTTGATTTTGGTGTTGATGGAGCAATATTTTGCGTCTTTAATGCGTTCAGCTGCTTAATAATGGTTTGCGCATGGGTTGGGTATTGATTTAATAAGCTTGCTGTCAATTTTTCAATTGTTGACTGCCATTGGTGTTGGTTGCCTGTTTCCAGTGCCAATTGCACTAAATCAAACTGCTTAAGTAGGGCATACAAAGGAGTTACCGATTGTTTGTTTGCTTGTTTTTTTTCTATCTTTTTTACCACAATCAGTTTTTCATACCACGCGCCTTCTTTTTTTGGTTCTTGTTTCGTTTCTTTAACAGGCACAGCTTCTGGTTTTAGTTGTGAGGCTTGGATGGCCAACTGTATTAATTGCTCTTTGATTTTAGGGTGCTTATTGGTTTGTGCTTGAAGCGGTTGCTGGTTTTGCTTGGTGCTGTGTGTTTGTAATTCAGTAAATTTTGCAGAGAGTTGTTGGTTTTGTGCAGTCAAATCATCAACTCGTGTACTTAAGTGTTCAATCAGGCTTTGTTGATTACTAATTTTTTGTTCCAGTGTTTCAAGTTTAATCTTTTCCACAACAACAGCAGGTTTTGCCTCTTCAACATTAACTTCCGTTTGGTTTATGGTTTGCTCTAATTTTTTTGCCGATTCTGCCGATGTGGTTTGTTCTTTTATTGAAGGCATGACTTCTGATTTTGTTTCTACGGCTTCTTTTGCGTCATCTTCCTTTGCAACTGTTTGCGAAGTTTTCGATTCCAGCGTTTTATCAACAAGGCCTTGAGCGGATGATTGGGTTTCTTCAAAATTGTCAGAAGCAATAAGGGCATCTTTTTGAGCCAAAAGTGCGTTGGAAAATACCAACAACAAACACAATAAAATGGTGTGGCGTTGCGATTTAAATGCAACAAAAGAATAAAAACTCTTTTGAATAACGGTCGTTTCTCTTATAGTCATAATACTAGATAAGTGATAAATAATAGTATTATACCTTAAACCATGAACAAGACATTAGAAAAAGATAAAAATCAGATTGCTGATTTGTTAAAAAATGCAACAAATCAAGCACAGGATTTTATAAAAAACATCGATGAACGTTTTACCACCAGCAGGCAAACCACAAACAAAGACATAGAAAAATTAAACAACAAAGGCGTTGAGTTAGTCTTTGGGCAAATGGTAAAATTAGTTCAATTAGTCAACTAGAGCAGCAAATGTCAGAACAAAAATTCATCACACCACCAAAAGAAGTGGCGCTTAAAACAACGGCAGGATTTTTTGCTTTTGGTTTCGGCTCTGGCTTAGCGCCTTTTGCACCAGGCACATTTGGCACAATAGCAGCCATTCCATTCTATTTGGTTTTGAAAGAATTTTCATGGCCGATGTATGCGTGGCTTGTTTTTATCGCTTTTGTTGTTGGGGTGAAGTTATGTAATGTTACCGGTGGGCGTTTGGGCGTTCATGACTATGGCGGCATTGTTTGGGATGAGTTTGTGGGCTTGTGGATTACCCTATTCTTAATTCCTTTTTCATGGCGAAATCTGGTGCTCGGTTTTATAGCCTTTCGATTTTTTGATATTATTAAGCCCTTTCCTATTGGTTGGCTAGACAAGCGTGTCTCGGGTGGATTTGGCGTTATGATTGATGATGTTTTAGCTGGCGTTTACGGCATGCTTGTTATGTTGCTTGCAGATAAATACCTGCCGCATTATTTTTAAAGCTTTAACACATAAACCCACAAAGGCAAGGTAATAAAAGAAAACAAAATGCCATAAGCAATCATCGCCGAAACCAAACGCGGTGAAAGGTTTGCCATAATGGCTAAAGCACCTGCTGAAATCATGGGTGGCATTGCCGCTTCAAAAACAGTCACCTTATAAATTTCTGCATCCCAGCCTAGGGACAAAAAGGCAAGAAAGGCAATCAATGGAGCAACAACCATTTTTACCGACAAGCCAACGACAAAGGAACGAATTTTACTAAATTCAACACGCAACACCAATTGAAAGCCAACAGCTACCATAACAACAGGAATTAGTGTTTTGGCAATTGGCGATAAAACATTAAAATAGCTTTGGGGTAAGTCAACCTTGAATAAACACAAGGCAACAACAAAACTGATAAAAGGAGGAAAGGAAATAATTTTTTTAATTATGCCTGATGCACTTATTTTTTCAGAATCTTCGGAGTAGATAGCCAACACAATAGAACCATAAATAGCCAGAGCAAAAAACGAACCAAACTGATCGTACATAACAGCATAACCTACCGCCTGTTTGCCAAAAAATGCCTCAACCATGGGAATCCCTAAAAAAGAAGTGTTGCCAAGCGGCGCAATAAGCAATAAAGCCCCAATAGTTTCCCTATCCCATTTAAACAATTTGGCAAAGGCTAAAACAACAACAACGGATACCAACAGCATAACCCAAGGAGTCACTGCAGTGACCAATAAACGCGATGAAAATTCAAGTGAAGGAACATTAACCAAAACCAAAGCTGGCAATGAAACATAAATAACAAAAAGGTTAAGCACTTGAGCGGAATTTTCGGGGAATTTTTTAGTCGCCTTAAGCCCAAAGCCTAAAACAATTAAACATAAAATTATAATAAAATTTTCCACAAATGCCCGTTAAATTAAAAGAAAGGGCATTTTACTGAATAAATACTGAATAAAGAACCAAATCAGCATCAGGAATTAAACTTTGTTTACAAACGGCTATTAAAAAGCCAATAAAACTATGCTAATATAGTGTTTTTAAATCAAAGAGGAATACCTTATGAGCGGAATTATGGACATGATAACCCAACAATTGGGTGGCAGTATGATGCAACAAATGGCACAAAAAGTGGGCGGTAACAGCGAAGGCGTACAACGTGCAACAGCAGCAGCTATCCCAATGATTTTGGCAGCGATAAAACGCAATGCAGGATCAAGACAAGGAGCAGAGTCATTAGCTAACGCATTAAACAAACACTCAGATGGCGGTATGTTAGGTGGTTTAGGTAGTTTACTTGGCGGCGGCGGTGGCAGCAACTCAATGATGCAGGAAGGCGGCAAGATTTTAGGCCATGTTTTTGGTGGAAAACAAGACAATATGGCTCAACAATTGGGTCGTGCAACAGGTTTAGGTGGAAAAGGAGCTGGTGATTTAATGTCAATGCTTGCACCTATGGTTATGGGCGCACTTGGTAAAGCAAAATCTCAAGGCAATATGGGCGTGAGTGGTTTACAAGACCTACTTAATCAAGAACACCAAACTATTCAAAGACGTCAACCAAAACAGTTGGGAATGATTGAAGGTTTACTAGATGCCGATGGTGATGGAGATGTTGATTTAAGTGACATCTTGAAAAAAGGTTCTGGTTTATTGGGTGGATTCTTTAAACGTTAAAG
>CAMZLQ010000028.1 GCA_947311585.1 uncultured Alcanivoracaceae bacterium | reverse complement strand
AGACCAAATCAAACCAGGCATGAGTAAGAGGCAGATTGCAATTATACTAGGTACGCCTGCAATTGCTGATCCCTTTAATCAAAACAGATGGGATTATGTCAACACATTCAAAATCAAAGGGAAAATCGATACAGTTAAACATTTAACACTCTTTTTTAAAGACAACAAACTTACAAAAACAGAAGGCAATTATTTTCCTGAAAAAAACAGCACAACAATAACCGACTAATAACCTTTACTCAAAATAGAAGTTGTAGTTATTTAATAACCCCAGCTTCTTTTTGCTTTTGCGCTCGTTTTCTTCTTACCTCTTTTGGGTTTGCAATTAAGTCACGGTAAATTTCTATTCTATCACCAGCATTTATTTTATCAGTTAATTTCTTGACTTGATTAAAAATCCCTACATGATTTATCTTCAAGTCAATTTCTTCATACTTCTTTAAAATATCAGACTTTTCAATAGCCTCTTCTATCGTCATATTCGCAGTAAAATTGACAAAAAAAGACTTTTGTTCTTCTAATGTAGGATAAATTATTTCAATTGTAGACATGCTTGGCTCTCTTAACGAAATCAGTAACTAGTTGTTGAGCTATAGTGCCAAAAGCTCTTTTAAATGCGCCATTAAGTATACCCGATTTGAAATTAAACTTGAGGTGTAATTCAATTTTACTTGCATCTGACGTTAAGCGAGTAAAAACCCAGTTTCCAGTAAGCTTTTCAAAAGGACCTTTAACTAGGCTCAGTTCTATACTAAAGCCATTCTCATTTTGGAAAAATTCATTTTTTGTTGTAAATTTTTGTTTTAGACCAACCAAACTTACGGTCATTCCTGCCACCATGTATTTATCATTTTTTTCAATTATGTGAGAGTCATGACACCAATTTAGAAATTGTGGGTATTCTTCAACTAGGTTGACTAAATCATACATTTGTCTGGCATTATGTCTGACAATGGCTTGTCGGTGTACTTGGTGCATAGATTTGTCTAAAAAAAAGCTTATTATACAACTTTTATGGTAAATTTTAGTACAATTGCACTCATGAGTAAAAAAAAGAAAAAAACACCATCAAATGTCATCGCAATTAATAAAAAAGCGGGTTATGAATATTCGTTTCTAGAAGATTTTGAAGCAGGTTTATCCTTATTAGGATGGGAAGTCAAAAGCCTAAGACAAGTTAAGGTGCAGTTTAATGACTCTTATGTCTTTATTCGAAATGGTGAAGCTCAGTTGATCGGAACACATATCACTCCATTATTAAGTGCATCCACCCATATAGAAACTGATCCGATGCGACCACGTAAGTTATTAATGCATAAAAAGGAAATCAATCATTTAATTGGTGCAATCGAACGCAAGGGCTTAACTTTAGTGCCTCGAAAACTCTACTGGAAAGCGGGGAAAATCAAACTTAAACTGTCATTAGCAAAAGGCAAAAACATTCATGACAAACGCATGACCGAGAAAAATCGAGATTGGAGCAGAGATAAACAAAGATTATTGAAAGAAAACAGGTAAACTGTTTTCTTTCAATAATTTATATTACTTTATTGCCAACAAGAAAGTGGCATTTTTTGCCCCAAGGAATTCAAAGTTAATACCCGACAATCCGTTCCAAAGTTATCATTGACTTGTGTTGTACCTTGTGCGGTTGCTGTTATAGTGTAGCCATTATCATTAGTCATACTATATAGATAATCTGGCGAAGTCGTGAAAGGAGCTCCTAGAAACCCCAAATCAGTTGCTGTTGGTGAATTACCGCCGTCAATACCTGTAGCGTATTGTAAAAATACTGCATTATTCTTTTCCTGACGAGCTGATATTTGCATTAATACATTCTGAGCCTCAGTTCTTTTCGAACGAATAACCTGCCTTTGATAAGACGGTATCGCATAAGCCATAATTATACCAATTATGACAATCACTACCATCATCTCTATTAATGTAAAACCTTTATAATTATTTTTCATAAGTTACTCTAATTCTCCACTTACATAGGGTCGTTCACCAATATAATAAATCATATCTACTATTGCACTGTTTTTGTTGTGAGTTGAAAACTTACCCATTTCTATATCATAAATCTTACCAACTTTAATCTTATTTATTGGTAGTGGTGATAAATTGGCTTTATAAAACCAATATTCTCCATTAAAAGGACTAAACTCATATTTCTTCACTCTTTTATTAACCTCTAAAGTGATATAAACCCATTCATCTCCTTGTTGATCTTTTTTATTTTCAACATTAATTACTTTTGCTTTAATGGATTGTCTTGAAACTATATCCTGTGCAAAACTTGCTACTGAGAAGACTAAAATCCCAATATATATTAAACTTTTATTAAACATTTTCAATTCTCCAGATTAATCTAATATGATTCGATGCCAACTTTTTCTTCCCCAGACTTTAGTAGCTATCTCTTGATTAACTGTTATATCGCTACTACCTCCATTACCTACCGTATCCAAATGCAATATGGAGCTATTTCCACCCTGAGTTGTAAGTATATTAACATTTAGAACCAAATCATTAACTAACATACCATCTGCATTCCCATTAAGAAATGCTGAATTGGGTTTTTTTCCACCTGTTCTTGCATCCAATAACATAACCCAACTTCTGCCGCCTGGTAAACATGGATCTAATCCTGTTGGTATTATTGAAAGTGATAACAATGTTTTAGTTCTATTATCTCTCCCTAATACATTCACCATACGCTCACCCTGCTCTGGCAAATAGTCTATCCAACTTTGTGTTGAATCTACAGGATTGTCTGTGACGTCTCTAAAACCAGGACTCGGTTCACTAAATGTTTGTTCAACAATTCTACTATTTACATCAGAAATAGAATAGGTAGGATATGAGTTTAGAGAGTCGCGTAAGCCCATTAAAAATTGAGGTGGGGTGGTATTAACATCCCTATCAGGTGTCTCTATGTATTTACCTGTACCAAAAACAACCAATACATCTTCTGTTGCATCTCCTGGAGTAAATATTCGAGGTGGGGTTGTTATGGGTTGGTCTTTGCTGCCATCAAACATTACTTCAGCAACTGTTGTTCCTGAACTAAACACTTCTAAGGCATTAAACTTATATAAATTTCCATGCAAGTCTCCAGCATAAACAAAGTCTGCACCTTGATCAGCGTTATAAGAATTAATGCTTGGATCTGAAGAATCATAGGCGACAAAATCCGCCGCAACAGGAGGACCCATTCCATTTGGCTCAGCTGTTGATCCACCTGTTCCTAGCCATTTATGTAACAAAGCACCTGTCTCTATATCAACAGCATACATAACTGATATTTGATTTGCACTATTATACCCATTTGGTAAAAAAGCAACCCATTTAGAATCATGAGTTAAAGGATTATATACGCGTGCAATAATACCTCCAGAATAAGTATATCCCATATCAGGATCTGTATTTTCAGTAAATTCCCATAAAACATCAGGTTCATTTTCAGGATTGTTTCCTAAGTCTAAGGCATAAAAAAGCTTTCCACCATGACGTACATTACCTAATGCAACAGTTGTCCAGCTACTATTTATAAATGCATCCCTTACAAAAGGGGCTGCATCAACAAACGACTTATGTTGGTAGGCTGGATTCAACAACTCCGCTAAATAATCAAATGATGATGATGGTATAAAGGCCCACAGTTCATCCCCTCCATTTGATGAACTATTTAAACCAGAATCAAAAGCATGTAACATGCCATCATTGGCTCCAGTTAATACAATAGGATTTCTGCTTTTATTATCATTTTGAAAAGCTTCATAACCAAATCCATTGTCTGCAGCAATTCTTTCAGGTGACAATTCAGGCCAAACATCGTCTTCATAATTGGCAGAAGGTCCTCTTACTAAGAGTGGTGGCGAATGAATTACATCACCTAATAATGTTTTTCTATCCCTTAGAGCCCCTCCATATTGGATTTCAGAAGATTGATCTCCACGTATGTAGTCCACAATAGTTGATAAATTTATACTAGAGCCCGAATCAATTACAAATTGTGTATTGAGTAATTTCGCTACTGCATCTGAAGGCAAAGCACTGCTATTAAAATCAAATTTTGATGACCCATCTGTAGTAAATATATTCCTAGAGCTTGCTGTATTTGTAGCAGAAACAGGTGTGCCAGTAGAAGGGCATAGACCTCCTGTTAGTTTACAGCCTGCATCCCATTGAGTGGCACCAAATGAACCATCAGAATTAAGAAGAGATGATATAACTTCACCAGACCAGTCTGAAGTATCAAAACCGGTTCTATAGGCAAAAGAGTTGGTACCAATGACATTCCCTGATACAGAACCAGCGCTGGCTCGACCTTTTCGTGTTATGATATTAGAAACCACCTTATTTAGTGCTGTTGCCAATTCCGCTGGGTCTTTAGCACTAAAAAACTTTCCTCGACTATTTAAAGAAGCATGCCAAACATCATCAATTAAACCAGCAGTTGTACCAGTTCCTGGCCAAGTTAAGGAACCATCTCTGATACCAGCCAAACTCGATGCTGGATTTAATGAACCAAATACGCCCAAACCAATATTAAAATTCACCATATGTTGCCACGATGCAGGATCATTGAGTGGATTCCAAAACAATTCTGGTTGCTGCCACCACTGTTCCCCAGTTGGAACAACTACCGTATTACCAGAACTATCTGTATAATCCTCTATGTATTGTGGGACTCTGTTTTCAAGATTGTCTCTCAAATCAATACTCCAATAATCAAATGCTTTATCAGCTAAGGTATCGGATGTGGACTTGGCATACATCTTTGATGGAAGATTCTCAGGGTCATAATCATAAATTAAATTCACGCCACTTGGATCAATCGCAGGTAATTCAACAGGAACGAAATCAGAATTAGTACTGGAACCTGCTGCACTATTCCAACCACCGTCTGATATGGCTATGTGGAAATTTTGTTGACAGGATAACTCAGATCCATAGTTAGCATCATAATATGGGCTATCTGTATCTCCAACTCCTCCTTGAGTAAATAACTCTCCCGCTCTTTGAGTAGCCAATCTTAATGGCGTTCCACCACTTGAAGGAATTGAATACAACCAGTCATAAAAATCATCACGATGACTACCAGCAAATAAATCTACATTTTTTCCTGACGGATCATAAGAAAGTTTATTTAATTGCTGCCAATCTATCTTGAAATCAGGTCCAAAATTAACAAATGCATGGCTAACTGCCGATTTTGCTAATTTACCACGTGTATTATAATAAGTGTACCAGTTTGCAAAATTTTGTTTTTCTTGTGCTGTTGCTGAGTTCATTTTATGTAGAGTGTATTCACCAGAACCTGTTCCTTCATCTCCATCTCTTGTTGGTGCACCTGGCCCATTCCAAGTATAATAATAGCCTTCATCTGAATCTGGTCTATCCGCACTTTTATAAGTTATACTTGCAGATCCACTTGAGTAATTTGGATAACTTTTCCATACCATTTTATAATTATTGCTTAAGTTTTTCGTCCGCCCTAAACTCGAAGATGTATTCCCTCCTAGATAAAAACCATCAAATTGGGCAGAAGTGTAGTTTGAGCTTGGAAAAGATGTTCCATCAGACCATACGGGTGGCTTGTAGTTAATGGTTGGGTCATAATATATTTCATTGTAATCTGATGAAGCTGTACTACTTTTATCAGTAGAATAAGAACGCCCTGATGGCATAAAACCCCATGCCATACTGCCTGAATCATCAAAAGTAATCGCTAATGCTGGTGGTACGGATTGACTCAAGTACAAAGGCTCATCTTTTAAAAACAAAGGTATGGCATTAACTTGAGATAAAGAACTCAGCATTGTAAATGTGAGAAAAGATTTGATTTTAATGTTGTAATTTTTCATTTTAAACTCCTTAATTTACTACCAATGCATAGATGGACTCATAAACAACATAATAATTACCTGATTTGTCATTTGCTTTGGTCGCAATTCTATAAGTATTCAGTGTTGCAGCCTCTGATTGACTACTGTTCCCAGCACTACCGGCTGTACCGCCAGCTGAGCCGTTATCAAGTTCTCCTGGTGTTGACTGTAAGGTTGCACCTGTTGTAGAGGCACCTGTACCTGTAGCAGAATTAGTTGTTTCATACATAACAAAGCGAGGTTCATCGTGCAAATATGGCATTAAAACACTTAAGGGGTTTGATGAACCTGGGTAAGTCATGCCTTCATTCATATTCTTTTTTGTTGAAAATTCATGCCATTCATCCGAACGCGGATCATCGCCACAATACGGAGAACAAACATCACTGTTTCCATTATAACGTTGAAATGAGGTGTATAGGAAGTGTTCTACATTTATCAACAAGGTATAGGCGGCTGAATCGGCATAATTGCGATTCATCAACCCCCCTGCCATCTTTTCTTGTAGCAAGGCAGATTTCATTGAATTAATACCAATGACGGATATAATCAGAAGCAAGATAATCCCAATAGCTAATGCCACTCCACCTTGCTTTCTTTTTGATTTAAATTGTGATTGTTTATTTCTCATAATAGTTCTTCTTGTTTATGAATTTAATGGATAATATTTTTTAATGCTATCGTTGCAGAAAATTCTTTTCTGTGCATTTTGTAATGTGGTATAGCTGAAGGAATATCACTGCTTTCGTGTGTCCCTACACCATATTGACTGTATTTAAATCCTTCATCTGCTAAGCTACTGTTGTATAATGTATTTAAGAGCATGTGAATTTCTACAGTTGCGACGGAACGCCAGCCACAGCCATTTTGATTGGTCATTTTACCTTGATTACCAGGTAGAGCACCATCAGACATAAGCTCAGGAGCTGGCCAACAATTAAGGTTATCCATATTGTTTTGAACTTGATCCGCAGTTAAAAACATAGTGTTTGCAAAACCATCTCTAACACCATAGATTACATCAAAAGCATCTACGCCCTCTATTACTGGATTTGCCACCCCATTAATTGAAGCATACAAAGTTGGTATTGAACGCCCATCTACTATTTTATTAGCGACGTAGTAAGTTATATTAACTAAATCTCTTTGTAAGTTAAAAGCCTTGGTAAGGTAACTCATGCTAGGAGGAGGTGTTGCTGTTGTCATAGAACCAGCTCCATTGCTTACAATATCTAAAACTACTGGCGATGTGTCTTCACAAGACATTATAATAACCTGACCAGATGACGGAATTGAATCAGGAGGATTTCCAGAAGCAAATGGTGTAAAGGTTATGGTATTGGAGGATGGAACGGTATTACTTACTTCTCTACCTCCACGCAAATACCGAATGGTCAAAACATCTGTTCCTGCTATTCTGTCTCCATCTCCAGTTCCAACAGACGGGATATTGGCATTAGCATTAGCACCTGGCGCATTAAGGGCTGGCGTACAATTGCCACCGTTATCGCATTCATGACCAAAAAGAAGATAACCTGGATCAAATGCTACACCACCAGCAAGTGCTTGTGTTGGAACACCTTGTATAAAGTTGGACGTTTGTATATCCCATGCAATTTTTGTTACGGCTAATGCACTAGGTGGTGGAGGCAATAAAGGATCTGGCACTCCTCCCAGAACGGGACTTTCACTTTTTTCTCCGAAACAATAAGCATAACCTGCCTGTGAGATTTGGTCTCGCAGTAATGATATGGCGTAACGCCCATTCTCTTGGATACGAGCCAAACCATTTTGCGTGCGACTCATCTTTGAAGAAGTATCAAATACCGTAATTAGGCCTGTTAATACGATAAGACCTATCAAAATAGCTATCATCAACTCAACGATAGAAAAACCTTTTATTCTTTTAAGCTTCAATAAACTCATGTTTGTATTTTTCCTTTTCATGATTATGGGTTAGCCACTATTGTTATTTGTTGTGTAGAAGATGCATCCGTCTCATTTGATTCTGTCCAAGAAACCGTCACTGTACACATACCCAAATACGGCTCATCGGACATATCACAGGAAACCGAATTTGATAAAGCAACTGTAGGGGCACATTGTATTGACCCCTTGCCATTAGGTAAAGATTGAATAATCATATTACTCCATTGCTGTGTATCACGAGCCGCCACACCCGCATTACAACCGCAAGGAGCTGAAACAGTACACATGGATGAAATATTCACCACAGAACCTGGATTACCATAATTACCATTGTAGGCATTTCTCCATAATTCCCAAGAGTTCATGCGCATAGTCTCTATGATTGAATGTGCAAGAAATGTTGCTTGTGAACGCAAATAACCATTGTGGTTGTTTTTAACCGAAACAATCATAACCCCTGCCACACCAAGCAACCCAAATGAAAAAACGACTACTGCAATCATAGCTTCTATTAAGGTGAATCCGTTTTCAGAACGTTTTATTTTCCTGTGTTTAAGTAATTTTTTTAACATTAGAGTTTCCTATTGGATGAAGCTAAACCAGATGGTGAAACCGTTAAAGCAATAAAATTTGGATAATCTGGTGTTTTTTGAATTGTAAAGTTAACCAAAGTTGATGCTCCTCCTTGGCTGTCATAGGTTACTTTACTCAGTCCCCCATTTTCGGTAATAGTAATATTTCCAGAAACTTGTTGTTTAATTCTAACGTTTTTAGTTGTTACGGGATTAGTGGGCAAGTCTTGAGTGATTACCCAGCCACCTTCCCAATCAGAGCCATTATTTGACACAAGGGAGACATTTGTGCCTTTATCAACTGCTAAATTTCGAGCAAAATTCAAATCAGATAATAGATTATTGGTCTCATTGGACAATGACTGTCTTTGTGCAAAGCGGTTATAAGAGGGTACGCCAAATGATACAAGGATACCTGCTATAGCAAGAGCAACCAAAAGTTCTACTAATGTAAAACCTTGTATTATACGCTTATATTTAAATGTGTAATTTTTAATCATGGAAATCTGTTATTTGTATACACTGGACATAATAAGGAAGTTCAAACAATTAGCAAATAAAAGAAATACATTTTAGACAAACGGTCAATTTATTAGGATGAGCGGTCAAAGTTGGTGCAATCTAAGCTCTTTTGGTAGGGCAAAAACCATGCTTTCGGATTCCCCAGCCAATTCATTAATGGACACATTTGAACAATGAACCCTGATAAAATCCAACACATCTTTTACTAATTTTTCAGGGGCTGATGCTCCTGCAGTGACGCCAATTTTATCTACATTTTCAAACCAATCTAAATCAATACAATCGGCATCATCAATTAGGTAGGCTTTAACACCTTGACGTTCGGCGAGTTCATGTAAGCGATTGGAGTTGGAACTATTGACGCTGCCAACAACCAACACTAAATCACAATCATGTGCCAACTCTTTAACGGCAACTTGGCGGTTTTGCGTTGCGTAACAAATATCGTCGTGTTTTGGGCCTTGAATCTTAGGGAATTTTAATTTTAATGCTGAAATAATTCCTGCCGTATCATCCAATGACAGTGTTGTTTGAGTCACGTAAGCCAGTTCTTTATCATCAGTTAAGTTAAGCTTCTGAACATCACCAATTGACTCAACCATAAAAACAGCTCCATTGCCTTTTTCACAATCCCACTGCCCTATTGTTCCCTCAACTTCTGGATGACCTTCATGACCAATCAGGATTAAATTAAAATTACTCTTGCAATAACGCATAACTTCCATATGCACTTTTGTAACCAAGGGGCAAGTGGCATCAAATACCTTTAAACCGCGCTTTTTAGCTGTTCTTCGCACTTCTTGTGAAACACCATGAGCTGAAAATATGACAATGGTATCATCGGGAATTTCATCAAGTTCTTCAACAAATACAGCCCCTTTATCTTTGAGGTTATTAACGACAAAACGATTATGCACCACTTCGTGCTTAACATAAATTGGTGCTCCAAAAAGCTCAATAGCACGATTAACAATTTCGATAGCGCGATCAACACCAGCGCAAAAACCACGTGGGTTAGCTAGAGTGATTTTCATCTTCTTGTCCAAATAGCAAATCTAAAATCAAAAACAAAGCCCCAATACTAATGGCGGTGTCTGCAATATTAAAGGCAGGCCAATAATACTCATTATAATGTACTTCAATAAAATCAATCACATAACCCAAGCTAAGACGGTCATAGATATTTCCTAAAGCCCCACCAATAATAAAGACCAATCCCAAGTTTAAAAACTTCTGATCCAACTTAGTTTTTGTTAGCCAAATTAACAGCCAAATAACGATAATCATGGCAATTATACCAATAACCCAGCGTTGCCAGCCCGATTGATCAGCCAAAAAACTAAATGCCATGCCTTCGTTATGCATTAATGTCCAGTTAAGATAAGTATCCACATGGACGGCTACGTATATCTCCAAAGATTGTGTTGCCATGGATTTGCTTAATTGATCCAAATAGAACACAATGACACTAATTGGCAACCACCACAATCCAGATTTATGCGTCAAGCGATTAAGCATAAGCTCTTTGCTCGCCATCACCATCCACATTGGTTATGCAACGTCCGCACAGTTCTGGGTGTAACGTATTGGAACCGACATCTTCTCGTATATGCCAACATCGTGTGCATTTGTCTCCTTTGGCAACTTGTGCAACAATAAAGACAGAACCTTCTTCCAACTCACACTCTATTGCTTCATCAGGTTTTTCTGAAATCGGCAACAATTTCGCAGCTGAGGTAATTAACACAAAACGCAGTTCATCATTAATGTCTTTAAGTTGATTAAACTTATCATCATCAACATAAATAGTCACATCCGCATCAAGAGAAGATCCAATTTCGCCAGCGATTCGCAACTGTTCTAACAATTTAGTATTGGCATGACGAATTTCTCTAATAGCACTCCACTTCTTGTCAGTCCATTGCAAATTTTCTGCCACTTGCGGAATGTTATACCATTGTTCAAAAAGAATATTCTCTTCATTTCCTATGAGTTTCCAGATTTCATCGGCAGTATAAGTCATGATTGGCGCCATCCAACGAATCAATGCTTGCAAAATATGATGCATCGCTGTTTGAGCCGATTTGCGAGCCTTAGAATCTTTTTTAGCTGTGTACAATCTATCCTTAAGAACATCCAAGTAAAATGCACCCATTTCTTGAGAACAGAAGGTGCTCATTTTTTGGTAAATTTGGTGAAATTGATAACTGTTATAATCTGCAATAATTTCCTCTTGCAATGCAACTGCTTGCCTGATTGCCCATTGGTCTAATAAGGTACAATCTTTCACTTCAAGCATTTGCTTACTTGCATCAAAATCGTTTAAATTACCAATAAAAAAGCGCGAAGTGTTGCGAATACGTCGATATCCGTCAGCAACGCGTTTCATGATTTCATCAGAAACCGAGATTTCTTTGGTGTAATCCGTTGAGGCACACCACAAGCGTAAAATGTCGGCTCCATAGGTATCAATGAGCTGTTTGGGTGAAATGATATTACCCAAAGACTTTGACATTTTTCTGCCGTCTTTATCCACCACATACCCATGAGTTAAAACCTGTTTATAAGGTGCACGATTGTTTATTGCGGTTCCTGTCAGCAAAGACGAGTGAAACCAACCACGGTGTTGATCAGAACCTTCAAGATACAAATCAGCAGGCTCCCGTAATTCTTCACGGGCGCGTAAAACCGCAAAGTGAGAAACACCCGAATCAAACCACACATCTAAAACATCCGTGGTTTTATCGTAATTTTCAGCATCCGATATTAAGTCATTGCTATCCGTGTCAAACCACACATCCATACCTGATTTTTCCATCAACAGAGCCACTTTTTCCATCGTTCCTAAAGTATCCGGGTGCAATGCTCCTGTTTCTTTATGAGTAAATAAAGTAATCGGAACACCCCAAGTTCGTTGTCGAGAGATACACCATTCTGGACGCGTTTCAATCATGGAATAAATACGAGACTCACCCCAAGCAGGAATCCATTTTACATGCCGAATCTCCTCTAAAGCTTTCTTTCTTAAGCCTTTTTTATCCATACTAATAAACCACTGCGGCGTCGTTCTAAATGCTGTTGGTGATTTATGACGCCAACAATGTGGATAAGAATGGTTGATTTCTTCAAAATTTAACAGAGCATTTTCTTCTTTTAATAATTCAACAATTGTTTTATTAGCCTTCCAAATATATTGACCGCCAAATATTGGCGTACTTTCTAAAAATACACCATTACCTCCCATTGGATTATAAATTTCTATACCGTATTGATTACAAACTTTAAAATCTTCCACACCATGTCCACCAGCGGTATGGACCGCGCCAGTACCCGCCTCTGTTGTCACATGTTCGCCTAAAATCACAGGCACTTGTCTATCAGTATAAAAAGGATGTTGTAACTTTAAGCCTTCAAGATTTTTTCCTACTGTTGTCGCAACAATTTCTGGATTTTTGATACCATATTTTGAAACAACGTCATCAACCAATGCTGAGGCTATAACCAAAACATAATCTTCATGCCCTTTAATAAGTGAATACTCTAACTCTTCATGCAAAGAAACCGCCATAGAAGCTGGCAGCGTCCAAGGTGTTGTTGTCCAAATCGGAATTGCAACTTTATTACCTTGATTTTCAACACCAAAAGCGGCATAAAGCGCATCGGCATCAACGGCAGCATAAGCCACATCTATGGCTGGAGAAAGTTTATCTTGGTATTCAATTTCCGCCTCAGCCAAAGCCGAACCACAGTCAAAACACCAATTAACTGGTTTAACACCTTTTTCTACGTGACCATTTTCAACAATTTTTCCTAAAGCTCGAACCATATCGGCTTCGTATTTAAAATCCTTGGTTAAATACGGGTTATCCCAATCACCAATGACACCTAGGCGTTTAAATTCACCTTTTTGAATTTCAACTTGTTTACTTGCGTATTCCCTGCATTTTTGGCGAAAGGTTTTTGCATCAATTTTCTGCCCTACTTTGCCGTATTTTTTTTCGACTTGAATTTCAATCGGCAAGCCATGGCAATCCCAACCAGGAACATAGGGTGCACAAAATCCTGACATTAATTTTGACTTGATAATAATGTCTTTTAAAATTTTATTTAAGGCATGACCTGTGTGCAAAGAGCCATTTGCATAAGGAGGCCCATCGTGTAAAATAAATTGCGGACGGTCTTTTGTTGCTTCTTGTAACTTATGGTATAAATTTTCTTCATCGCACTTTTTTAACCACATGGGTTCTTTTTGTGCCAATCCAGCCTTCATGGAAAATTTAGTTTTGGGTAAATTAAGTGTTTCTTTGTAATTATTGCTCACGCAATGGCTCCGTTATTGTTTTGTTTTTGTTGTTAAAAAAATGACGTGTTTTAAGCACATCATCGTAAATTTGTTGTTTTAATTCGCTTAAGGAATCAAATTTTACTTCATTTCTTATTTTATGGTAAAACAAAACTTCAACATTTTGCCCATAAACTTGTTTATTAAAATCTAAAATGTAAACTTCCAGCAAATTTGACCCGCCATTGACTGTAGGTCTTGTACCAATACTGGCAGCTCCTAGGTAAGTTTCTGCATCAGAAAACTTTACTTTAACGCAAAAAATCCCATTGATCGGCACAGCCCTGTTTTTCAATTTTATATTGATTGTAGGAAAATCCAAAGTCCGCCCTAATTGCTTGCCTTTGCTCACTCGACCAAGAATCGAAAATCGTCGCCCAAGGGTATGCTCGACAAAATCAAATTCACTTTTATCCAAATGTTTTCGTATCAGTGAACTACTGATTCGTGCATTGTCTTTTTCCACTACAGTATTGATGTGTGCAACCGTCACACCTCGTGGCAGGCAGTATTGTTTAAGCAATGCAATATCGCCAACTCTGTTTTTACCAAACCTAAAGTCATCGCCTATAATGATGTGTTGCGCATTTAATCCTTTAAGCAGTATTTCTTCAATAAAATCAACCGCTGATAATTCTGCCAGATTTTTATTAAAATTAAGCAAACAATAATAATCCACATTTAATGCCTTAATTAGATGATACTTGCATTTAAAAGGCGTCAACAAAGGTACATTCTCTTTCCCCATAAAGTATTGTGAGGCTAAGGGCTGCATAGAAACCACGCAAGATTTTAACTCATTTTTTTTTGCATAGTCAACAACCCGCTTAATTAAAGCCTGATGTCCCAAATGGACACCATCAAAATTTCCGATAGTTAGTGCCGTTTTGCAAGGTATTGGCTGTTGTTGAGGGTAGCGAACAAGTTTCATCGATGCACCAGCATTTGTTTAACCCTCACCTTCAATGCGACCAAACAGGCATACAAAACCAAAACACCAAAACCAATACAGAAACTTAATCGCCCTAACCTGCCATACCACGTTAAATCCGACCAATTACCAAATTGCTGCACCAATAGATACAACGACAAAGCCATCACAAGACTTGCTAGTAAAATTTTAGTGACCACTCTCCACTCAATAACACCTTTGGGTATAACATTTACCTGACGCAAACCACGATAAAGCATAAGCGTTTGCATCCAACCCGAAACCGCACTGGCTAGTGCTAAACCCACATGTAAAGCAAAAAAATCTAAATACCAAAGAATACCCACAAATATAAGATTAAAACCCATATTGGAGAACATGGCGATTATGCCAATTTTAACAGGTGTTTTTGTGTCTTTACGAGAATAATAAGCTGGTAATAAAATTTTATTGATAATAAAAGCTGGCAATGCCAACATATACGCCATGAGACTGATACTAACCATTTGCGTTTTATCAGGAGTAAACTTACCATGCTCAAATAAAGTAATGACAACCTGTTGAGCTAAAACGGTTAAACCAATAGCGGCAGGAATAGCGATTAAAAAGCCTAAATTTAATGCCCAACGCATGGTTTTTACAAACTCACCCTTATCTTCTTTAGCAAATTGCCGTGATAAAGTAGGCAATATTACAGTTGAAATCGCAATGGCAAAAATCCCCAAAGGAAACTCGAGCAAACGTTCAGAAAGGTATAAATACGACACACTGCCTGCAACCAACCAAGTAGCAATAATAGTATCGAGTAAAACATTAATCTGTGCAACCGACGAACCAAATAAAGTTGGAATCATGAGTTTCATGACTTTCTTAACCTTTTCATCCTTAAAGCCGAATTTAAACTTGGGAAACAAACCCAACTTCAACAAAGCAGGAATTTGCACAAATAACTGCACAACACCAGCAATCAATACACCAACAGCTAAAGATTTTTCGGGTATTTCAAAATAATCACGCAGAAACAAAACACTTAATATTAATGACACATTCAACAAGACTGGAGTCGCTGCTGGCAAGGCAAATTTCTTATGCGAATTTAAAATCCCTCCAGCAAAAGCAACCATCACTATAAAAGGAAAGTAAAACAAAGTATAACGCAACCAACCAACGGTTTGTTTATAAACTTCAGGCTCAGAGCCCTGCCAGGAAGGTGCCGTCAACCAAAGCACTTGTGGTGCAAAAATTTCCAATAACATCCAAACAATTAAAACAATAGAAATTAACGTGCCTGCAACCCTATCAATAAATTCTTTCAACAACTCTTTTGACTGCGTCGCTTTAATCTCATTTAATACTGGAACAAATGCCATAGAAAAAGAACCCTCAGCAAACAATCGACGCATAAAATTTGGAATTTTAAATGCTACAAGAAAAGCATCTGTTAATACTGTCGCTCCAAAGAATACCACCATCACTTGGTCGCGCACAAAGCCACTGATGCGCGAAGCAAAAGTAAACAAACTAACAACAGCGGTGGATTTGAACAAACTCATTAAATAGTGCATATTAAAAAGAGTCGTAATTCTATTGATAAAAAGCTAAAATTCATACGTATTATTAAAAATATCACTTTTTTCAGCTAAAATCGGCAGATATTGACCATTTAACGCATTTTAAGAGCAAATTATTGACTACAAAGGACTAAATCGTGATAATGCTTGCCTTAAATTTTTAACCAAACAAATTATTGGAGAAATAAATTGGCTAATTCAGCACAAGCAAAAAAACGCGTTAGACAAGCAGCGAAAAGACGCGTTCATAACATGAGCCTTCGTTCAAATGCTAGAACACACATTAAAAATGTTGTCAAAGCCATTGAAGCAGGTGATAAAAAGAATGCACAAGAACTTTACACTAAAATGGTTCCTGTTATTGACAGTGTCGCAAACAAAGGCATCTTCCACAAAAACAAAGTGGCAAGGCATAAAAGCCGCTTGAACAGCAAAATCAAGGCAATGGCCTAATTTATTAAGCCAACCTAAACAACAAAAAATAAAGGGGTTTAAAACTAAACTCCTTTAACTTTAAAAAAATTAAAATCACACCAAGGTCCACAAAATCAAAGTAATTACCATTTATTTGCCTATAAAACAAATAAAAGCTAAGTTTTTTGACCCTATTCACATATTTTTAACAAAATTTGTCTATAATTGAACTTACATAATTGAACGTATATTAATTAAACAAATAAAATGTTAGCCCAAGAAAAAATTAGCGTTAATCAAATCACAGTTGGTATGTACATACACAAACTTGATCGTCCTTGGGTGGAAACTCCTTTTGCTTTCCAAGGGTTTTATGTTCGAACCAAGCATGAAATTCAAGAGCTTCAAAGATTTTGTGAGTATGTTTTTATAGATTGCGAGAAAGGCGTGCAACCTTATAAAGAATCCGAAATAAGCAAACCCTCTCCATTGTTGACTGCCGAAAAGTTACAAAAAAAATCAAAACCTTCTTATGTTGTTGCCTCTGATTTAAAAAAGATTGTATTGGATATTGGGCGATACGAAAAAAACACCAAACCATTCAAGAAAGAAATTAACAATGCCAAAGTATTGTTTTCGGACTTATCCCATTCGATTGAACAAATCAGCTTCAACATAAGAGTCGGAAAAAAACTTAATATAACTGAAACTAAATCGCATGCAAAATCCGTAGTTGCAAGCGTCATAAAAAACCCAAACACCATGATTTGGTTAAGCCGTTTAAAAAATCAAGGTGACTATACTTATAACCATTCGCTTCGTTCCAGTATTCTTGCTATTGTTTTTGGCCGTTACTTGGGATTAAGTGAAGAAGAGTTGCTCTCCTTAGCAACGGGAGTTCTTCTTGCAGACATTGGCAAAACCAAAATTCAAAGAACGCTTCTTAATAGCAGTAAAGAATTAACCAATTCTGAAAAGATTATTATGAAGAGTCATGTGGAACTTGGAGTTGAAATGCTTGCAACAGATAAAAATGTTGACCACTCTACTCTAGTGATTGTTGAAACACACCATGAAAGAATTGATGGCAGTGGCTACCCTTATGGATTAGTTGGAGCAGAAATACCTTTCTTTGGACAAATAGCAGGTTTAGTTGATGTGTTTGACGCCATTACTAGCAAAAAATCTTATGGCAAACAAATGACATCTGCTCAAGCCATGGATTGGTTATACAGCCAAAAAGATAAATTATTTTCGAGCAAGATTATCGAAGATTTCATTCAGGCAATTGGATTATACCCAGCAGGAACTATTGTTGAATTAACAGATAATTCAATCGCATTAGTGGTATCACACAACCCAGAGAAAAGACTTAGACCTGAGGTTTTCTTAATTAAAGACAGTAAAAAGAACAACCTAAACACAAAAAAGACAATTGATTTATCTAAAAGGTCATTTTTGTCAAAGGTTGATAGACCAATGGTAAAAAAAGCATTATTACCTGAGGCCATCAACTTAACTCAAGAAAAGTTATCTACCGCTCTAAAACAAAGCGCTCAAGTTCGCAAAGTTCTTTTTGGTTAATTTTCCAAACCTCTCTTCACAAAAAGTAGATTTGATTGATATAATAAGGTAACTTATCTTCTCATAATTTAATTCATGAAAAATTACCTTCATTTACTCCAACACCTTTTAGAAGCAGGAACCACCAAAACGGATAGAACTGGAACTGGAACAAAAAGCATCTTTGGACACCAAATGCGCTTTGACCTATCAAAAGGATTTCCTCTCATCACCACAAAAAAATGCCACCTTAAATCCATCATCCATGAATTGTTATGGTTTATAGCTGGTGACACCAATATTAAATACCTTAATGACAATGGTGTCAGAATTTGGAATGAATGGGCCGATGAAAATGGAAATTTAGGACCCGTTTACGGACACCAATGGCGTTCATGGCCAACAGCTAATGGTAAAACCATTGACCAAATCCAAAACATTGTAAATCAGATTAAAAACACGCCTGATTCACGTCGAATAATCGTCAGTGCTTGGAATGTTGGAGAAATAGAAAACATGGCATTACCACCATGCCATTGTTTATTTCAATTTTACGTAGCCGACAACAAGTTATCCTGTCAACTTTACCAGCGCAGTGCTGACGTGTTTCTAGGCGTGCCTTTCAATATTGCCTCGTACGCCCTATTTACCCTAATGATGGCACAAGTTTGTGATTTAGAGCCTGGAGATTTCGTTCATACTTTTGGCGATACGCACCTGTATTCAAATCACCTTGAACAAGCCCAATTACAAATCACTCGAAAACCATATGACTTACCACAAATGAAAATAAACCCCGATATCAAAAATATATTTGATTTCAGTATTGATGATTTTGAATTAATCAACTACCAATCTCACCCTCACATAAAAGCCAAGGTTGCGGTGTAAATGATTAAAAAGAAGCTTACTTACATCTTAGCTATGGATGAAAATAATTTAATTGGTAGCAACAACGATTTGCCTTGGCGTCTCCCTGCTGATTTAAAATACTTTAAAGAAAAAACCCTCAATAAAACCATTTTAATGGGGCGTAAAACCTGTGAATCACTCCCTTTTGTCTTACCAAAAAGAAAAAACATTGTACTGACAAAAAACCTTAATTTTTCAAGACAAGGCTTTGATTTAATTCATAATATGGATTCTATAAATCAACTAAATGATGAAATAATGGTTATCGGTGGTGCGATGATTTACAAGATATTGTTACCTTATGCCAACAAACTTTTTATCACCAAAATACACCATAAATTCAATGGAGACACCCACTTTGAATGGAATGAAAAAGACTGGCAATTAACTGATAGAGTTGATAATCAAGCCGATGAAAAAAACAAATACAATTATAGTTTTTTGACTTATGAACGCATAACTGAGAAATAAATCACCACCCTATAAAAGTGGAGCCCATAATGGACTCCATTATAAAATACTTTGGCTTAATCCTTTTTTATTGGACAAGTCTTAATACCAAAAATCGAATATAAAGGACACCAGCCCATAGCAGCAGTAGCAAGTGGAATTATACCAATTGCACCTAACCAATTTTGAGCATATACGCCCCAACCTACTACTGCGACACCGGCCACAATTCTTATAACTTTATCTGCTGATCCTACATTAACTTTCATAATTTTTCTCGCTTTTTGATTAAAAAACAGATTATGCAAGGTTTACAAATGATGGTCTGTAACAATTGTTACATAAGGGTGATTTTTCCACGAGAAAGTTTGATTTTTCCCTTTTTTTCAATAAATTTTAAGCTGCGACTTATCACTTCACGGGTACTCGCAAGTTGATTTGCAATTTCTTGATGAGTTAAATTGACTACTTTATTTTCATGGTTATCAATAATCCAGTCATATAATCGTTCGTCCAAATGATGAAAAGCCAAATTGTTTACAACATCGACCAGGCCCGCCATTTTTTGGGTCAATAATGAAAAAACGAACCTCCGCCACACCTTACTTTCTTCAAAGTACTTTTCAACACAACTAGCAGGAATAGATAACACCTGACAATCAGTAACTGTTTCAGCCATAGCTGGTATAGGAACCTTATTTACAATCGAAGCTGTTGTCAAAATACAGCCTTCATTTTCATTGATATAATATAAAGTTAAAAGCTTTCCACTTTCTGAAATTTTAAACACTTTTATTTTCCCTGACAATAAAAAATTAAATGACTTGCATTGCACTCCTTCAAACGCAACAGTCGTTTTTTTAGGTACATTTACAGTCTTGGCCTCAGGTTGAGATAGCAAAAAATTAAGTATTTCAGAGGAATATTTTGGATCAGTTTTAATCATTGGGTGCTTCACATTAGCAAATTTGGCAAATCAGATAAATCATTTTAGTGAAAAGACAAAAAATTAGTTGAGAAATTAATTCTCTTGTATTCTATAATATCACACCAGAAAAACAACAATAAATCTTAAATTAGGATATGACAATCATCGCTTAATTTAAGACCACCATTTTTACTAACAAATTCCTGGAGAATATAAGAGTGACAACAGTAGCATCTTTTAGTGTTGAATACATCCAATACTTATCACCAAGTGGGACACTGACGGGAGAGACAATTCCTCCTATCGCAAAGGACTTTGAAACAATTAAATCATTATACAAAACCATGGTCTTGACACGCGTGTTTGATGCCAAAGCCATTTCTTTACAACGAACTGGAAAATTAGGCACTTATGCATCATCTTTAGGGCACGAAGCTGTTCATGTTGGAATTGGCTCTGCCATGAAATACGAAGATGTTTTTGCACCAGCCTATCGAGAATACGGTGTGCAGTTTGTCCGTGGCGTCAAAATGTCAGAGGTTTTACTCTATTGGGGTGGAGATGAACGTGGCAGTAATTTTTCAGGCCCTCCCCATGACTTTGCTTGGTGTGTTCCTATAGCAACCCAAAACACACACGCTGCTGGTGCAGCACTTGCGTTTAAATTAAGAAAAGAAGCCAGGTGCACTCTATCTGTTATTGGCGATGGTGGAAGTTCTAAAGGAGATTTTTTGGAAGCAATTAATGCAGCCAGTGCGTTCAAATTGCCCATGGTTTTTGTAATAATCAATAATGGTTGGGCAATTTCAGTTCCACGTGCAAAACAATCCAGTGGCGAAACTTTAGCACAAAAGGGCATTGCAGGAGGTTTACCTAGCATTCAAGTCGACGGAAATGATTTATTAGCTGTTCATCATGAAGTTAAAAAAGCGCTAGATCGTGCAAGAAACGGCGAAGGTGCAACTGTAATTGAGGCTATCACTTACCGTTTAGGTGATCACACGACCGCAGATGATGCCAGTCGCTACCGTCCTGATCAAGAGGTAGAAGATGCCAAGCGTTTTGAACCTATTTTACGCTTAAGGCAATACCTAATGGACAATAATCAATGGAGCGTTCAACAAGAAAACAAATTAATGGAAGATTGTGCCATCAAAGTAGAAGCCGCGGTAAAAGAATACCAAAGTGCTTCAAAACTGCCTGTATCCGATATGTTCGACTACATGTACGCAGAGTTACCACACGACTTAGCAGAACAACGAGCTTATGCACTTGCTTTAGAAGAGGAGAATAAATAATGGCAAAATTAGCAATGGTTGAAGCCGTATCTTTGGCATTAAATTACGAATTAGAGCACGATAAAGATGTTGTGGTTCTTGGTGAGGATGTTGGTATTAACGGTGGTGTTTTTCGTGCCACCTCAGGACTAGCACAAAGGTTTGGTGAGGATCGTGTGATTGACACACCACTAGCTGAAGCAATGATTGCAGGAATGACAGTTGGAATGGCAACACAAGGCATGAAGCCTGTTGCCGAAGCCCAATTTATGGGCTTTATTTTCCCCATGTTTGAACAAATAGTCTGCCACGCTGCTCGCATGAGAAATCGCACACGTGGACGTTTAACCTGCCCACTTGTTATTCGCGCACCCTTCGGAGGCGGCATACATGCTCCCGAACATCATTCAGAGAGCATTGAGTCCATGTTTGCTCATACGCCAGGAATCCGAGTCGTAATCCCATCATCTCCCTCTCGGGCTTATGGTTTATTATTAGCCGCCATTCGCGACCCTGATCCGGTGTTGTTTTTAGAACCCAAACGCATTTACCGTTTGGTAAAAGAAGAAGTGGTTGATGATGGCGAAGAACTTCCCTTAGACATGTGCTTTGAATTGCGTGAAGGTAACGACATTACACTTGTCACTTGGGGTTCAATGATTAAAGAAACATTAGAAGCCGCAGAAGCTCTTGAAAAACAAGGCATTTCCGCTGAAGTTATCGATGTAGCAACAGTTAGCCCAATTGACCACGAAACCATAGCGGATTCTGTCAAAAAGACTGGTCGTTGTGTTATTATTCAAGAAGCACCAAAACATTGTGGCGTTGCATCAGAAATTGCCGCTACTTTGGCAGAAAACAGCTTATATTCCCTAATGGCTCCAATAAAACGAGTCGCTGGTTATGATGTAATTATGCCATTATTTAAATTAGAAAAGAAATACATGCCAACAGTTAATCGCATACTCAAGGCTGTAAACGAAGTGATGGAGGTCTCATGAAATTATTTAACTTACCCGATTTAGGTGAAGGTTTGCCCGATGCAGAAATCGTTGAATGGCATGTAAAAGAAGGCGATACAGTCCAAGAAGACCAGCCAATGGTCTCCATGGAAACAGCCAAAGCAGTTGTTGATGTGCCCTGCCCTTATTCAGGAGTCATCACCAAATTATACGGTCAACCCGGTGATGTTATTGATACTGGAGCTGTACTTGTTGAGTTTGATGGCGTACAAACCAAAGACACAACACAAAATGCAGCTCCTGCAAATGATTCGCCAACGCAATTACAAAACGATATTGAAGATTTAATTGATGAACTTGATAGCACTTTGCCAACAAGCAAAATGCCAGAACAGAACTACCCACCATCAAAAGCTGAACTTGCCAACGATAATGACAGCGGAACTGTGGTTGGTGAAATGGAATCCAGTAATAAAGTTGTCAGTGACATTTCCAGTATAGGCAATATCAAAATTGCTCCTGCTGTTAAAGCCTTAGCTAAAAAACTTAAAGTTAATTTAAATGATGTGGTTGCCACTGGTGCGGGAGGGGTTATTCGCCCAAGTGACATAAAGCTCACCCATCAAACACAATCACAGTCATCGCAAACTTCGGTTGCAACTCAACAGGCTCATATCCCAGAACCCAAACAACAGCAAATAGTGCAACCAAGTGTTGTGGTGCATAAACCCAAAATTTCAGAGACTGTTGCCACTCAAACGATTTCTGATGAATGGCAGCAAGTCAAAGGCACTCGACGTGCAATGGCTCGAATTATGGCTGATGCCCATGCCAAAATAGTACCCACTACTTTAATGGATGATGCCGATATTCATAAATGGCAACCTGGTGAAGACATTACGGCTCGCTTGATTCGTTCATTAGTTAAAGGCGTTGAAGCACAACCCGCACTAAATGCTTGGTTCGATGGGGATAAATTAACCAAACGCAATATTTCACATGTGGATGTCGGTATAGCTGTTGATACACCGGACGGTTTATTTGTACCAACTATGCGTAATTGTGATCAGCGTGATGCCGTACAGGTACGCAAAGGCATGAATAAAATTAAAGAACAAATTAAAACACGCAGCATTCCTCCAGAAGACATGAAGGATTTTACTATCATGTTATCAAATTTTGGCGTCTTTGCGGGTCGTTATGCCACTCCTGTTATCACACCGCCTTGTGTAGCCATTATGGCTGCTGGAAAACTACTAAATGAAGTGGTTCCAGTTCTTGGTGGGTTTGAAGTGCATCGCATGATTCCTTTATCGTTAACCTTTGATCATCGTGCGGTAACAGGTGGAGAAGCGGCTCGATTTTTAGCTGCTGTCATAAAAGACTTGAATAAAAGCAGATAACCCATAAATTAAGTTAGTGCTGATCTTTTCAGCACTAATAAAAATTATTTACTAGAGAAAACATTAATGAAAATTCAAAACGATCACGTTGCAAGCATTAAGTATGTTTTAACAGACAACGACAATAACATCATCGACAAATCTGAAGATGGTAAATTTAGCTTTTTAATTGGAAAAGGCAATATCATTCCAGGACTAGAAAATGCATTAATAGACAAAGCACAAGGCGATGTTTTTGACGTGCAAATTGATCCAAAGGACGCTTATGGTGAATACAACGAAGCTCTTATTCACAAAGTTCCTCGAACGCAGTTCCCACCAGATATGGACATTGAAGCGGGCATGCAATTTCAAGGACAAACTCCGGATGGACAAATGACGGTTGTTAAAGTAAAAGAAGTTGTTGGTGATGATGTTATGGTTGATAACAACCATCCATTAGCTGGCGTTCAATTAAACTTTGCAGTTGAAGTCACTGGCGTTCGTGAAGCAACAAAAACAGAACTTGAACATGGGCACGTTCATGATGGCAATGAACACCATGGTTAAGTTTTAAACAACTTATATTCCAAATAAAACCCCTATAGATTTAGGGGTTTTTTATTGTCCATTAATTTGAGAGACATTTGTACAATCCATGGAATGACCTTTTTTAAATAAGGTCTAGCCCGTATATTTCATAGGAATGCAGAATTTTAGGATAATTTCAGTGAGTCAGTTTGTTCGATTCGCCGAGAAACCTAGTTATTCTTACGTTTGCAGGTGAATCGGGCAAAATGACCGCTGAAATTTTTCTAAAAACTGCATAGCGAATATGGTTACAAAGTGTTCATTTTCAATACATCTATATTTCCCTTTAATATCAATATGATATACTAAAATTATAGCGAGCCTATGAAATATACGGGCTAGTCATTGCGAAGGAGGAACGACTGTGGCAATCTCATCAAGTCTGGTTCGATTCAAAAAAGGCTAATCCTCAAAAGATTGCCACGTCGTTCCTCCTCGCAATGACGTGTTACTATAAAGGTTGGATTCGGTTATTACAATGATTTTGCCGTTTAGATTTGATGAGTAGTGCCACAAGGTCAATTTAAACAAAATACGAGTTTATGGATTATAAGTGAGTGATTTTTTTAGATTGAGATTAGGCTGCTTTATTGCCGTGGTTTTTGTGCTTTAGATTGCGTTAGAAGTTTTCAAGGTCAATTTAAATAAAATACGAGTTTATGGATTATAAGTGAGTGATTTTTTTAGATTGAGATTGGAAACTTATGACGTGATATAAAGTACAAAAAAGTTGGTGGGCTCGGGCAGGATCGAACTGCCGACCCCCTCGATGTCAACGAGGTGCTCTCCCCCTGAGCTACGAGCCCCAATCTGAATTGGTATTTAGTTGCTTGCCTGAAACAAAACAACCTCAAAATCAAGGGATGATTTCGAGGTTGCGTATATTAACTTTAAGCTTTTATGAATTCAAGTTATTTATTGTATTTCAGTGTTTTGTTTCGTTTATGTCTGACAATTTTTATTTCTATATCTTGTTGATTTTCTGATTTTAATAATGCTTTGATTACGTCTTTGGGTGCTTTCACGTCGGCTCCATTAATGCGTTTAATAACATCCCCTTCCTGAAGAGAAAATACATTATCCTGATCAATTTCTAAAACCAATACACCGCCTTGTGTTTTGAAATAGGATGACAAACCTTTGCTTAGAGTGGATAATTTATGATTTTTTCCTAATAAATCGGATGTGCTTTGCCCTTGTGCGATAAAAACCTTAATGTCTTTTAAATGTTCGGGGAAAATCATATTAATATCTTCCTCATTAAAATTAAAATCGTGATTATTATTTGAAACCATAACGGATATCGTTTTAGATAAATCATTGAGCTCATTACCCTTTAGCATAAGCATTGAATGGTTACTCTTATTGCTCATTACAAAATCTGCAGAATCATTTTTTCGGGCTTCGACTGAAACAGACTGCACTTGATTATCACGAATAAATTCTACTTCTACCACTTCTCCAACTTGCCATTGGGTTAATTCTATTATTTCTTGTACGTCTTCTATTGATTGAGTTAAATCAATATCACCCATCTTTGTTATAACATCACCTGCTTTTATACCCGCATCTGCAGCGCCTGAATTTGCAACAACTGAAACGACATGCCAACCATCATCTTTAATAGTTGCCATAAAACCCATGGTTGCACTATTGCTTGAATCAAAATGCAATTTTTTTGCAATAATTTTGACTTGTTCATTAAGTGAACTCTCATCGTCATCAGCTTTAATAAAAATCATCTTTTTCATTTGACCATTTGCTGCTCCCAAATCAAATGTTTTCATTTGGCCACTGGCTTCAAGCTCTGCAATTTCTTCTGTGCTTAGCTTTTTTCCATTCATAATGACTGTTTTTGTGACTTTATCACCATTGGTATTAATGCTAACTTCTATATTGTCAGAACTAACATGACCATCATTAATTGCAAGTGTCATGGTATCGCCGGCTTGAGCATCTACACCTTCAAGATGAATTATTTTTACATTTTCATCAGCTTCTAACTCGGCAATGCCCGCTTCATCAAGCTCAACTCCGTTAACAGTGACATGCTTTGTTATAACACCATTATTATCATCGATTGTGACTTCAATATTTTTATTGTTTTGTGCGATTGTTGCAGCACTTAATGCTGTCAATAATAATGCACTGAGTATTTTTAGTTTAACTTTCATATTTTTCACCTTTTAAATTATGTAGGGTTTAATTTTTTGATAGTTTGGTTTTTGGTTTATTTTTCGCTGCAACAACACCAAGTTACCTAAAATATCTACTTTTGCTGCCATTAATTCTGACAGAATTTTTTTATCCTTTGTTTGCTGTATATCTTTATCTAATTGTTCTAACCACAACTCCAAGTTAGCTATTTTTTCCGTTATAACCGAGCCTTCAAGCGTGTATTTGGGTGTTTCATTGGCAACCAATTGTTCTAACAAGATGGTGCGTTTTACCAGTGCTTCAATCATATAATCTTTTTTATCAAGCTTTTGTTTTTGATTGAAAAATAAAACTGACATTAATAACACTGAGGCTAAGGCAAGAAAAGAAATCATCTGGTGTCTTTTGCTGTGTCTATTTTTATGCAAATTCAGCTGAATATCGGTAAAAATATCCTTTGGCAATTCTTTTTGTGGCAACTCTTTGAGTTGCTGCGTTATATTTTGTTCATTTAATGGCTTCATAACCACCACCTTTTGTTGTTAAATAAGATAAAGCTAATGACTTAGCTCGAGATAAGTGTGTTTTTGAAAAACTCACTGTTTTACCATAATTGTCTGCTATTTCTTGGTGACTTAAGCCTTCGACTTCATACAACCACAATACGGTTCGCGCTATTTGAGGCAATTGGCTCAATGCATACTCTAAACTGGAAGTAATTTCTATCCGATTAGAAGTAACAGTCTTTTCTTTGAAGTTAATATTTGTTATTAGCTTGGCATTTTTCTTTACAAATGACAAGCACAGGTTGATGGTGATTTTCCTTACCCAAACCCCAAAAAAATCAATTGACTTACACTGGTTAACTTTTGAGAACACTTTAATAAAAACATCTTGGGTTATATCCAGTGCATCCGCTTCATTATTAAGCATCCTTAAACTCAAGTTATACACAGGACGACTATACACATCATAAATTTTTCTTTGTGCTGCCGTTTTATTTTTCTTGGCAGCTTTAAATGTTAGTTCGTCAATTGTTGCTTTAAAATAGCTCACACTTTATATTCTGTATTTGTAGTATTCACCCTATAAGACTACTTAGAACGTAAATAGTCGCAAGAAAATTTAATTTTAATTTATTAAGCCTGCATAATAATATTGATTTTAACCCTATTTCTGAGTAAGCTATACGGCAATCACTAAATATTTTAAGCTTAATTTTGTGTGGGGAATTATACACCGAATTAGAGCTTTACTTCATTAGATAACCCATCCCACACACACTTCTAATGAAGTATTGAGTAAAGCCAGGTTTTCCTGGCTTTACTTTTGTGGACTACCCAACTAAACTCTATGCAAAGACAATACCGCATTTTTCAAGTTATTATTTTAATCCTATCCATAATTGCTGTGGATTATTGTTTGTTGTGGACTTTTCATTATTTGCAGATTTCTCCTTATCCAAATAATGAAATTTATATTTTAGCAGCATCTTATAGTGTTATATTAATCGTCTCTGCGATTGTTACAAAAAGTACAAAACCACAAACCATTCATTCAGTTATGGGCTTTAGCCAAACAAGCTCAAAAGTAATCATGATCGCTTTACTCATCGGCATATTACTGTGGGTATCTGATTATTTATACCAAATATATTTACTACAAAACAGTTTATTTTTAGAAGCAAAAGAATGGACTACCAATCATCCTGATCAATTAATTACACTTATTTCTATGGTTATTTTTGCTCCAGTGATTGAA
The DNA here is from genome assembly GCA_947311585.1 of uncultured Alcanivoracaceae bacterium. GTDB lineage: Bacteria > Pseudomonadota > Gammaproteobacteria > Xanthomonadales > Marinicellaceae > NORP309. The sequence continues at coordinate 2,015 of CAMZLQ010000028.1, read as the reverse complement.
GAAATAGTATTAAGAGGTATTTTATTGCACTCTTTAACCCGTTACATGAATAAATTTCTTGCCACCATTATGGTATCCATTATTTTTACGCTTTTACATGATTCCTATGAACAATGGCCCACACTGTTTATTGCTTCTGCATTGTATTGTTGGTTGACTCTTCACTCTAAAAGTATTGTACCTGCAATAGTCGCCCATATTCTTAATAATGCATTCACTTTTATTCTCTATAAACTATTAATAATATAAAAAATGGTTATAATTTTAGATTATTAAAATTATTTTGGGGAACATACATGAGAATTATAATTAGTTTTACACTTGCATTCACTCTGTTTATTAGTAATGGATTGACTCAAACTGTGGGAAATATTCCAACGCAAGAAGAGTATGCACAAGCCTTAGCCTCTGCCTTAGGCAGCGATGCTGGACGTTTTCAACAAATGCTCGGTGCATTATCAGCTTATTGCGGAACGCAAGAAAATTTTCAAACAGGAATGGGCGGAAACTGCGACTTATTGTATTTTGCCGCGTTAGAAAATAATGGTGGTGTTGTTAAGCGTGTATTAACGCGATTGCGTCCGCGAGAAGTGGTGCAATCTGCGCGAACTTCTGCCGAAATTATTGCCAATCAACAAGCCAATCTAGCTTCAAGAATGTCACAAGTCAGAGCAGGCATAAATTCCATAGCCATAACAATAAATGGTACTGATTTACCTATTTCAGCTCTTGGGTACTTGGCTGATAATTCATCTAACACACCTCAATTAGTCTCCCCGTGGGGATTTTTTATCAACGGCCAGTTTTCCAATGGCGATTACCGTTATTCGGATGCATCCGATGAAGGTTTTGACTTCGACACCAATAGTTTTACCGCTGGTATTGATTACCGTTTTAATAATAAAGGCGTTGTTGGACTGGCTATTGGGCGCTCCAACTTTGATTCAGAGGCAACAATAAATGCCTCCACCAGTTCCACTGCAACAACTTATTCTGCCTACGGTTCGTATAACATTAATGACAATTTCTATGTTGATGCTCGATTAAGTCATGGCTCACCCGATTTTGAACAAGCTCGTACTGTCAACTTTACCTTGGGAGGAAATGTAACCGACCTAAGAGTCAAAGGATCTACACAAGGCACACAAGATTCTTATATAATCTCCAGTGGTTATCAATTTAATAGCATGAATGGTTGGTTGTTTACTCCTTCTGTCAGTTACGAATACAACAAGACAACTGTGGATGCTTTTGTAGAAACAGGAGCGCCTTCTTTTAATGTTGGATTTAGCGAACAAAATTTTAAAACTAACCGAACGACTTTTGGTCTACAAGCAAGTAAAGCCATCAGCTTAAGCAAAGGTGTTCTTATCCCTTCTTTTAATTATAACTTCATCAACGAAAACCAAAACTCAGATGTTGTGCTCATGCGTATTTCAGGTATGCCTGCTGGTGAATTTTTCGAAACTCCTGTCAATTTCAATGACAGCAGTTACAGTTCAGCAAGAATTGGTCTTACTTTTGTAGCTGCTCATGGCAGACAAGTCTACCTTCAATATTCAAAAGTATTTGGTTGGGAAGGCTTTAACCGCGACACCATTGCACTTGGTGCACGTTTCGAATTTTAAACTTAGACTAAAGAAATTTCATCTGTATTCGGTTTTAAACCAAACCACAGATTAAAAGCACAAGCGGCTTGTTCAATCAACATGCCCAAACCATCGCATGTTGATTGAACACCAATAGAATAACAAAACTCCATAAATGGCAAAGCAGCCTTGGCATAACTTAAATCGTAACAAAGGGTTTGGTCATGAAAATGATGAGGCAAGAACTCAAGTGTTTTTCCTTGATGCCCTAAAGAACTGGAATGAATGATTAAATCAAAGGATTCATCTAGTTGATATAGCTCATCAAAAGTTACTGCCAAAGAGTTTTCTGATACCGCAATATTCTGTGCCTTCTTTAACGTTCTGTTTGCAATAGTCATCGCTTTGGGTGACTGCAACAAAATT
>CAMZLQ010000027.1 GCA_947311585.1 uncultured Alcanivoracaceae bacterium | reverse complement strand
GTTTTTTTGTCTCTGCCGTGAGTAACTCATTGGCGAGAGTTTTGTCTTTTTCTTGTGGATTTACTTGATACATTATCTATCAATCTCCCCGAATACGATATCCATTGTACCGATAACCGATACAACATCTGCTAACATGGAACCCTTAACCATTTCATTCATTGCTGAAATGTGGGCAAAACCCGGTGCACGAACTTTCATTCTAAACGGTTTGTTCGAATCATCGGCAACCAAATAAACACCAAATTCTCCTTTGGGTGCTTCAACCGCGGCATACGCCTCGCCTTTTGGCACGGTATAACCTTCGGTAAATAATTTAAAATGATGAATCAATGATTCCATGTCATTTTTCATCATTTCACGGCTCGGTGGTGCAACTTTGTAATCATCCAACATCACTGGCCCTGGATTATCTTTTAGCCATTTAACGCATTGGGCTATGATTTTATTGGATTGAACCATTTCTTCCATGCGTACCAAATAACGGTCGTAGCAATCGCCATTAACGCCGACCGGAATATCAAAATCTACCTTATCATAAGCCGCATAAGTTTGTTTTTTGCGTAAATCCCACTCAATTCCCGAACCACGTAACATGGGACCTGTAAAACCCAATTGCAAAGCACGCTCAGGTGAAACCACACCGATACCAACGGTACGCTGTTTCCAAATACGGTTATCGGTTAATAAGGTGTTGTATTCGGCAATTTTTTCTGGGAAATAGTTAGTGAAATGTTCTATAAAATCCAATAATGAACCTTCTCGCCAAGCATTAACTTGCTTTAATGCTTTGCCCTTGGTCCATTTGCTTTCAGCGTGTTTTGGCATGTAATCTGGCAAGTCGCGGTAAACACCGCCTGGGCGATAATACGTTGCGTGCATCCTCGCACCTGAGACCGCTTCGTAACAATCCATTAAATATTCGCGTTCGCGAAAAGCGTACAAAAACAAGGTCATCGCACCCAAATCCAAACCATGTGTGCCAATCCACATCAAATGGTTCAAAATACGGGTAATTTCATCAAACATAGTTCGGATGTACTGTGCTCTTATTGGTGCATCAATATTCAATAACTTTTCAATGGAACGCACATAACCGTGTTCGTTACACATCATGGAAACATAATCCAGTCTATCCATGTAACCGATTGAATGGTTAAAAGGCTTGGATTCAGCTAATTTTTCGGTGCCACGATGCAATAAGCCAACATGTGGATCTGCATGCACAATCACTTCGCCATCCATCTCCAAAATTAATCGCAACACACCATGTGCTGCTGGATGTTGAGGACCAAAGTTAATGGTATAATTCTTAATCTCAGACATTAACTATCTCCCTCAAGTTGTTCTTGATTTTCTGCATAGCGGGCATCTTTGCGAATGGTTTTTGGAATGGTAACACGTGGTTCAATAGAAACGGGTTCGTAAACAACACGTCCTTTTTCCTCGTCATAACGGACTTCAACATTACCAATAAGAGGAAAATCTTTTCTAAATGGATGACCAATAAAACCATAATCAGTTAAGATTCGACGCAAATCAGGGTGACCAATAAAGATAATACCAAATAAGTCGAAGGCTTCGCGTTCGAACCAGTCCGCCCCTGCCCACACTTTTACCAAAGATGGAACAGCTAATACTCCTGAATCAGGAGCAAAACATTTAAGTCGAATGCGGTTGTTGTGTTTGATTGACAATAAATGCACGACTGCTGCAAAGCGTTTTTCTATAAGTTCGGTTTCGCGTTCTTCCCATGAAAATCTGCCTGGACCTTTGGCGCTAATACCACGACTAAAACCAGTGCTGGAAACATCGTCGGTATTCCACTCGCCTTCACCGAAAGTGAGGTAATCAATTCCGCACAAATCAATGAGTTGTTCAAAGGAAAATTGCGCATCGTCTCGTAATTGCGTACACACCTGTTGCCAATTTTCGGGTGCGACTTCTGCCGTTAGTTCACCGTGTTGGACAACAATATTGGTAATTAACTCACCAAAATGGGCTTTCAGCTTTTTTTCTAAACTCGTTGTTGTATTCATAATGAGTTATCTAGCTATTGTATTTGTTCGTTTAATTTTTTTCTGCAACTGCAACAAGCCGTAAATTAACGCCTCAGCAGTAGGAGGGCAACCTGGCACATAGACATCGACAGGCACAACACGGTCACAACCACGCACAACCGCATAAGAATAATGGTAATAACCACCACCGTTTGCGCATGAACCCATGGAAACCACATATTTGGGATCAGCCATTTGGTCATAGACTTTGCGCAGAGCTGGAGCCATTTTGTTGACTAATGTTCCCGCCACAATCATCACATCTGACTGTCTTGGTGAGGGTCTAAAGATAATGCCGAATCGATCCAAATCGTAACGCGCACCACCTGCTTGCATCATTTCTACAGCACAACAAGCCAAACCAAAAGTCATTGGCCACATGGAACCCGTACGAGCCCAACCAATAACATCATCAAGTCTTGCAGTAAAAAATCCTTTGTTATCAAAACCTTGTTGTGAGTAAGGATGAGTGATGCCATCAACGATACCTGTTTCAAGATTAGAAAAGTCTGTTGAATTGTTGAGTTTTACTCCCATTCGAGTGCTCCTTTTTTCCACGCGTAAATAAAGCCGATAACCAAGACAAGTAAGAAGACGAACATATCAACCAAACCAAAGCCCCCTAATTTCTCTAGGATAACAGCCCACGGAAACATAAAGGCAATTTCTAAATCGAAGATGATAAAAATGATGGCAAGCAAATAAAAACGCACATCAAATTTCATGTGAGCATCATCAAATGCCTCAAAGCCACATTCATAGGCTGAGGACTTTTCTTCATTTGAATTTCGTGGGCCCAGAATAAACCCAACCGACAATAAAACTAAGGCAAGCCCAACGGCAACACCTAAAAACATTAATACTGGAAAATATTCAGCCAGCATAACAATACCCCTTTTACTTTAAACTCGTAGGGTGGAATAATCCACCGAATAACACCTTGGTAAACCAAAGGCTCCTAAACAAACCTACTTTCTTTTTACTTCTTCTAAATCAGTATTTCAGACACCAATTCTTAAAAAACATTTTAGCTATGGATGGCTAAACTTTAGTTTTAAAATCAACACATGGAAGTGTTGTATTTTAATTTAACAAGCTTGCCATAGATGGCTAAACTTTAGCCCTCAAAATCAGTACATGGATGTACTGTATTTTGAGAATCTAACAATATTGGTGCCGACGGCCGGAGTCGAACCGGCACAGCTGAAAGCCACCACCCCCTCAAGATGGCGTGTCTACCAGTTCCACCACGTCGGCATTTTTTTGGTTTCTTTTATCTCATTAATCCTTAATTACATCGTTACAAAACCCTCAAGTATAATTCATACATTCGAATTTTCGCCTCGTTCTTAAGGATTACTATGGCAAAATAAACTCAAAAAATATTCTTCCCAATATAAGAAAAACACTTTTTGAATTACTTTAACTAGTAACATTTAAACTTTTTCTTTGTGAATATAAATCTTATCTCATTCACAAATAAATCCTTTTAACTTGATGCTTGCACACTAAAATGCCAACCATAGCATTTTAACATTAGCAATTATTGATTAATTGACTTGGGTCAATAATTGCTAATAGCGATTAATAAATTAACCGTCTATTGAATTTTTAGCTTCTTCAGCTTTTTTTATCACTTCTTGCTTAATTTCACCAGCCTTCTCGATTGCTGCATCTTTTAAGTCTGTTGCTTTTTGAACCGCAGCATCTTTAACTTCAGAGGCTTTTTCAGTGGTGAGTTCTTTAACAGCATTATTTACCGCCTCAACCTCAGGAACATCAGTTTCTTGAGCATCAACAGCAGGCACATCGCTATCTTGCTGAGTTGAATCACCTTCTGAGGGCGTCAAAGAAGGGACATCTGATGTACTAGTATCTAGCTTTCCAATAACACCTAAATCCACTTCTCCAGTTTTTGCTGTGGTAAAATGCTTGCTGGCATTAACAGCCATTAACAAACTAATTGCAAAAAACAAGAAGGCTAAAATCATGGTTGTTTTTGTAAGGAAGTTTCCAGAGCCCTTAGCGCCAAAAACGGTAGAAGAAGCACCCGAACCAAAGGCCGAACCGGCTGTAGCCCCTGCTCCTTTTTGCACCAATATAAAGGCAATCATTGCGATAACGATTAACACGAAAACGATTAATAATAAATTAACTGACATACTTTTTAACACTCACTTTTTAGGATAATCCTTTAAATAATATTAGGACAACTTATCCGCTTGTTGACATATCGCAAGAAAATCATTTGCGGTTAAAGAGGCTCCACCTATTAAACCACCATCAATATCTTGCATGGAAAATAATTCTTTGGCATTGCTGCCTTTTACACTGCCACCGTATAGGATTGGCACAAGGGGCGCTATTGTATCACTTTTTAACGATAAAAGAGAACGAATAAATGCATGAACTTCTTGCGCTTGTTGACTACTGGCTGTTTGCCCTGTTCCAATTGCCCAAATTGGTTCGTAGGCAACAACAGCATCAGCAAAAGCACCAATACCAACAAGATCAATAACTGCATTAATTTGTTGGGCAACAACCTGTTCTGTAACGCCGGACTCTCGCTGCTCTAAGGTTTCACCACAACACAGTATTGGCTTTAAACCTTGAGCTTGTACCGCTTGAAACTTTTTAGCTATATCTTTATTGCTCTCATTAAAGTATTCACGTCGCTCAGAATGACCCACCAAAACCATTTGGCAACCCACTTCTTTGAGCATTGCAGCGGAAACTTCACCCGTAAACGCGCCTTTGGCATGTTCACTAACTGTTTGGGCTCCTAATACTATTTTTGACCCAACAAGTTTTGAGGCTTGTGGTAAGTATACAAAAGGAGGAAACAGCGCAACATCAAATCTACTTGAGTCAGACAAACTGTTAGCAATTGCTGAAATCAAATCATTAGTCATGGCAATAGAACCATTTAACTTCCAATTTCCTGCAACCAATAATTTTCTTGTCATAATACAACGCTCACTTTTTAGCGTGCGCATTATAATACACTATTTAGTTTTATACGATAATCCCATATATATTTTATGCAAATAAACGATTTATTATTTGCACACATAAGAAACTGTTAATTGATTGGTTAATTTACTCAGTGAAATGCCTCCCACAACCAAAATCAGCCGCTGATGATGAATAATTCACTGCACTAGAACCGCTTGAATCAAAACTAAAAAGCCAATAATCGTACAGCGCACAAGGCGAAAAGAAAAAACAATCCACACGTAGATACAAAGGATGGGCTATACCTATCGGCAGTGTTGGACAGCCTCAATGATAAAATTAAAATAAAATCCTCCAACTTCAGCAACTTCTGGTAAGTGGGTTTTATCCCACTCCAAGCCTAGTTTAAAGCACTTTTTACGCTTGAAGTCTTAGGCAAACCCTTTATGTACTTCTGTTTTAGGTTTTTGCAGTATTTTTTGAGATTATCCACCGTTCCTATAGCCTTGTAATACCATTTATCGAAGTATTTAATTTG
>CAMZLQ010000026.1 GCA_947311585.1 uncultured Alcanivoracaceae bacterium | reverse complement strand
CTATATGGCGAAAGAAAAAATAGAGAAAATTTGCCAGATTGAGTTAAAAATTGAAGGTAATAACCAGTTATTGGCGAGATTTTTAGCGAAAAGCTGGTGAATTTAATCATTTTTTACTCGTCACTATAATTATGCAAAGGTCTCACAAACACAGTAATGGATAAAGAAATAGAAATTAAAGCCAAAGCTTTCGATCGATTAATCAATCATTTAGATAATCGAAAAGATGTGCAAAACATAGATTTAATGATTCTCGCTAATTTTTGCCGTAATTGCCTAGCCAATTGGATGACAGAAGAAGCAAAAAATCTTAGCGTAGAGCTACCAAAAGACAAAGCCAGGGAATACATTTATAAAATGCCTTATACGCAATGGAAAGATAAATACCAAAAAGAAGTATCAGATAAAAAACTAAGTGCATTTAAACAAGCCTTCAAGAATAAAGGCTAAACTCGGAAATTAATATGACAATCAAAATCATTCAAGTCAACTACAATAATGAACAACAAGGCAGGCATTTAATCGAAATGCTTGATTGTTATGCCAATGACCCTATGGGTGGCAATGAAGCGCTTTCTGACTTTGCTGCACAAAATTTAGTTCATGCATTATCCAATCGCAGTGATGCCATTAGTATTTTAGCTTATGTAGAAGGCCAACCAGCAGGCTTACTAAATTGTTTTGAAGGATTCTCAACTTTTAACTGCAAGCCATTGATAAACATTCATGATTTAATTGTAGCCACTGAATTCAGAGGTTTGGGACTCAGTACAAAAATGTTAACTATGGTTGAAGAAATAGCCAAAGAAAAAGAGTGCTGTAAATTAACTTTAGAAGTCTTACAAAAAAATGTCATTGCCATTAACTCTTACCGTAAATTTGGATTCTTACCTTATGAGCTTGATCCAATTATGGGAAGAGCAGAATTTTGGGAAAAGAAATTATGAAAATAATTTTGTGTTTGTATGTTTTTTGTATGCTTTTTTCATGCACAATTAACCCAGAATCAGGGCTAAACGCACAAAAAGAAAAACAAGTTATAGCCTGCACTAAAGAAGCCAAAATGTGCCCCGATGGTCAAGTAGTGGGGCGAAACCCTAGACTCAATTGCCAATTTGATTCCTGCACAAAAGATAAAAAAAACACAAAAACACTTTGTACCGCTGATGTGAAGCAATGCCCTGATGGAAAATTTGTCGGTAGAGATGCGAATAACAATTGTCAGTTTCCACCTTGTGGTGAAAATTTAAACTGAAAACAAACAACTTTCTATGTCATAATATACACATTATCTCTTGTAACAACATAATATTTTTTTACACAATATCTTGAATTATAAAAATTAGAATAAAACCAACAACCATGCTTTTAAAAAACAATATATATGCCTTTATAGCAAATTTTTTCATCCCATTATTCGTAATTTTTGCTATGAACAATATAAGCCAGTCAATATTAATTTTACCAGCTGTCGGTATAGGTGTGATTTCTGCATTAGTGTGGGGCTATCGGATCATTCCAGCATTATACTTGTCTCAACTATTTCTTGGTTTTATCATTCATCCAGAAGAATCATTTCAATTAAATCACCTATTACTCAACAATTTATTCATTTTAATTGGCTTAATTCGCAGTTATTTAGGCGCCTATCTTATGCGTTTATTTATTGGTCACCCCAATCCATTGATATCTAATATCGCCATTGTAAAATTTTTTCTTGTCATTGGCCCTCTTATTGCAATTGCATCAACCACTTTAAACTTTTTTGTCACACTCTTTTTAGATTTCGATAGGTACAGCGTATCTCTGCTTTCAAATTATTATGATTGGTGGTTTGGCGATTACATGGGGTTTATTATATTTGCTCCTCTTTTATTGGTTGTCATTGGTCAGCCTAAATCCGTATGGCGACCTCGTTATTTAACCCTTGCATTACCGGTTTTATTTACCCTTTTATTTATCATTTTTCTTTACAATAAAACAGAATATTCTGATAAAGAAGAATGGAAATTAAACTTTCAAACCACGCAGGCATATGTCACTAATTACAAAGACAACAATAATAAACTTGTCGCCATAATTGGCTTAATTTTTACGGGTTTATTAAGTATGATTTTGTTAATTATCACTGGAAAAAACACTTTAATTGATTTAAAAGTGAAAGAAAGGTCTTTAAATCTTGATATCAAAATCAATAATTTTGAAGAAGAAAAAAAGCAATACCAAAAATTGATTGAACATCACCCCGTGGTTTTATGGCGTCAAAACATTAAAACGAATCAATTAACTTACATAAGCAACAAAGTCAAAGAGCTGTATGGTTTTGATTGCCAGAAATGGCTAACTATCCCAAATTTTAGATACGAGCGTATTGTCAATGAAGATAGAGAACACGTTGCGAATACTATTAGTAGAGCAATCGCAAATCGAGATTCTTTTGAACTCGAATATCGCTTCATACGAGCAGATTCATCGATTGCATGGGTTAAAGATATTGTCTCCTTTAATAAAGACAAAAAAGGCAATGCACAACTCGTTGGTTTAATGATAGATACAACAGAAACCCATGAAGCCAAGACTAAACAAAACATCAGTGAAAGTAAATACGAAATTTTATTTAAACAAGCTCCAGAACCTATGATTCTCATCGATTTAGAGTCTCATTTATTCAAAGACTGCAATGATAAAGCAAACAGCCTCTTTGGTTTAGATAATTTATTAGATACCTTAACACTGTCTGATTTATCTCCCATCAAACAATCTGACGGTAGTTTATCCAGCAGTCGTTTAGATAAGATTTATAAAATTCTTTTTACAAAAGATTTATATAGATTTGAATGGAAAATGCACAACAAATCTCATGAAGAGATAATATGTAAAATCGAGTTTATCAAATTACCTGAAACAAAAAACAAGCTCATCCTTGCCTCGATTATTGACGTCACTAAAATCAGACAACACGAAAGAAAAATTAATCAATTGGCTTACTACGACCAATTAACTTCATTACCAAATCGAGAGTATTTTTATTCTAAATTTGAATTTTTTCACAAACTTGCAAAAAATAAAAAACAATTTGGTACAATAATTTATCTGGATCTCGATCGTTTTAAACTCCTTAACGATTCACTGGGTCATCATACTGGAGATAAACTACTTGAAATAGTCGCTAAAAGAATAAAAAACACTTCCAAAAATAATGATTTCTGTGCTCGGCTAGCAGGAGATGAGTTTATTATTTTAACACGCAGTCTTGAAAAGAACATTCAAACCGCATTAGAACAAAGTCTAGTCAAATCCGAGTTAATTTTAGAAGCTCTTAATGAGCCTTATCAATTAGGTGACTATGAGCATTTCATCACACCAAGTATTGGTATATCAGTATTTCCAAATAAAAATTCCAGTTTAGATGAAATCGTTCATCAAGCGGATATTGCTATGTACGCATCAAAAGATAAAGGTAAAAACACCATAACTGTTTTTCAAGAAAGCATGATACAACAAGTCGCTAAAAAATTACATTTAGAAAAAGCAATAAAAGATGCAATAGATAAAAAGGAATTTGAACTCCACTACCAAATCAAAGTGGACGAACACCAAAACACAACCTCAGCAGAAGCCCTCTTAAGATGGAATCGCCTTAAAGAATTTAATATTGATACAGAGAAGCTCATTGAAACTATTGATACGGTAGGATTAACAAACGAACTTGGAAATTGGGTTTTAGATCAGGCATGTTATCAATTAAAAAAATGGAAAGGCAAAAGCCCAATAAAATCTCTGTCAATAAATATTAGCCCAAAACAATTGCATCAAAAATTATTTGTTGAGCAAATTATAAGTGTAGTCAGCAATTATAAAATTAAGCCAGAAAGAATTACCTTAGAGCTGACAGAATCCGTTCTCTTTGATAATCAAAAAATATTAATTGAAAAATTACAAGCACTAAGGAAATATGGCATTAAAATTTCTCTTGATGATTTTGGCACAGGTTATTCTTCTTTAGCTTATCTGCAAAAATTACCCATTGACGAGCTAAAAATAGACAAAATGTTTATTGATAACTTAACTCAAGAAAAGTCATCTCAATACGTCATTAAGACCATACTGACCCTTGCAAAATCTATGGGTATCGAACTTATTGTCGAAGGTATTGAGACAAAACAACAATTTAAAATATTAAAAGATCTGGGAGTTAAGTATTTCCAAGGTTATTATTTTGCTAAAGCACAAACTGCAAAGCAATTGAGCCAACTTGATTAATGAGAGAGGGCTGAGTAAAAATCAACTATATTCCCATTCAGCCCATCTACAAAATTTAATCTTTTTTATTCATCTTTGCAATCTTTTTTAACGCCTTGTTTTTCTTAGCAGCCTTGGAGGCAATTTCAATAATCTCATCGCGCAGAGAATCTGATTTCTCATCCGTATCTTTTTGTAACGCAATAATTCGTTTTTTTGATGCTTTAATTTTCAAACGAGTCTTTTCTACTTTCTTGGCTGCCTTTTTGGCTTTTTTTGCGGCTTTTTCGGCTATTTTTGCGGCTTTTTCGGCTCGCTGTATGGCTTCAATCAGCTTTTCCTCAAGATTTTTATCGTTGCCACTCATATTCAATCCCTATCCACTACTCTGTTATTGTAAATGGCTTTTACAGAACCAACAATATGCTCATCAGGAGCATAAACAATAGATTCATCCTTATTTGGATAATCTAAATGATGCAAGAAATACCGAATGCAATTTATACGTGCACGTTTTTTATCATCAGATTTAACTACAGTCCAAGGCGCATCACCTGTATCTGTATGAAAGAACATAGACTGTCTTGCTTCAGTATAATCATCCCACTTACTTAATGATTGAATGTCTATTGGTGATAATTTCCATTGTTTCAAAGGATCAAATTTACGTGAGTGAAAGCGGCGCAATTGCTCTTGTTGAGTCACTGAAAACCAAAACTTGAATAGTATAATACCAGAATTAACCAACATACGTTCAAGATTTGGTGCTTGACGCATGAACTCAAGGTACTCTCTATCCGTACAAAAACCCATAACTCTCTCAACACCGCCTCGGTTATACCATGACCTATCATAGAAGCGCATTTCACCTTTAGTAGGTAAATGATGGATATAACGTTGAAAATACCACTCGCCACGTTCTCTATCCGTAGGCTTTTCTAGAGCAACTACACGTGCGGCACGAGGGTTTAAGTGCTCCATATAACGCTTAATCGTTCCACCCTTACCTGCTGCATCACGTCCTTCAAATAAACAAACAACTCTTTGACCCGTTTCTTTAACCCAACTTTGCACTTTTAACAACTCACGTTGCAGTAAATGTTTCTCACTTTCGTAATCAAACAGAGACATTTTTTTATCGTAAGGATAATCTCCAGCTAATGCTGAAATTTTCAACAATTGACTACCCTTCATCACTTTATTAGATTTCATCACCACTTCAGAATCCACCAAATACTTTAAAACTTTTTTTGCTTGTTTGGCATCCTTAATGTCTTTAAATTTTGGTTGAGACTTTTTATTCTTTTTAACTGTGTCTTTCATATATACCCTATTGGTTCTCGTTAATAATCGGTAGTATAACAGTTTTATCACTTAAAGTTATTGATTTAAATCAACTATCTGCAGGATGATTAATTTCATCATTTGTTGGTATATTTTTCAACTCAAATGGGTTAACACCTTCAAGACATGCCACATTAAACCCGTATTGCTTCGGGTTTGAACGCCGTTGGTGGTGAGTATAGATACCACAAACAGAACAAAAATAATGTTTTGCAGTCATGGTATTAAATTGGTAAAGCCTAAGTTTATCCTTACCCTTGATGATTTTAATGCCTTCAAGGGTCACAGATGCGACAATTGCCCCACGCCTTCTACACATAGAGCAATCACAACGCCTTGGGTCTTCAATGCCATTGGGCAAAGTCAGTTCAAACTCCACTGCTCCACAATGACATGTGGCTTTATGGACTGGCTTAATCTTCATTTAAAAGCTTGAGTAAAAAACCATACTCTTCTGCTGTTTCTTTATAAGCTTGAAAGCGCCCTGAAGCACCACCGTGACCTGCATCCATATTGGTTCTCATAATCAATATGTTTTCATCGGTTTTGACATCACGTAATTTCGCCAACCATTTGGCAGGTTCCCAATATTGCACTTGAGAGTCATGCAAACCAGTCGTTATCAACATATTCGGATAATCTTTTGCAGTGACTTGGTCATAGGGCGAGTAAGACAACATGTAATCGTAGTATACCTTTACCTTAGGATTACCCCACTCATCAAACTCACCTGTTGTTAATGGTATGGATTCATCAAGCATGGTAGAAATGACATCGACAAAGGGAACCGCGGCAATAATGCCTTTGTAAAGTTCAGCATTCATATTAACCACTGCTCCCATCAATAATCCACCAGCTGATCCACCCATTCCAAAAACATTGTGTTTATCGCCATATCCTTGTGCGAGCAAACCTTTTGTAACATCAACATAATCGTTGAAAGTATTTTTCTTTTTAAGTAGTTTTCCCTCTTCGTACCATGCCCTGCCCTTTGCTTGAGAACCACGAATATGTGCAATAGCATAAATAAAGTCTCTATCAAGCAGAGACAATCGTGCGTATGAAAAACTTGGATCAACCGAATGACCGTAAGAACCATAAGCATAGATTAATATAGGACGCTCGGATAATGGTGTTTCCGATTTTTTATAGACTAAAGAAACAGGAACTTGCGCTCCATCACGAGCAGTAACCGTCGTGCGTTGCGATTTGAATTGTTTCTCATCATAACCCCCAACTACTTCATCGCGTTTCATTAAGGTTTTTTCAGCAGTCTTCATATCATAATCATACACCGTAAAAGGGGTTGTCATGGAAACATAACCATAGCGAATAACATCGCTGTTTTGATCTGGGTTATAGCCTAAATACATGGTATAAGTTTCTTCCTGAGTAGGAATTTTTTGAGAAGACTTATCGTGATAATCATACAATTTAATGTGACGAATACCATTGCTGCGTTGTTCAATAGCCAGTTTGCTTTTTAAGGCCTGCATATCATAAATCAAAGTTGACGAATCGTGGGCAATCACTTCTTGCCAACTATTTTTATCGTTTGAATGCATTAAATCAGTTTTCATAATGCGGAAGTTTTTAGCTTTCCAATTAGTTAATACATAAAATTTATCATTGAGTTCTTCCAATGAATATTCATGGTCTTTTTCACGAGGCAAAAATGACTTGAACTCACCCTTAGAATTGGCTGCATCAAGAATTAACATTTCAGAGCTTAATGTACTGGTTAGACTGATAATAATGTATTTCTTTGAAGTGGTTGCACTTACCGAAGTGTAAAAAGTATCATCTTTTTCTTCATAGACCAACACATCTTTGTCATCACTACCCAGTTCATGCCGATAGACACGGTAAGGCAATAAAGTGGTTGGGTGTTTTTTAGTGTAGAAAAATGTTTTATTGTCCAAAGCCCATACGATAGAACCCGTGGTATTTTCAATGACGTCCTCAAAATACTCTCCCGTCGTTAAATTTTTAAAACGTAAGGTGTATTTTCTGCGTCCAGTGACATCTTCAGAAAACCCCAATATTTTATGATTGGGAGAAATCGCTTGATAGTTTGATGCAAAATAACTCTTACCCTCAGCCCGTTCATTCATGTCCACCATGATTTGTTCAGGTGCCTGAAGATTTTTTAACTTTCGGGCATAAATGGCATACTCTTTACCCGCATCAAAGCGAGAATAATACCAATAATCATCAATTTTATAAGGCACTGAGACTTCTTTTTGTGGTAAACGAGCAATCATTTCTTGATAAAGTTCTTCAATTAAAGGCTCTTGATTCTTTAAAACAGCATCGGCATAACTGTTTTCCTTGTTCAAGTAATCAATTATTTCAGGATCTTTGCGTTTATCATCGCGTAACCAATGGTAAGGGTCATATCGTTTATTGCCATGCTCTTGATGGTAATAGGGAACTTTCTTAGCCACTGGTGCTTTGATAATGTGATTTGTTTTATTCATTGGGGAACAACCTACTTGAGATAAAATGGTAAAAAAAATGATGATATATTTAAACATAACGCCTCTGTTTTAAGCTACAATTAGCTTTTAAATTTGTGTGTAGATTATAGTGAAAATGAAAACAAAATCCATAACAATTCTATTTATCCTTCTTCTTAGTTTACCTGTATTTTCAAAAATAACGCTAATACATAACATTAAAGGCAACACCATCAATCAGGGAACGAGAACGACTTTTAGTGCCATAGCTTTCCAGGACAATAAAATAGTGGCTATCGGTGATGGCCCAACTTTGATTAAAAACTACAAAAACGCCAAAATAATTGATGGCAAAGGCAAAGCCATATTACCGGGTTTACACGATGCTCATGCTCACATAATGGGTTTTTCTCGCTTACAAAATCAAGTGGATCTCGCTGGCGTAACAAGCTTAGAAGAATCTTTGGAAAAAATTAAATTTTATGCTGAAACCCATCCAGAACAAGAATGGATACTCGGACGAGGTTGGAACCAAGTACTGTGGCATGGCAAGCAGTTTCCAACCAAACAAGACCTTGACAAACTCGGAATTGACCGTCCAATTTGGCTCAGACGTGTAGATGGTCACGCTGGCTGGGCAAACTCTCTTGCCATGCAACTGGCGGGAACAACAAGCATAGAAAAAGAAGTGCAAGGAGGTGAAATTATCCTTGACAAAAATGGCGTGCAAACTGGAATCTTTGTTGATAATGCTATGGATTTAATTCAAAAAGAAATTCCACAAGAAAGCGCTTTTGATACCATTGATACCTTGCTTGGTGGACTAAAATACCTCGCCTCATTAGGGTTAACTTCAATTGATGATGCAGGAATTGAATACCAAACCTATAACGCATACAAGTTACTAGCCAAAAATAAACTCATGCCCATTCGTATAAATGCCATGGTGGCTTCTTGGGATAAAAATTTAAATAAAATGCTCAAAAAACCCGTTCATGATAAAAATGGTTTTTTACAAATTCATGCCATCAAGTATATTTTTGATGGAGCACTTGGTTCACGCGGTGCTGCCATGCTCAAACCCTATAGTGACAGAAGTGATTCAACCGGTTTAATCGTTCAAAGTGAAGATTTCATAAAAAAAACAGCTTATGCTCATGCCAAAGACGGTTGGCAAACCGCCATTCACTCCATCGGTGATGCCGCCAATCACATGGCTTTGAACATTATGGCAGATAAACGAGCCAACACGAAAAACAATCGAAACCGTGATGAACATGCACAAGTTATCAGCCTTGATGACATTCATTTATTTAAAGAAAACAATATAATCGCATCCATGCAACCCACTCATGCCACTTCGGATAAAAACATGGCAGAAGACAGAATTGGCAAAGAACGATTAAAAGGTGCTTATGCTTGGCAAACATTGATTAAAGACGGCGTGGTCATTGCTGCTGGTTCTGATTTCCCTGTCGAATTACCCAATCCATTTTTTGGCTTGCATGCAGCGGTAACACGTCAAGACAGAAACAACCAACCCAAAGGCGGTTGGATTCCATCTGAAAAAATGACTTTAGAACAAGCCCTTGCCTCATTTACCATTAATGCCGCCTATGCCAATCGCCGTGATAGGGAACTGGGCAGTTTAGAGCCAGGAAAACTGGCTGATTTTATTATTGTTGACCAAGATATATTTGCAATCAACCCACAAGATGTTTGGAAAACAAAGGTCTTACAAACATGGATTAACGGTAAAAAAGTTTTTGAAAAAAATTAAAAATCCTCTTGAAATATAATGACCTGTTCCTATATTACTGTTGTCAAATGCCGAAAGGGTTTGATAAAGAAAATTTTAAACGCTTAGGCTCACTAATGAGGTAAGCACACAAATATTGCTTAAACAATAGGAGAATATTATGAACTTAGATTTAACCCCTTTATTCCGCACATCTGTTGGATTCGATCGCATGGCTCAAATGATGAACCAAGCACATAGGATAGACCAAAACAATGCGTCTTACCCTCCTTATAACATCGAAACACTGGATGAAAACAAATACCAAATCACTCTTGCCTTAGCAGGTTTTACACAAGATGATTTAGACATAACCAGCGAACAAAACATACTTATTGTTCGAGGAAAAACCGAAAATGAGGTTGAACGCAAATACCTTCACCGTGGTATTGCTACACGCTCATTTGAGCGTAAATTCCAATTAGCTGACCATGTCAAAGTAACATCAGCAAACATGGAAAACGGCTTACTTCATATTCAGTTAATGAAAGAAATTCCTGAAGCCATGAAACCTCGAAAAATTGAAATTAATAACAACAACCACGCTTTAGAAACTTCTAAAGAAGAAGCAACAGAAGAAAAAACAAAACCAGAAATTGTTAAAGATAATGTTGCTTAATCGTTAATTTCAAATCATCTACTTATTTAAAGCCCTCAAATTGAGGGCTTTTTTTTAAACTTTAATTGAAACCACTTGTCTATTCCGATATAAATTATTAATAGAGACCTTTGCATAACTATATGGCGAAAGAAAAAATAGAGAAAATTTGCCAGATTGAGTTAAAAATTGAAGGTAATAACCAGTTATTGGCGAGATTTTTAGCGAAAAGCTGGTGAATTTAATCATTTTTTACTCGTCACTATAATTATGCAAAGGT
>CAMZLQ010000025.1 GCA_947311585.1 uncultured Alcanivoracaceae bacterium | reverse complement strand
TTTTGCTTTTTATAGCCATCTCGTGCTTTTTTGCGTTGGCGGATTAAGCCTTGCTGTGCTGTGTTGGCAACCAGTTTTCCGTCTAGGGTGAAAACGCGTCCTTGGGCAAAGCCACGGGCTTGGCTGGCAACAGGGCTAAAACAATCGTACAACAACCAATCATTGACATTGATGTCATGGTGAAACCACATGGCATGATCAAGGCTGGCAATTTGTAGGGTCGGGTCAAGGTATGACACAGGGTGTGGAAAAGTCGAGGTAGCAACTAAGTGAAAGTCTGAAACGAAGGCTAATAATTGACGATGTAAAGGTTGGTGATCAGGCACCTTATCACGTGCTTTAAACCATATTTGTCTTATGGGTTCGTTATTGCCTAAATCAAAGGGATCAATGTCATCGGCAAAACGGAATTCAAATGGTCCTTGTGTTGTCATTAAACGACGCATTCTTGGGGTCAGTGATTGCATTTGTTTGTTGGTTAAAAAGGGTTTTTCATCCAATTCATCTGGTTTGGGTAAAACAGGCGCATCAACTTGATGCTCGTAGCCTTCTTCGGGTATTTGAAAAGATGCGGCTAAGTTGAGTATTGGACGACCATGTTGAATAACCACAACTCGTCGGTTACTGAAGCTTCGCCCATCTCTGGCTCGATCGACTTGGAAAACAACGGGTTTGGTGACATCGCCTTCACGCAAAAAATAAGCATGGAAGGAATGCGCTTGCTTGCCTTCAACTGTGCGATAAGCCGCTGCTAAAGCTTGGGCTAAAACTTGTCCTCCAAATATTCGACCAGTACCTATGTCAAGTGATTGGGCTCGATAGAAGTTTTCTTCTAGTTTTTCGAGATTAAAATATTGTAATAAGTTTTCGATTTGATTCATGGTTGTTTACTCAAAGAGCCTGTGTTTATTAGTGTGATTTTTTGCATAATTTCTGCCCATGGGAACATTTTACCTGGATCCATTTTACGGCGAATATAGATTTCAGGGTTGTTTTCAGATTTAATTAACCGTGTATCTAGATCTTCATGACCCGTAATATACTTCAATGAAGGTATATCCTTTTTTAATTGATTAAGCAAATCGACTAGGGCATCTATTTGAACTTGTGGATAGGGGTCGTACATAATTTGTGCGTTGGTTTTATGCCAGTTAGGAAAACGTCCCAAATTGTCTAACTCAATACCAATAGAATTGGGGTTATGTCCGCGAACATGGTGCGCAATGCGATTATTTTTCACCCATTGTTCTATTTCCCCCTGTTTTGATACATAATAATGACCACTATTGCCAGTACCAGAATCGTAATGGATTTTTTCACCATAAACTCGAGCTGATGGAATGTCGGGGAGTTCTGTGCAATGGATAACAATCATTTCGATAGATGATAGAATTCGTTTTTCTAATTTATCATTATAGGGTAAGAGTTTTGTTAAGTCGTTCATTTGCGAGTCTAGTTTGAGGTTGATGTGACTTATTTTACCAAAATTAGCTATTTAGGTAAGCTTTTTATAACTTTACTGTGTATTTAATAAAATCTAGTGAATTATTATTTGCAAACCCTTAATAAACCAAGTAAAATCCGCCGGCTATGAAACAACTACCAGAAAAAATTGCCTTGGATAAGGCAGTTCATGGACAAAGAAGCTACCAAGGAAGTGTGGAAATTCAGAAAATGTCACGGTTACTTGATGTTTTGTCGGGTTTTGATGGCAAAGCTGATTTTTCGATTCAATTCGATAGAGCCGCGCGTTTATTAGGCAAAGCACGGGTTAATGTAAAGGCGGATTTGCCTTTGATTTGTTCAGTAACGGGCAAAGAGTTTTTGTTTCATGTAGAGATTGATTCTACTATTGGGTTTATTGATGATTTGGCTTATGAAGAATTCATTGGCGATAACATGGAAGCCTCGTGGGTAGAGAATGGTTTTGTAAAACCATTAGAAATTATAGAAGATGAGTTGATTTTGGCTGTACCCGATGCTCCCTTTGATGAAAACTTCACTAAAGAAGTTGAACAAAAGGCAGTTTTCAAAACACAGCAAAAGCCCAACCCATTTGATGTATTAAAAAGTTTAAAATAATTGTAGATTTACTGGAGAATATACCATGGCAGTACAAAAAAGCCGCAAAACACCATCGAGAATTGGCATGAGACGTTCTCATGATAGTTTAAAAGCACGCACATTATCAACCGACCCAGAAAGTGGTGAAGTTCATATTCGTCACCACGTAACAGCCGAAGGCTATTATAAGGGTCAAAAAGTTATCGATATGGCTGATGACTTTATCGAAGACGAAGATTAAATTATCCTAAGCTTTATTAGTTTAGAAATAAAAAATTTAGAACGGAGTTTAGATTGCTATACTCCGTTTTTTTATGGAATTTACTGTTCGATTTTGTGTCTGATTGTCTTTGACGTTATAATTGTTAAACTATGGATAAAACTAAACAAAAAAAATTAACCGTTATTTCTGTTGATTTAATGGGGGGCGATGATTACCCCGATACGCGCTTTGAAACATTAGTGCGAATAGTGAAAACGCAAGAAGACATCGCTTTTCGGGTCTTTGTTTCCCAAAGTTATCTTAACACAATTGAACACCGTATCGCCGCGCTAGATAAAAAACGCATAGAGTTTATTGCTTGTGGACGTTCTGTTTCAATGGCAGAATCCCCATTTAGTGCTTTGCGTCAAAAGCGTGATTCAAGCTTGTCTCTAGCGATAAAAGATGTTGCAAAAAACCGATCGGATGCTTGCGTAACAGCAGGAAACACAGGAGCAATGGTTGCCTTAGCAAAACATTGGCTTAATCCTTTGTATGATATTGAAAAAGTGGTTTTGGCAACTTTACTGCCCAGTCGCTCGCGGCGTTCTTTATTATTAGATGTGGGTGCAACAATTCAAGCCAGTGCGGATGATTTGTATAATTTTGCACGCCTTGGTAGCGCCTGGCAAAGTGCCGTTAATGCTATTGAATCCCCCGAAGTTACATTATTAAACATTGGACTGGAAAGTAACAAAGGAGTCGATGCAGTAAAACAAGCCGATGTCATGTTAAAAGAATCAGATTTAAACTACAAAGGCTATTGCGAGGGAACACATTTATTTAATGGTTATGCTGATGTTATTTGTTGCAATGGTTTTGTTGGTAATATCACCTTAAAGTCTTGTGAAGCGATGGCATCTTATATTAAAAATGAAAGCGATGACCCTGCAAAAAGCTCATTATGGCAAAAAATTAAAAAAGGTATGCGAATTGTTGAGCCAGATAAGTATAATGGAGCGCTTTTATTGGGTTTAGAAGGTGTGATCGTAAAAAGTCACGGCGCTTGTAATGCCATGGCATTTGATGCGGCATTGCACCAAGCATTTAAAACGGCACAACAACCCATAATTTCTAAAATGACAGAATTACTGGAGAAATCTTAAATGACAATTTATTCAAAAATCATAGGCACTGGTCGGTATTTACCAGAAAAAATATTAACCAATAAAGACTTAGAAAAAATTGTCGACACCAATGATCAATGGATACAAGAGCGTACAGGAATCAAGCAAAGGCATGTTGCAGCAGAAGGGCAATACACTTCGGATTTAGCTTATAATGCATCAATTAAGGCACTTGAAGCAGCAGGAATTGAAGCCACAGATTTGGACATGATACTTGTTGGCACAACAACACCAGATTTGATTTTTCCAAGCACGGCTTGCTTATTGCAAAGTAAATTAGGTGTTCCAGGTATTGGTGCTTTTGATGTTAATGCGGCTTGCAGTAGTTTTGTTTATGCCTTAAGTGTCGCCGATAAATACATAAAATCAGGCACTCACAAACGAATTTTAGTTGTTGGAGCAGAGACCTTAACTCGTATTATTAATTGGGAGGATCGCACAACGGCGGTTTTATTTGGAGATGGTGCAGGTGCTGCTGTATTAGAAGCAAGTGATGAGCAAGGTATTTTATCCACTCACATTCATGCCAATGGTGATCATGCTGATTTGTTAACAACCAACAAGGGTCCTTCACGCGGAATGGATGATTCGAAAACTGGGCCAATAGCCATCATGATGAAAGGCAATGCAGTCTTTAAGGTGGCAGTAAAAACACTGGGTTCAATTGTTGATGAGACTTTGGAGCACAACAATATGGAAAAATCCGATGTAGATTGGCTCGTTCCTCATCAAGCAAATCTGCGTATTATTACCGCAACAGCAAAAAAGCTTAAAATGGATATGGATCAAGTCATTGTCACAGTTGACCAAACGGGTAATACCTCGGCAGCATCTGTTCCAATGGCATTGGATTATGGCATTCGTTCTGGTAAAATCAAAAAAGGACAAACCGTGTTGCTTGAAGCTTTCGGTGGTGGCTTTACTTGGGGTTCTGCTCTTTTAAAACTTTAAACCCGTAAGGTGGGCTTGCCCACCATTGCCATATAATAAAATATAAAAGGTGATAAGATGAAAAATCTCACATTCGTATTCCCAGGACAAGGCTCACAAGCGGTTGGCATGATTGCTGACTTATTCGAGACTTACCCACAAATTCAACACCATTTTGCCCGTGCAAGTGATGTGTTAGAGCTTGATTTAATGGAAATGGTAACATCCGATCCACACAACCAACTCAATCAAACCCAGTACACCCAGCCAGCATTATTGACCACTTCAGTTGCCATCTGGGAATTGTGGAAAGAAAAATCGAAAATCCGTCCAACTTACATGGCAGGTCATTCCTTAGGCGAATATTCAGCCTTGGTCTGTGCCGAGTCATTAAGCTTTGAAGATGCTGTTTTGCTGACCCATAAACGCGGACAATACATGCAACAAGCGGTACCAGCAGGAACTGGAGCAATGGCAGCCATTTTGGGTTTAACTGATGAGCAAGTCATTGAAATTTGCAGTGACGACAATGTCACCGCAGCCAACTTTAATTCGCCAGGGCAAGTAGTCATTTCAGGCAGTAAAGAAGCCGTTGAAAAAGCGGGGGAGCTAGCAAAAGAAGCCGGAGCTAAACGCGTTATGCCTTTGCCTGTGAGCGTGCCTTCTCATTGTGAACTTATGCGACCTGCAGCTGAGAAATTGGCCGAAGATTTAGTCACAATTAACATGAAAACGCCCATGACACCTGTGATACACAATGTCGATGCTAAGCCTCACATATCGCCAGAAAAAATTAAAACACTGTTAGTGGAACAACTGTATAAATCAGTGATGTGGACTCAAACCAATCAATTTTTACTCGATAACAACATCGAAACCATTGTTGAATGCGGGCCCAATAAAG
Organism: uncultured Alcanivoracaceae bacterium; assembly: GCA_947311585.1. GTDB lineage: Bacteria > Pseudomonadota > Gammaproteobacteria > Xanthomonadales > Marinicellaceae > NORP309. The sequence continues at coordinate 3,010 of CAMZLQ010000025.1, read as the reverse complement.
TCCTATCAGGACTTGCTAAACGCTTTAACCGCAGTTGGACTATCCATTCATTAAACAACACCAAAGGTTTTGAAAAAGCCTTGAGCATGAGCAAAGATACAGGAGAAAAAACATGAAAATTAACTTAAACAACCAAGTCGCCTTAGTTACAGGTGCTTCTCGTGGAATTGGAGCTGCAATTGCTAAAACATTAATCGAAGCAGGTGCATTTGTTATTGGAACAGCCACCTCACAAGGCGGAGCCGATACTATTACCTCAATGCTTGGTGAAAATGGATTAGGTAAAGTTTTAGATGTCAGTGATGCTGATTCAATTGCCGCGTTAATTGCGGATTTAAAAGCCGATAAAAAATTGCCAACTATATTAGTCAATAACGCAGGTGTTTCAAAAGACAACCTCTTAATGCGTTTAAAAGACGACGAGTGGGATTGGCTGATGGATACCAACTTAAAATCAGTTTACCGCATGAGTAAAGCCTGTATGCGTCCCATGATGAAAGCCCGAAACGGTCGCATCATCACCATTGGCTCAGTCATCGGATCAATGGGTAATCCCGGACAAAGTGTATACGCTGCTGCCAAAGCTGGCTTAATAGGATTCAGTAAATCACTGGCAAAAGAAATTGGCTCACGTAACGTCACTGTTAATGTCATTGCTCCTGGATTTATTCAAACCGACATGACCAAAGAAATGAGTGAAGAAAACAAACAAGCCATGGCAAAAACCATACCACTTGGGAAATTAGGGCAGGCTCAAGACATCGCCAATGCCGTGTTGTTTTTAGCATCGGATATGGGTCAATACATCACGGGTGAAACTTTACACGTTAACGGTGGAATGTTGATGAGTTAATTAAATATTTTGGTAATATCTTTTTCATTAAACAACAATGACTTATTGCATCAAATATCAAGTGAATTTATAATATTAAACCTGCGTTGTTAACAAAAAAGGTATAACTATGTATTCACAAGGTCTAAGAGATTCAAAAGCGGGTGATGACTCGCCAGAATTGTTGGAAGCTTTCCAAAAACGCATTGATGCAGAAGAAAAAATTGAACCACGCGATTGGATGCCACAAGCGTATCGCAAAACATTGATTCGTCAAATATCACAACACGCCCATTCGGAAATTGTTGGTCAGTTACCTGAAGCAAACTGGGTAACAAGAGCACCAACCTTAAAACGCAAGTTAATATTGTTGGCAAAAATTCAAGACGAAGCAGGTCATGGTTTGTACTTGTATTCTGCAGCAGAAACCTTAGGTGAATCACGTCACAAAATGTACCAAGACTTGCTTTCAGGCAAGGCGAAGTATTCCAGTATTTTTAATTACCCAACTTTAAACTGGGCAGATGCCGGAGCGGTTGGCTGGTTGGTCGATGGTGCGGCAATCATGAACCAAGTGGCTTTGTGTCGAACCTCGTATGGACCTTACTCTCGTGCCATGGTGCGGATATGCAAAGAAGAAAGTTTTCACCAACGTCAAGGCTATGACATCATGATAAAAATGGCAAACGGCACGCCCGAACAAAAAGCCATGGCTCAAGATGCCCTTGATCGCACGTGGTGGCCATCGTTAATGATGTTTGGGCCAAGCGATAAAGACTCGACCCATTCCAACCAATCCATGAAGTGGAAGATAAAACGCTTCAGCAATGATGATTTAAGGCAAAAATTTATTGATGCCACCGTTCCACAAGCAGAATACTTAGGTTTAACTATTCCTGATAAAAATTTGAAATATAACGAGAAAACTGGTCATTATGATTTCAGTGAAATCATTTGGGATGAATTATTCGAGGTTATAAAAGGCAACGGTCCATGCAACCAACAACGCATGGATGCCCGTAACAAAGCCTATGATGATGGGGCATGGGTGCGAGAAGCAGCCGCCGCTTATGCAGAAAAACAACAAAACAATAAAGAGGTAGCCTAATGAAGCTATACGAAGTTTTTATCCGTGCAAAAGCGGGTTTGAGTCACAAGCATGTCGGTTCAGTTCATGCAAGTGATGCCCAAATGGCAATGCAAAACGCTCGTGATTTATACACCCGAAGAGAAGAGGGCGAAAGTATTTGGGTGGTGGATTCCAGTCAAATTGTTTCCTCCAATCCAGCAGATAAAGCTGCCTATTTTGAACCCGCTGAGGATAAAATTTACCGCCACCCCAGTTTTTACCCATTTGACAAAGAGGTGAAAAACATCTGATGTCAGCTGTGTATAATTACGTATTAAACTTAGGCGATAACACCCTCATTTTGGGGCAACGATTGTCCGAATGGTGTGGACTTGGGCCTTTTTTGGAAGAAGACTTGGCATTGACCAATACTTCACTTGATATTATCGGTCAAGCCAAAATGCTACTGGAATACGCCGCAAAACTCAAAAACGATAGGCAATCAGCCGATGATTTGGCTTTTATGCGTGACCAACACCAATTTAAAAACGTCTTATTGGTCGAGCAACCCAATGGCGATTATTCACAAACCATGCTACGTCAATATTTTATGGATGTTTATCATGTACATTTGTATTCAGCTCTATCCAATAGTAGTAACCAACAACTAGCAGGAATCGCTGCAAAATCATTAAAGGAAGTCACTTACCATTTGGAAAGAAGCCAATTGTGGATTAAGCGCATGGCACATGGAACAACTGAAAGTTTCAACCGTTTGCAGACATCATTGAATAAACTCTGGTATTATCACCATGAATTATTTGAAGAAACCAAGGAGTTAAGTCAGTTGGTTGAACAAGGCATAGCCGCAAACCCGAAAGAATTACACAAAAGATGGGATACAGAAGTCAAAACCTTGATGGCAACAACTCCCTTAGAAATACCGCAATCTGGCTGGAAAGCTACAGGTGGTAGAACAGGGCACCACAGCGAATATTTAGGTAAAATGCTGTGCGAAATGCAGTTTTTACAACGGGCTTATCCAGGTTGTGAGTGGTAGAAGTATCTTTTGAAAATAAGTAACACAGAGATTCACAGAGGAGGCACAG
>CAMZLQ010000024.1 GCA_947311585.1 uncultured Alcanivoracaceae bacterium | reverse complement strand
GCTCATCGCAATAATAAGCAACAGTAATATTTTCTTCATGATTTCAATAATTTCCTATGGTTGTATACAGACATAATCATGCCAAATCCTGCCATGAGGGTGATAATCGAAGTCCCTCCATAGCTTACTAATGGTAATGGTACACCAACTACAGGCAGCAAACCACTAATCATTCCAGCATTTATAAAGAGATAGACAAAAAAAGTCAAGGTTAGTGCCCCAGCAATTAATCGATTAAAGGTGTCTTTGGCTTGGGAGGCAATATAAAGCCCTCTTAAGATAATAGCGATGTATAAGAGCAAAAGAATTGTTACACCCAATAAGCCAAATTCCTCAGATAAAACAGATAAAATAAAGTCGGTAGAGTGCTCAGGTAAAAAATCCAGTTGTGTCTGGCTGCCATTTTGCCAACCTTTGCCTAAAAGCCCTCCAGAACCAATGGCAATTTCTGATTGGATAATATTCCACCCTGAACCAAGAGAATCCTGAGTCGGATTAAGAAAAGTCAAGACCCGTTGTTTTTGGTATTCTTTCATAAAAAATAGCCACATAATTGGTGCAGCTGAAACAAGAGTAACCAAACCTCCAAGAATGTATTTCCATGACAGCCCTGCAAGGAAAAGGACAAACAGTCCACTAACGGCTACTAAGATAGAGGTGCCTAAATCTGGTTGTTTAAATATCAAAAAAACTGGAATAAGCAATATCAACAAACTGGTGCCTATTGATTTAAGATCAGGAGGCAAAATTCGGTAACGATAAAACCAAGCAATCATAAGTGGAATAACCAACTTTGCTAACTCTGAGGGTTGAAATCGGATACCGATTTTTATCCATCGGGTGGCTCCTTTGGATTCGTAACCAAAGAAAAAAACAGCCAGCAATAACAAAATAGTTAACACATAGAGCCAAGGTGTAAGACCTGCCAATTTTTCAGGTTTTACTTGAGCCAAAAATAACATAACCATCAATCCTAAAGCAAGGCGAATGATTTGTTTTTTTACCAAAACCCAACCCCCTGCTGAAAAAAGAACAACCAAACCAAAAGACATCAACAATAAAATAAATGCCGTTAACCACCAATCAATATAATGGCGTTTATTGTGGTGAATCCTGCCACCATAAATCATTGGATTAAAATCTCATTTAAGTATTTGTCAATTATCTTCCCTGCAATTGGTGCGGCTGTTTTAGATCCACTGGCACCATGCTCTGCCACCACAACCACCGCAATTTTTGGATCGTCAGCAGGGGCAAAAGCAATAAATAAGGCATGGTTGCGTAAGTGTAAAGGTATTTCTAGGTTTTTGTTGTAGACGTCTTCCTCTTTTTTTCCATAAACTTGCGAGGTGCCACTTTTTCCTGCCGTTAAGTAATTGTTGTTCTTGATTGACCGAGCCGTGCCTTTTTTGTCGTGAATTACCCCTATCATGCCTTGATGAACAACATCCCAATAGCTCTCTGGAATATCGAAAGGAAGCTTTGTTAACTCAGGATTCTCAGTTTTGATTAAATGCGGCTTAATATAAATGCCTTTATTGGCTAAAATTGTCAATGAGGTGGCTAATTGAATAGGGGTGGTAACCAAAAAACCCTGACCAATTCCAGTAATTACTGTTTCGCCAGGAAACCACATTTTCCCCTTGGTGGCTCTTTTCCATTGCCTCGATGGCAGTAAACCCCTTTTTTCGGCAAGCAGATCAATCTGTGATAATTCTCCAAATTTAAACGGCTTGAGAAACTCGTGAATGCGATCAATGCCTAATAAAACAGCTAACTGATAATAAAAAGTATTAACGGATTGAACCAGTGATTGTTTAATGTCGATTAATCCATGACCTCCGCGTTTCCAATCGTGGTATTTTCGTGCTTGGTTATCAAGTTGAAAATAACCTTTAGAGAACATGCTGTAGTTTAAATTAATGACCCTATAATAGAGTCCTGCCAAAGCCATATAAGGCTTAATAGTCGAGCCAGGTTCATAGCCGCCACGTAATGAGCGGTTGAACAGTGGTTTTTGGTTAGAGTTAATTAACTGGTTATACTTTTTGTGTGAAATACCATTAACAAAATCATTTGGATCAAAACCCGGTTTTGATACCATAGCTAATACTTCACCATTTTTTGGGTTGATGGCAATGGCAGAACCCGTTAATTCGCCTAAGGCATCATAGGCGGTTTTTTGTAGGTCAATATCAATAGTTAGGGTGAGGTCTTGACCACTAACGGGTGGTATTTTTTCAATGGTTTTGAGCACTCTTCCTTGAGCATTGGTTTCAACGGTTAACGAGCCCGGAAAACCATGCAATTGATTTTCATGAAAACGTTCCAAACCTAGCTTTCCTGTGTATTCAGATCCTTTGTATCTTTTTTTGTCCAGTCGTTTCAAATCTTTGTCATTTATTCGACCGACATAACCCACTACATGAGCCAAGATATCGGTGTATTTATAATGTCTTATTAAATACGGCACCGCTTTAAAACCAGGGTATTTATGTTTTCTAACCATAAAGGACGACAGTTCTTTCTCATTTAATTTGTTCTTTACAATGAGCGGCTTAAAGGGCCTGTTTAAGCTTTGTTTTTTGATTAACTCTTTAATGTCGTCATCGGTTATGTGCACCAGCTGCTTTAATTCATTGAGGCTTTGTTTTATGTCATCCACTTTTTCAGGAATCATTTGTAATCGATAAGTTGGAATATTTTCCACTAAAAGTCGACCATTTCTATCATAAATAAAACCGCGTGCTGGCGGAATTGCTGTTGTTTTAATGCGGTTGTGCTCTGAGTTGGCAAGTAATGACTGGTGTTGGATAACTTGTAAATAAAAATAGCGAACAAAAATAATTCCGATTAATAAAAATATTATAAGAACTGATGCCACTATGCGAGATTGAAAAACTCGGGTTTCCTGTTGTGCGTTTTTAATTTGCTTGCCAGACATCTTTAAAACCTGTGATTAAGTCTATCAAGTACGTATTTAAACCAAGGCCAAATAAGGATTGAAGTCAAAATTGGCCATAAATTAATAGAGAAATCTTCTTTGTTCATTGAAACCCAGTCAATAAAAGTGCGAATAACAAGGTCATTTAATAACAATGCACCAACCATTAAGGTCAACTGCCAAAAGGAGGTCATTTTTAAGCGTTTATGAATTTTGCTAATTAAAAACACCATGGCAACCATAGAAAAACCATGTTTGCCAAAAAGGCTACCATAAAGCACATCCAATAATATGCTGTAGAAAAAAGCCGTGAGCATGCCCATCTGTCTAGGCGCCTCAATGCTCCAATAAATTACGACTAAAGCGAGCCAGTAGGGTTGGGCAATTTTAAACCATCCCGACCAAGGTATAAGCATTAAAATCAAGCTGAAAACAATGCTGCCATGAATGAGTTTTAATGAACGAAGCTTCATGGAATAGCGTGCTCCTCTGGCTGTTTTTTCTCGTGAGTTTGATTTTCTAAAGACCAGACCAATAACACTTGTTTCATTAGTTTCAGGTTGGCACTGGGTTTAGCGGTTGCACGTTGAAAAGATTTATCAGAAGAATCCAGTATTTTATTAATAGTTGCTACTTTTAATCCTGCAGGAAATGCTCCCCCATAGCCTGAAGTAACCAAAACATCACCAACTTTTATCTCTGCACTCTGAGGTATTTCTGGTAGGCTTAAATTATCTAACTCACCTGTACCGTAGATAAACGTGCGCACACCTGTTCTTAAAAATTCAACTGGCACAGCATGGTTTTTATTGGTAATTAGAATGACGTGAGCGTTTTCAAGGGCAACCTTATCCACTTGCCCCACCACTCCATTTAAGTCCAGCACACTCTGACCCACTGCAACACCCTGATTAAACCCTTGGTTTATAATAATATACTGGTTATTTTTACCCGTATTGATATTCACAATAAAAGCAGCTGTTGTTTTTAATGGCAACAATTGTTTAGTTTGTAACAGTTTTCTAAGCTCGCTATTTTGTTGAGAAACCACTTCCATTTGCAACAAGTCAATTTGTGCTTGCGAAAGTTTTTGTTTGAGTTCAATATTCTCGGTTAATAAGTCCGCTTGATCAGACACGGTTGTGTTAATGAATTGGTATACTTGTTGTGGTAATTCCACAATTTTAACCAATGGATAAGTAAGAGCAGAGATACTGGCACGGACAGGTGCGGTAATTTGAGCGGAATGATCGGCAATCATAAGCACGACACAGATGATTTCGAGCAATAAAAACGTTAAAATATTATTTTGAGATAGGGTGTTTGTGTTCTTTGGTGTCCACATGAACTAACCTCTCTCCAATTAATCGTAATTAACTTATCTTCTGGTGAAAGTGAAAAAATCAGAACCTTGTTCATCCATTATTTCTAATGCTTTGCCGCCACCGCGAGCAACACAAGTTAATGGGTCTTCCGCAATAAGCACAGGCAAACCTGTTTCTTCCATCAGCAATTTATCCAAATCTTTTAACAACGCTCCACCACCAGTTAATACAATGCCTTGTTCTGCCACATCGGCACACAATTCAGGAGGGGTTTGTTCCAAAGCAGTTTTAACCGCGGAAACGATTCCAGCTAAAGGTTCATGTAAAGCTTCGAGAATTTCATTGTTATTAATTGAAAACATGCGCGGCACGCCTTCAGCTAAATTTCGACCCGTGACTTCAATGGTTTTAACTTCTGTTGAAGGATACGCACAACCAATTTCATGTTTAATTCGCTCAGCTGTTGTTTCACCAATCAACGTACCATAGCTTCGACGAACATACGAAATAATCGCATCATCAAATTTATCACCACCAATTTTAACCGATGCGGAATAAACAATTCCATTTAAAGATAAAACTGCTACCTCCGATGTGCCGCCTCCGATATCAAGCACCATAGATCCTCGAGCTTCGTGAATTGGAATACCTGCACCAATGGCTGCAGCCATCGGTTCTTCAATCAGGTAAACGTCAGATGCACCAGCTTCATCAGCAGATTCTTGAATCGCTTTTCGCTCAACTTGTGTTGAACCGCAGGGCACGCAAATCAAGACACGAGAGGATGG
>CAMZLQ010000023.1 GCA_947311585.1 uncultured Alcanivoracaceae bacterium | reverse complement strand
CCCAAGCGGTAGCAAAACGTTTTGCACCGCGTGTTTTATTGGCGGATGAGGTTGGATTAGGTAAAACCATCGAAGCAGGACTCATTATTCACCAACAACTGCTTAAAAATCGTGCACAAAGAGTTTTGGTTATTGTTCCAGAGAGTTTAACCCACCAATGGATGGTGGAAATGTTGCGGCGTTTTAACCTGCATTTTAGTGTCTATGATGAAGAACAGTGTCTTGGTATAGAAGAATCCTCACGATTTAACACCCCTTTTGAAAACAGCCAATTAGCCATTATTCCCCTGCAATTCTTATTAAACAACCCAGCCAGAGCAGAACAGCTACTCAATACTCAATGGGATTTGATGGTTGTCGATGAAGCCCATCACCTTAAATGGTCACCAGATAGTGTCAGCGAAGAATATCAACTAATAGAAAGTTTGGCAAATTCTATAAAAGGCGTTTTATTATTGACAGCAACACCCGAACAATTGGGAAAAGAAAGTCACTTTGCCCGCTTGCGTTTATTGGATGCGAATCGATTTAACGATTTTAATGCTTTTGTTGAGCAAGAAAACAACTACCAAAGCATTGTTAATGCCATTGATGTTTTGCGTTCTGAAAAAACCATGACTAAAACAGGACATAAAAACACCGCCAGTGTTTTTACTAATGAACAAGATGTTGCCGCTGTTTTAAATCTCTTTGAAGACAACTATGAAGAGGAAGAAAAATGGGTTATCAAACAACAATTGATTGAAAAATTATTAGACCAACACGGCACAGGGCGTTTGTTGTTTCGAAATACGCGCCATGCGATCAAAGGATTTCCGCGTCGCAAACTGAAAAAATACAAACTAGAAAACCCCTACCAAGACAATACTAACCAAGCGGTAGAACTGCAATTAACACCCGAACGTTTAGGTGAGTTTGAAAATTGGACAAAAATAGACCCTCGCATGCAATGGTTAGCTGAAAAAGTGGTGGATTTAGCACCAAAAAAGATTTTGTTAATTGCTTCTCAAAAACAAACCGTATTGGATATTGCTGAGAGTTTACGTGTTAAAATGGGCATTCATAGTGCTGTTTTTCATGAAGATTTGAGCTTGATTGAACGCGATAAAGCTGCGGCGTGGTTTGCTGACCAAGAAAAAGGATGCCAGTTGTTGCTGTGTTCTGAGATAGGCTCTGAGGGTCGTAACTTTCAGTTTGCATCGCATGTAATTTTCTTTGATTTGCCTTTTAATCCAGACTTACTGGAACAAAGAATTGGGCGTTTAGATCGAATTGGACAAGAAAATACCATTAATATTCACGTGCCTTATTTGCAAGAGACAGCCACAGAAAAGTTATTTAAGTGGTACCACAATGGTTTGGATGTTTTTACCAAAGTAAACCCCGCAGCTTATGCTCTTTTTAATCAATTACAGCAACCTTTACGTGATTGTTTTGAGCATGGTGCAGATGAAGTAGAGTTTGAAAAATTGCTTGAAAAAACGCGTGAATTAAGCGCTCAATTCAATCAAAACTTCCAAAAAGGCAGAGACCGCTTGTTAGAGTACAATTCGTGTCGACCATTTGTCGCCGCCAAAATATTAACCGATGCACAAAAGCAAGATGACACCAGTTGTCTGCGCTTTATGCACCGCATGTTTGATAGATACGGTGTGGATTATGAAGAACTTAGCCAAAACATTGAGTTCATTAAACCGAGTGAAAACCTCAAAACACACTTCCCGGGATTACTAGATGATGGAATGAGCGTTACTTTTGATCGGGATACGGCTTTATCGAATGAAACCTTACATTACCTAACGTGGGAACACCCAATGGTTGTTGAAGCCATGGAGATGATAACTTCTGGTGAAAAAGGAAATGCCTGTTTAATTTCCTTAAAAAATTCTGGACTCAAGCCCTCAACTATTTTATTGGAAACATTGTTTGGTTTGCACGCCCCTGCTGATGCTTCTTTACAATTGTCGCGTTATTTGCCGACAGACCCAATTCGGATTGTTGCCGATGAAACCCTAAGAGACAGAACCAAGGTCTTAACCTCGCTTGCTATTCACAACAACCACCAGTCAGTACCGCTTAATGTGGCATTGCAAGTGATAAAAATGAAACAAGCAGAAATCAAAAAAGTGGTCAGCGCTATTGAGAAAAAGATAGAAATAATTTTACCTGATTTGGTAGAAGAAGCGAAACAAAAGGCAGAGTTAGAGCTGAATCAAGAAATCCAGCGTTTAGAGTCCTTGAGTTTAGTTAATGAAAATGTCCGACCTGAAGAAATTGAATTTTTGAAAATTCAAAAACAACAAACTCTAGAAGCCATTCTTGCAGCCAAAGTACAGATGAACGCCGTTCGGGTTTTGGTTTGTTTATAAAGGCCCTTTTTGTTTAAAAAGCCGCTAAATTAGTTGTGCGGCTTTTACCCTTTATTCCACTAGTGTAAAACATTCATCAGGGATTTGGCTGTAGCTAACGGTACTAAAACATGTCCATGACAGGCTTTTATCTTCTTCAACCTTTGGTTTAAATACAAGTGAGTCGTACTGCAAGGCTGGATCATCACTGGCTGAAAAGTAAAAGGTTAACTCCCCATTTTCCGCATCGTAATCAAAATCATCAAGTCCTTGGTAGTGATCATAAAAATAGCCATCATCAGGGAACTTATTATGTGCATAGTAATAATCTGTGACAATGGCTTTATCCTTTTCATGCTTAACCCTTTTCTGCGTCACTTTTAATTTAAGGGTATAATCTTGGTAAGCAGGAACGGCATAAGCCGAAACAACACCCAAATAAATCATAGCTAAATAGCCATCCACATATGACATGTTTTCAAAAACACTGTATTCATAAGAAAACTTCACCGAAAAACCGTCCTTATTGGCATCAAGGGCAAAACTAAACTGCCCCTTTTCTGGCAAATTTAATTGCCTCGCCGTTGGCATGGTAAATAAGTCCACTTCACTGTGGGTTAAGTTGCCCATAATCTCTAAAAGCTTCAAATAGAAGTAATAAATACTGCGTGGCGCATCTTGCACTTCGGCTGTGTAGGCGAGCAACGATGAATCCCAATTTTGCCCTTGTTGTTTGTTTAGCCAGCTTGATAGGCTTTGCTTATTTTTGCTGTTTTCCCTGTCGGCTAACACCTGTGGAATAAAGGCTTGGATGTATGTATCGTCTTTGATTTGGAAATACGATGTTTGTTTCATATCCATAAAAGGATTTTTGAATGAAGGATTATCTAAACCAAGGTCTTTTATCAGTTTTTTTGCCATTTCATTGGTTGAAGCTTGCATAACGTCAATTGAAACACCAGCAAGCATTTTAGTCTCTAAAGTGAGTTTAAATGTTTTTTTAAACTTTTCAATCAGTGTTTTATGAGCGTTCATGTCTTTTATTTTACTGGCAAACCAGGTGCCTGAGTCATCCGTGACAACCACGATTTTCTGCCCATAGATTTTGAGTATATCAGCAACCGAAACGCCAAAATAATTATTTAAAAGAGCAATGATTTCATTGGTTTTATTTTGAGCTTTTTCTGCCTCTGACTGCGTTGCAAAACTTAAAGCAAATTCATAAGCCTTGCTAATCTGTTCTACTGTGGGTCGCGTAAATTGCCACGCACGGCGAGGAGTGCCAGCAGTTTGTATATCAAAGTTTGAGTCTACGCCCGCAATAAATTGTCTGGCGCCAATCTCTGGCATGGCAAGTTTGAAAATTAAATCACTCTTACCTGCCGTTGATGCTGTTCCTGCCCACAAAAACTTCATTTTATCTAAGCCAAGTTTTTTAACCATTGGCTGCTCACTGGCTGGAATCAGGGTTTTGTTATTTTGGTAGACTGCATCAATATTTATCCATGTTTCGAGGTTGTTACCACTGGCATCCACGCTGTCTTCATAAGCAAATATGTCATCTAGCTCTGGGTCGTGTTTGTTTTGTGCTAAAAGCGTTTTCAATTTTTTTTCGGATGCGCTTAAACCTGACAACATTAATAACCGACCCGTTTTTTCATCAAAAGACATAAAGACAGGCGCCATTGCGACAAAAAGCTCAGCAAAATTAGTGCCATCAAAGGCCTTAGTGACACGAAATTGCTTATTGTTTTGTTTTTCAATTAACCCCAAAAGCTCGCTTATTTGTGCTTTTGTTGTGTTATCTAAAGTTGTGGCAATCATCACTTCGGGAACCATCGAACCATCACTGGCATTTAAAACAGCAATTTCCAATGGTGATGACATGTTTTTTAACAACAACTCAAAGGGAAACTGCGCCTCTTTTGGCAATTTGTTTGCGTAACGAGCAACCAAACCTTTTTTAATGTTGCTGATTATGGTTTTGTGAGCCTCTAGTTTTTGTGCAGGATGTAAACCATCGGCTTTGGCTTCAAACAAAAGCTGCCAAACCGTTGGGATGCGTGCATAAGCCAAGGTCTGGGCGGGTAATTTTTCGCGCATCCATGCCACATTTTGCAGTTTAATCACTTGGTGTCGTGCTGATTGACTTTGTGTTGTTGAGTTGTCACAGCCTGTTAAAAAGACCAACAAACCAGTTAGTGCTATTAGTATTCCTTTTGTTTTCATCATTTTACCCGTTTAATTTCTTCTTTGGTTATTGTAATTAATTTTTGTTTGTACAAAGAGCCAAGGGCTTTTTTGTAACTGCCTTTGGAGACTTTCCATTTGGCGTATATTTCGGCAGGTGGCGCCTTATCGGTCATGCCAGAGACTCCGCCGTTTGCTTTCAAATCTTCATAAATCTTTGTTGCCAGCGTGCCTTGTTGTTTAGAATCGGGCAAGTTCAAGCTCAAGTTGATTTTTTTGTCTTCTCGAATGTCCTTGATATAGCCTTTAATCTTTTGCCCGACTCGAATGGTTTGAAACACATCGGAATGATGGATAACACCCAAGTGTGTTTTGTTTATCACCGCTTTAAAGCCCAACTGAGATTTCCCACAAATTAATAAATCCACTTGTTGTTGTGGTTTGAAGTCGGTGTTGTACTCGTTTAAATGCTTGCTAAGTTTTATTGAGCCAACCAAACGTTTGGATGCATTGTCTTGGTACATGTAAACCGTGTAATAAAGCCCTGGATAAATT
>CAMZLQ010000022.1 GCA_947311585.1 uncultured Alcanivoracaceae bacterium | reverse complement strand
GTGCTCATTTATTATTTAATTTTAATTTTAATCTATATGTGTTCATTATCACGCCACCACATTATGCGAGATGGTCGCCCGTTGACCGTGCCGCCTAAGCGAATTGTGGCATCAAGTTCTGCCCAATGACCATTACTGAGTGTGGCCTTTGCAATAATACTAAAGGCAACACCACCGCCGCGTGCCGCACTGGTTTGTCCATTGGGCAATAGCGGTAAAGCATCGCCCTTTTCTGTTTGTTCGCGCTCTTCGATAAACTGCCTGGCATCTTCACGCTCAACGCCCTCTAATGCCATCAATGCTTGTTCACCTGCGTAAGCTAGGTTTATATTTCGACTGCCCGAATAAACTGTTATGGCGTTTTCGAGTTGTCGATACATTTCATAAGTTACGCCCATCACTTGCTGCAGTTCTGGCACCGTATCAAACAATGCGTCTTTGGCTCCATAAGCATAACCTTCTGCTTCGTAGTCCTCATCTTCTGCACCATCAAAGCCTTTGATGTTATCATTGTCGCGCCAATCTATCACGCGTTGAGCCAAAGTCATGGCTTCGTCTTCGCTCATGCCCAATGAGGCAAACAGTCCCGTTAAAAGTTCCTCATTGGCTAAATTTATATCAATTTTACCCGTTTCATCGGTAATTTTTATCTCTATTTTCGCCCTTGCAAATTCCATTTCATAATTGCGTCCATCGGCTATCCAACGCGAATCTGGGTCTGGGTTTCTTAATTCATAAACCGCCCTATTCAAGCCTGCTTCTGCCAAATAACGTGCTTTTGTTGTGTCAAACACCATCTTGGCTTGCACGCCTTCAACACGAGCTGACAAGGCAAAACTAGAGGCGATAACCGTCAACAAGACTGTTACCCACAAAACCAAAATTATTGCAACACCAGATTGTTTTTTCATCTGACTTCATCCTGATTATTTCGGTTACCCAATAACAGGTGTTCACTCACTCGTCTATTGGTTGCCGTCGCATCTAGCATCAATGCCACTTCCATTGTTGGGAAAGTCATTAATGATTTTTCTCCCATTTCCACTTCAAGTTGAACCATTAAGGGCGTGTTTTCACTTTCTTCCCAGTCGCTTTCCCAGTCTCCTGGCTCGCCTTCTTCATCCAGCTTCATAAAACTAAACTGAGCATCTTCGATGTTTTCCAACAAGACTACGGGTTCTTGATCGGAGTCATCAAAAGAGCCTTCTTCTAAAGAATCATTGAGTAGCCAATGTGAAAATTGCAGGATTTTACCACCTTTTGCATTAACAATCTCAATTAATTGCACGTGTGGCCCACCTTTGCCTAAATAACCAGGCATGGGAGAAACGTACATAATGTGATTTTCGTCGCCCTCAAAAATAACAAAAACACCATCTTCTTCTTTAAAAGCCATGGGCAATATTCGTGATATTTGCCTGCGAACCAACTCTTGCACAACTCGCACTTCGTTGGTGGCATCTATGCGCTTAATTCCTTTTGATGCCATTTTACGGCTGGTATTTATGGCTCCATAAACCATGGTCATTATCAATGCCAACATGGTCATCACCACGATAATTTCTATCAAGGTAAAACCCGATTGGCGTTTGTTATTTTTTATGCCGTGACGTTTCATTTACGCCTCTGATTAAAATCTGGTGTTATCGCTCGCAAAGTTTTGAACTCTGTGTGGCGTTCTTTGCCTCCTCGCTGCGTGGTCACGACCAAAGTCACTTCCATTAACTCAACGGCTGAAAAGTCCTGATTGACATCGCCCTCATAGGGCACGTCATACGGCACAACATCCAATGTCCAACTGGTATTATCATCAAAATCGCCATCAGTACTGCCTTCTTCAAGCTTTTCTAACAAACCCAATTCGTCCAACTTACTTTGCGCATACAAAGCAACCAGTGTATTATCAGAGGCTTTACGTGTGTTGCGAGCAGAGCCTGCAATAACCTCCATTGTTGTGGCAAAAATAACCGCCAACATGGTAAAAGCAATGAGTACTTCCAATAAAGTAAAGCCCTTTTGTTTATTGCCTATTTTCCGATGCACATTCATATACTTGAGCCTTCTATCATAGAAATTTCACCCGTCAACCAATTAACATTTATTTTCCATATTTTGTTTTTATGGGTTAATTTCACCCAACCACCTGTGGAACTTCCATCGGAGAAAAAGCGTATGGAACCCCTTGTCTCATCTGCCACCTCCGAGTCTGCTGTATAAACATTAATATCAATCTCATCAGGAATATGCACCACCTTTTTTCGCGGGGCTTGGTAGGTTTTATCCTCCACATTAAAGCTTATGGTTTTTTGTTCATGTTTTACCACAGCTTGCCCTCGCGTGTAACGCATGGCGGAGACCAGATTTTTACTGACTGCTCGGATTTTTGATTTACGTAGGCTATCAGTCATTCCCGATGCCACCATTCCTGCCAACACCGCTATCATCACCATAACAACAATCACTTCTATTAAAGTGAAACCAATCTGCTTGTTTGGAAAACGATTTAACATAAATAATTTAGGCGGTTATAAATCCCAACTATTAATGTCTTTATCAAATTTTGTGCCGCCAGGTGATTTGTCTTTTCCATAGGAGACTATGCTGAAATCTTCGTCGTGTTGACCAGGATTTGAGTATTGAAAAGGCTCCTTCCACGAATCTTTCAAGTCTTTCTCTTTAATATAAGGACCCATCCAATTTCCATCACCATTATCATTAACCAATTCATCTAAAGATCTAGGATAGTAGCCTAAATCTAAATTAAACTCTTCAATTTTTCCTTTGAGTTTACCTATTCTAATTTTAGCTTCTTGAATTTGCCCTTTAGTTTTACCATTGCCAATTCCATTGGCTACCAAACCAATCAATGTTGCCATCATCACCATAACAACCAAAATTTCAATTAAACTAAAACCTGCTTGCGCTTTACTTATTTTATTTCTGTATTTCATATTCTTACCTCTATCCTGCTATTTCATTCATTTTCAACATTGCCATCATAATGGCAAATATGATAAAAAAGATTAAAGCTGCCAATACCAATACCACCACTGGTACCAACAACGAAATCATGCGGTCAATTGAAGTTTTGACTTCAATATCGTATGTATCTGCTGTTTTTAACAGCATTTCATTTAATTTACCCGTTTCCTCGCCCACACTTATTAACTGTTGTGCTAAACGCGGAAACTCTTCTACTTTGTCCAATCCTGATGCCAAAGGTTCACCGTGTTTTACTTTTTCCGATGCTTCGCCAACGATTTTGTTCAATAATGTATTGTTGATGACTTTTTTTGCAATGGTCAACCCTGATAACAATGGCACACCACTGTCCACTAAGGTTCCTAAAGTTCTTGTGAATCGAGCAATATCTATTTTTGTTGTTAAATCGCCAATTAATGGTAATTTCAATAATTTCGTATCCCACTGCAAGCGAAAGTCGGTTTCTTTAAGTTTTTGCTTAATCAAAACAACAATAGTGACTAAAATTAGTATCATTACCCACCAAAAACTTTGCACAAAAGCTGCAATAGATAAGACCATTTGCGTAATTGTGGGTAAATCAATTCCCGCGTCTTCGAACATGGGTTTAAAAGAGGGAACCACTTTACCCAACAAAACAAACATGGAAACTCCAGCCAATACAAATAAAATCGTTGGGTAAATCATTGCTGATACCACAGAGTCTTTGAGTTCTTTGGCTCGCGCCATGTAATCAGATAGGCGCTCTAGAGTTATTTCCAGTGTACCACCCATTTCACCTGCCCGCACCATATTGGTATACATGTTAGAAAACACGTGTTGCTCTTCCAAAGCATCCGAGAGTGTTCCGCCACCACGAACCTTATCCCGCACCTGCTCAACCATAATGCGCAAACGTTCTTCATCAATTAAATCAATCATAACACTTAAGGAGCGCTCAAGCGGCATACCCGAGTTCAGCAATGTAGCGAGTTGATCCGTGAATTCACCCACTTGTTTTTGCGTAATGGTTTTGCGTGATGCCAATAAATTTTCTAATGAAAAACCTGTCCCCATCTCTTTGGCAGTTACAGGTATGTTGCCAGCTGCTTGAATTTTACCAATCACTTCGTCTCGTGAGGTGGCTTCCATTTGCCCCTCAAGTTGTTCCCCTGCTGGTGTTAATGCTTTGTAGATAAACTGAGCCATCGTCTTTAATGCTCACCATCTTGAGAGACACGTAAAATCTCTTCGTAGCTGGTTTTACCTTCTAAGCATTTAAGCAATCCATCTTCATAGATAGTGGTCATGCCTTCTTTACAGGCTTGGGATTGAATTTCTCCAGCTGTCGCATGATTCATTATCAATCGACGAATTGGATCTGACATTTCTAAAAATTCCAATATTGACATTCGACCGCTGTACCCAGTGAGATTCGTTTCATTAGGAACAGGTTTGTAAAAAGCGTACTCGTCTTGCTTAACAAGTTTATCTAACCCCATACTTTTAACCATTTCGGCTGATAAAATTTCTTTCTTTGCGGTTTCTTGATTTAATTTTCGCACCAAGCGTTGTGCCAATATCCCATTAACTGTAGAAGTTAATAAATAATCTTCCACACCCATATCTAACAAACGAGTGATGCCGCCCGAGGCATCATTGGTGTGAATGGTTGACAACACCAAATGTCCTGTTAGAGCCGATTGTATGGCTATTTTTGCCGTTTCTAAATCACGCATCTCCCCTATCATGATGACATCGGGATCTTGACGAACAATGGCGCGAAGTGCGGAGGTAAAGTCCAATCCAATAGAGGATTTTACTTGAATTTGGTTGATGCCCGTTAATTGGTATTCTACTGGGTCTTCTACCGTTATAATTTTGCGTTCTTCGGTATTGAGTTGATCCAAGGCGGTGTACAACGTTGTGGTTTTACCCGAACCTGTTGGGCCTGTAACAAGCAGAATCCCATGGGGCAACTCCAACACTCTTTTGAACGGCTCAAGAATCCTGTCCGTAAATCCTAATTGATGGAAATCAAAAGCAATGTTTTCTCTATCCAAGATACGCATCACTACCGATTCGCCATAAGATGTTGGTACGGTTGATACACGCAAATCTAACTCTTTGCCTTGCACCCGCAACATAATTCGCCCATCTTGTGGTAAACGTCGCTCGGCGATATTGAGTTTTGCCATTATTTTAATCCGCGAAATTACGGCAGCCGTTGAACGCGCAGGAGGTGATTCAACTTCTTGCAAGACACCATCAATGCGATAACGCACTTTGAGCCTGTTCTCAAAAGGTTCAACATGAATGTCCGATGCCCTTGACTCAACCGCGCGTTGCAAAATAATATTCACCAAGCGAATAACTGGTGCCTCTGATGCCAAATCACGCAAATGATCGACATCCTCTTCATCGCCCGTACTTTCATCGGATAAGTTGTCCACAATCTGTCCCATGGCAGAGCGTCCTCCACCGAAGAGTTTTTCTATGGCATTTTCTACCTCTGATGGTAAGCCAATTTTTATTTGCAACTCTTTGCCTGATGCCATCTTGATGGATTTAGTGGTAAACTCGTCACTTGGATAAACCATCACCACTCGGATTGTGTCGGCATCTTCTGCTATTGGAACAAAAAGATTTTCTCGCATAAAACGCTCAGGAAACTCTGTTTCGATTGCCACTGATTCTGGGTAATCCTTTTCAGCTATCATTTCGATATTCATCAATTCACTTAATGAATTGGCAACGTCTCGTTCGGACGCCAAACCTAATCTCACTAAAAGCGGCACAAGCGAGGTGCTTAATGTTTCTGCGTACAAACGTTGTCCACGAGCCAAATCTTCAGCTTTAAGTCTGCCATTTTCAATCATGTATTGACACAATTGCTGTTCAAATGTTTGTTCGCTTTGAACTTCTGGCTGTTGGTTTTGTTCTAGTGCTTGTGCTTGGCTCATTTATCTTCTTCTGTTTGTTTTTTATCAGACACTGTTTTTTGCTTAAAGTTTCGCGTTTGCTTTTTATCCAAACCAGTTATTTCTCCAATAAAGACGTTATTCATCACAATCCAATAAGCCACTGGAATAACTGCAGGGAAAATCAAATAAGACAACTGGTACATCAATGCCATAAAATTTGGCGATATGCCAGTGGCTAGTATTGCTTGAGAAGCATCGGGTCCTGCTTCTAATAATAAATGCTTTATCATTTCCCAAAATGAACCGAAAGTTTGAACCAAAACAACAACAAAATAACCCAACACTATTTGTAAAATGACCTTTGACCATTTAAGGCCAGGAACAGATAACACCAATCCCGAGATAACTGCCACTCCATAACCATACAACATGGGATTTACTGAAACATCCAACACGGCTAATTTATCTCCCTGACCGGTAAAAGATTCCGATGGAAAAATCAAGGTTTCTATGCTTAACAAATAATGGTGTTGGGTTACCGCATTAAATAACTCTGGCTGCCACACCATTAAAACCATTTGCAATAAATACTTAACGGGAATAACCAACAATGCCGATGCATAAAACCACACAAAGAAACTAATAGGCAAATAGAGCACTGCACTAATTAACATTTCTTTGATGACTGTCTTCGAATACTTTTCGTTATTTTCTACCGAATCACTCACTTAACAAATCTCCTCGCGTTATAAAACATTCTCATCCACGGCGAATTACCTTGCCACGACTTTGGGTACCATGACATTTGCTCCGCTCTAAATACCCGCTCTGGATGCGGCATCATTATTAACACATTTCCACTTTCGTTACTGACTGCAGCTGTCGCATTCTGAGAACCATTGGGATTAAAAGGGTAACTTTGAGTTCTGACACCCTTATTATCACAATAACTCGCCACTTTATTTGTCATACAACTCTTATCTTTAAAAAATGCTCGACCTTCCCCGTGCGCTATAGCAACTGGAATACGTGCGCCCTGCATATCTTCAAAAAAGACAGAAGGGCTTTCTTCAATTATAACAGAAGAAAATCTTGCCTCAAATTGTTGCGATGTGTTTTTTAAGAATTGTGGCCAGGATTGAGTCCCTGGAATAATCTCTTTTAAAGATGACAACATCTGGCAGCCATTACACACACCCAAGGTAAACTTGCTGTCATCGATAAAATATTCTGTAAATTGTGCTTTTATTTTCTCATTAAACAAAATGCTATTCGCCCAGCCCTTACCAGCACCGAGAACATCACCATAGGAAAATCCACCACAAGCTGCCATGCCCTGAAAATCATTGATGTTAATTCTCCCCTCTAGCAAATCCTGCATGTGCACATCGTAGGCATCAAATCCTGCTTTATAAAATGCCATTGCCATTTCTTTTTGACCATTGACACCTTGCTCTCTTAGGATAGCAACTTTGGGTCGAGACAAATTAAGATACGGTGCAATCACAGCTTCACTAAAATCAAAAGCTGCTTTTGGATTAATGCCTTTATCTTCTTTTGCTATCCAGTCAAACTCTTGTTTAGCTGTTTCTGGATTGTCTCTTAAAGTGACCATTTGATGACTGGTAAGGCTCCACTTTTGTTGCAAATCGACGAGTGATTCACTAAAAATATTCTTGATTCCATCTTTAATTTGCAACGTCTTTCGTGTTTGGCTTAATCCAATTTCAACGATGTCTTTTTTTAATTCTGTCTGCTTAATTTGTTTTAAGAAGTCCGCTTCTTGTTGTTCTGAAATGGCTACCACTACACCAAGTTCTTCATTAAAAAGTTTATCAACAGGTGCTTGACTACTAAAGTTTATATTTATTTTCGCTCCACAGTGGCTTGCCATGCACAACTCAAGAATCGTCACAAATAAACCACCATCAGAAACATCATGGTACGCAGCAATAAGTTCTTTTTCGATTGATGATTGCATCAATTGCCAAAATGACTTTATTTTTTCAACGCTCTCCACTTGTGGGCACTCATCGCCAATTTGACTGTAAACTTGTGCCAAGGATGATGCCCCTAATCGTTTTTTACCCTGAGCTAAATCAATGTAGTAAAACTTATGGGCTTGTTTAGCATCAAAATAAGGCGTTACACTTTTGCGGACGTCTTTAACATTAGCAAAAGCTGAGATTAATAATGAAACGGGTGAGGTGACTGTTTTCTGTCCATTATCCCACTGCGAATTCATTGACAACGAATCTTTGCCCACAGGTATGCCAATCCCTAATTGGGGACACAACTCTTCTCCAATAGCTTTGACTGCATCAAAAAGTACTTCATCTTCTCGCCCGAGTCCTGATGCCGCCATCCAGTTAGCCGATAATTTTATTTTATCCAACGAACCAATAAAGTTTCCAGCACAATTTAATAATGCTTCACAAACCGCCATTTGTGCAGAGGCTTTTCCATCAATTAATGCCAATGGTGCTTTTTCACCAATAGACATCACTTCACCAGCATAAGAATGAAAATCTCTTAAAGTGACACCGCAATCAGCGACAGGGATTTGCCAAGGTCCAACCATTTGATCCCGATGAACCAGCCCCGAAACAGTTCTATCACCAATAGTAATTAAATACTTTTTACTGGCAACCGTCGGGAAAGCTAGTATTTTATTTATGGCATCTTCTACTTCAATAGAGCCGCTATCAAATTTGCTCAACTTTGGTTTAACCCTTTTGATGTTTTTTTCTGTTTTCGGGGTATTTCCAAAAAGCAGACTCATTGGAATATCCACTATTTTTTTACTGAAATAAGCATCATTAACCGTCAGATTTGGCTCTTTAGTGGCTTTACCTAGCACGGCTACTGGACAACGCTCGCGCTCACACATGTCTGTAAATTGCTTTAATTTATCTGGCTTAATGGATACAACATAACGCTCTTGTGATTCGTTACACCACACTTCCATTGGTGTCATTGATGTTGTATCAATCTGTAATTCTCGCAACTCTAATACACCTCCCAAACCCGCATCATCGAGTAATTCTGGCATCGCATTGGACAAACCTCCAGCACCTACATCATGAATTGAACGTATTGGGCTGTCATGACCCAAAATCCAACAAGAATCGATTACTTCTTGGCATCGCCGCTCCATTTCAGGATTGCCTCTTTGAACTGAAGCAAAATCCAAGTCTTCTTTTCTGCTGCCACTGGTCATTGATGAGGCCGCTCCTCCTCCCAAACCAATCAACATTGCAGGCCCTCCAAGAACAACTAAAACATCTTTTGCTTGCGTGTCTTGTTTGATTGCTAAATCGCGGTTGATGGTTCCCAATCCACCTGCCAGCATGATGGGCTTATGGTATCCTCGCCAACCAAAGTCTTCGGTATTGATTTCCATTGATCGAAAATAGCCACAGATATTTGGACGACCAAATTCGTCATTAAATGCCGCTGCTCCAAGCGGTGCTTCAAGCATGATATCCAGCGCTGATGCGATTCTTTCTGGCTTACCAATAGTCTCTTCTTCCCACGGGTGTCTGTTGTTTGGAATTTTCAAGTGACTTACTGAATATCCTGTCAATCCCGCCTTAGGGCGACTGCCTTGACCTGTTGCCGCCTCATCTCTAATTTCTCCACCTGAACCAGTTGCTGCTCCTGGAAAAGGAGAGATAGCCGTTGGGTGGTTGTGTGTTTCTACCTTGATAAGAATATCGGCAACTAAGGTTTCTTCTGTGTATTTATTGTCAGCACCCTTAATCCAACGAATGCTTTGTCCACCACTAAAAACAGCAGAATTATCTTTATAAGCAGAAATAGCTGGACTTGGCGTTTTGGCTTCTGTATTTCGAATCATTGAAAACAGTGATTTTGGTTGCTGTTGGTTGTCAATTTTCCAACTTGCATTAAATATTTTATGTCGGCAATGCTCAGAATTTGCCTGAGCAAACATCATCAATTCTGCTGCTGTTGGTTCTTTTTGTATCTCTGCATAACTTTTAAGCAGATATTCCTTTTCACTTTGAGACAGTGCTAGGCCTAATTCCTGGTTGATTTCATCTATTCTTTCTGGCGAGTTTAGTATTTTTATTTCATCATCTTTTTGCGGCTTTAGTTCCTCAAATAATACCGTTAAATCGCTAACGTTCTGATAAATATCTTCTATCATTCTGTCAAAAATATGTGTTTCTCTAACAATACTAATAGTTACCTCTTTTTCAAACTCATAACAGCGTGATAACTCTATGCGTTTTATGTCTTTGAGACCGCAATTATGCAATATATCAGTTGCTTTACTTGACCACGGGGAAATAGTCCCCTGGCGTGGTGCAACAAATATTTCACCATTCCTTTTTGTATATTCTCTTGCACTTAACAAACGCTTTAATTTACTTTTGCTTGAATCTGAAACCACTGGGGCTGAGACTAAAAAGACATCGCTAATACCAATAATTTTATTGGTATTATTGATTTCTTTATTAAGCTTATTAAGTTGAAATTGACTCAGCTTTATAGCTGATTGTAACACACAGATTTCACTATTCATTTTATTTAAGGGACGCTAACTAGTTCAGGTGTGAATAATACCATTAATCCAATCAATGTGTATGACTATTGACCTCTGTTTAAACTAAAAAAACCGGCAGACGCCGGTTTTATATAATTCTTGATTTGGTTTTAACTTTTTACTTTGCCATCATTATGTTCAATCTTTGCAACAGCTTCTCAGGGGGCAAATACCCTGGCATTAATTTACCATTTTCTAAAACAATAGCTGGGGTTCCTGTTACTCCCGCCGATTGACCAGCCTTGTATTGTGCTTCAACAGGATTATCACAGGTTTTATTTTCCAGAGCTATGCCTGATTTTGCATTAGTCATCGCCTCTTGTCTGTCATCTGAACACCAAACCGATACCGCTTTATCGTAAGCAGGTGACTTCAATCCAGCTCTTGGGTAAAAAAGATAAGAGACTCCAATACCTAATTTATTGTATTCATCGATTTGGTTGTGTAATTTACGGCAATAACCACAATCAATATCCGTAAATACCGTTATGTGGTGTTTCATGTCTTTTGGTAAAAAATCAATGCGTTGATTTTTCCCAAATTGGGCTACCAACTCTTTTCGAATACCTGACTTTTTATTTTCAGTTAAATCTTCGCGACTGGTTGTATCAATCATATTTCCATTTAACAAGTATTTTCCATCTTCGGATATATAATAGACCTCTCCTCCTCGACCTGAATTAATAACAATCTCCTTTATTCCTTTTATCGGGGTTTTTTCCATGGATGAAACGGATGCTGTTGGTGCTAAGTTTTTAATGCCATCTTTAATCGCTTTAGAAGGCTCCTTAGCACTAATGACTGTCACTGCTAACAGCAATGCTGTTGTTGTAATTGTTTTATACATACTTTAGATTCCAAATTTAATATTTTACTTTGACAAGAAGTAATGAATTTTAGTTCCAATTATATTTATAAGCAAATAATTACCAGTAAAAACCTACCAACTTATCCTCTTGGGTGGTGTTTTTGATGAATTTCTTTTAATTTTTCTTTTGCAACCAAGGTATATATCTGAGTTGTTGATACATTTGAATGCCCTAACAACATCTGTACCACCCTCAAATCTGCTCCGTGATTAAGCAAATGTGTCGCAAAAGAGTGACGCAACATGTGAGGCGATGGTAAGGGATATATTTCAGCCATTTGAGCGTATTTTTTAATGCTGTGCCAAAAGGTTTGGCGTGTCATGTTTTTACAACGATTACTTAAAAATACATAATTCGACGTCTTTGTCTTTAACAATAGTTTCCTAAATTGAATTAAATAGGTAGATAAATAGTCGGTGGCGTATTCACCCATCGGAATTAAACGTTGTTTCTGCCCTTTACCCGTTATGAGTAAAGTTCCTTGATTCAGGTTGACCTCCATTAACTTGACATTAATTAATTCTGACACACGTAATCCACAGGAATACATCAACTCAATCATTGTTTTATCCCTAAAGCCGATTGCCGTTGTTAAGTCTGGCGCATTTAGTAATTTAGCAATCTGAATTTCAGATAAGGGTTTTGGAACCGAACTGCCAGTCTTTGGCATGACAATTGCACTAAAGGGGTTTTCCTGAACCAATTTTATTTTCAATAAATATGCATACAGTTGTTTAAGTGATGAAATTTTACGAGAGACACTTTTTGGACTTAGTCTTTGCTTATTTAAAACGCTTAAATAATTGTTAACTAAATGAGGTTCAACTTCAGCAAGAATAACTGAATTTTCTATAAATTTTAAAAACTGATTAATATCTGAGGAATAACTTGCAATGGTATTATCTGACAAGCCTTTTTCAAGTTTTAGGAAATCAAAAAAAGCAGCAATGATTGCCTCATTACTGCTTTTGATTTTTTCAGTCACACTGATTGCTGATTAAGTTTCATCAACCCTATCAGAAGCTTTTTCTTCTAACAATTTGCGTTGTTCCGCTTCTGCCCTAGCTCGTCTTTGTTGACTTGCGATGTGCTCCAACCATTGCACTGCGTTATTTCGAGAACTCTTATACTTGGCTGCTTTTTTTAAGGCATCAACAGCCTTGGACATTTTGCCCAACTCACTATTGGCCATTCCCAATAGTAACCATGCTTGACCAATTTTTCTCTCCTTTAACCCACCTTTTTCTAAAGCGGAGTTCAATGCTTCTATAACATTAGGCCAGTCTTCTCTGTCAAAATAAATATAAGCGCGTCTAAAATCGATTTGACCATCTTGTGCTGTTTTACTGGCTTCATCAAAAGCTTTAAGAGATTTATCCATTTCTGCAGCTGTATACCACACTTCACCCAATGTTTTCCAATGTTTATATTCGGATTTAATCACACCATTTTTCAGGCCTTGCTCTAATACTTTAGCCGCTTTATACGGAACACCCAATAAAGCATACATTCTAAATAGCCTCAGCCTATCCTTCTCATCTTTGAGCATACCATTTTTGTTTGCAACCACTAATGTTGCCAAAGCCTTATCATCTTTTTTAAGATTAAAATAAACTCCCGATAATCGCTTCCAATAATCTTCCTTGTTGGGATTTATTGCGATAAGAGTCTCAAGAGTCTTAGCTGCCTGTTGGTATTGTGATGTTTCCATGTATAAGGAATAAAGTAAATAATTCCAAGGCTCAGAAGGTTTATCAGATAAACTAATCGCTTTTTTCAGAATAGGGATAGCCTTATTATACTGTTTCAATTGAGCATAAGCATTGGCTTCGAGTGCAAAGACGTTGTCTTTGATAGCATCCGTTAGTTTGTAATAGTTATGCAGCATGTCAAGACCTTTTTGATAACTGCCACTGCCTATTAACATTTGAGCCACTTGAATCATCATTGGAAAATGAGCTTGATTGGGTAACGCATCTGAATCTAGAGCCGCCTGGAAATATTGGGCTGCCTTATCATAATGACCTTCTGCCTGCTCAATGTAACCAAGATACTGATTCACATTCGCCTTCTCAAACGAATTTAATCTTCTTTGCAATAGCGTATTTAATCCCGCTCTGGCATCATTGTATTTTGAATCCGCTATCATCTCTTGAAGCTTGGTGAACTTTTTAAATGTTGACTCACTCATTGCTTCTTTATTTGCTCTTTTACGCTCAGGGTTTCCCGTTTTAAATTCACCAGCAACGGAAGACAAGAAACTCAACAAACCAACCATCAGTACTAATATTTTTAATTTTTTTATCATTTGCATTAATCCTTATCCAGTTTAAAATCAATTCTTTGCGTTGCAACTTGAGTCATCGCCACGCCATCAACTACTTTAGGTTTGAATTTATATTTCAAGATAGCCCGTAGGGCTTCCCTGTCAAAAATTCTGACGGGTTTTGAAGCAATCACTTTGGGGCTCACAACAGTCCCTGCTTCAGTAATAGTAAATTCCATTTCGACCCATCCTTCAATTTTGGCAATCGCTGCCTTTCTCGGGTAATTTGGTGCAATTGTGACAATAGGGATAATACCCCCATCTTTTGTCATGTCAACTTGCCCACCTCCTCCAATAAAAGGACCCGTGCCACCAATTGCTAAATCCAATGCAGGAACATTAGGCGTAGGCATGTTGTTCGCAACCGTTTGATTCTGTTGAATATTCATCTTAGGAGGTGGAGGCGGCTCTTTAGGAGGTGGTGGTTTTTTTGGAATACGCCTCTGCTTTTGATTAATGTCTTCATCTATTTTAACTGGTGAAAAGTCAATAGAGATATTGTCATCGTCATTGGGCTTCTCATGGTTTGACAAATTTACCAACCAATACATACCTATAAATAAAAAGAAGGTAATGATTCCTGCTGGTATAACCGATACTCCACCTCTTGTTATGCTACTCATACAAACTCCTTATTAATCAGCTTTTGTCGCTGCAATTGAAATCTTTTCAACTTTAGCGGCTTTAATTTGATCCATTACGGTGACTAAATCACCTGTTCGTGAACCTCTATCAGCAATAATCACAGCCGACCCTTCTGGATTTTCTGCATGCATTTTTTCAACAACGGCACGCACCGCTCGAATGTCAATCTCACGCTTATTAATCCAAATTTTACCGGTGTCTTTAATCGCTACCAAGATATTGCCTTTCTTTACCTGCTTGGCAGATGATGCTGATGGACGACTAATGGTCACACCTGTTTCTTTAACAAATGAAGTTGTTACGATAAAAAATATTAACATAATAAACACAACATCCAACATTGGTGTAATATTTATCTCTGCTTCATCTTCTTGAAAATGTCTACGTCTCATTTCTAGACCTCTATATAATTTTTTGTTTGTTGTAAGTGATAATATTTAATTTATTTTCACTCTTATAAGGTTCAGCTTTTGCTAGTGTTGAACCATGGAATCTTCAAGTTTCTGAGTTTCAACCTGTGCTTTTTGTTTAAAATAGGTTGTAAAAAAGATTCCTGATAAGGCTGCAATCATACCCGCCATGGTTGGTACTGTCGCTTTTGCAACACCTCCTGCCATTGCTCGAGCATTTGAAGTTCCTTCGGTTGCCATGATTTCAAACACACCCAACATTCCGTATACCGTACCAAATAACCCCAATAACGGGCTAATAGCAACTAACGAATCGAGAAAACCCAAGCCTGATTTTAAGTCTATATTTGCCTCTGATATATACTGTTCTCTTATTCTTTTAGCGTACCAACTCGTGGTATCAACTCGGTTATCCCAAAGTGAAAGTATGGCACTTCTTTTCTTTGGAAAGGTAACCAAATAATACCATAATCGCTCAATGACCATAAGCCACATAAAAAATAAAACAGCCATGATGGCCCAGAGTACTGGGCCACCCATATCAATAAAACTAAGAATTTTAAACCAGGCTTCTTTTAGCTGGAATAACATCTTATTTCTCCGCTATACGTGCAATGATACCAGCACTTTGCTCTTCAAGTATTTGCGTTTGCTTTCGTGCCATTGACTGTAAAACTGAGTGAAGAATGGTTAAAGGAATAGCAACAACTAAACCAAGTACCGTTGTTACCAAGGCTTGTGAAATACCACCAGCCATTGATTTTGGATCGCCCGTACCAAACAGCGTAATCATTTGGAATGTCGCAATCATACCAACAACCGTTCCAAGAAGACCCATTAAAGGTGCAATAACGTACATCACTTTGATGAATGACAAGCCACTTTCAAGCGGTGCTGTTTCGCGAAGAATAGCCTCATCCATTTTCAATTCCATTGTTTCAATATCGGCATCTGGATTTTCAGTGTAAACTGACATAATACGACCCAGTGCATTGTTGGATTTTGGAGTTTTATTCTTTAATTGGCTCTTAATTTTTGATCCCGATGCTAACAAGCTTAAGAATTTAATTAAGGCGAGCAACAGACCAATTATTCCTAATCCAATAATAACATAACCAACCAAGCCACCTTGCTTAACCTTCTCTTTTAAACTTGGAGAAGCCGTTACTAACTCAAGAATTTGACCTTTTGAATAGTCGATAGGCGCATGAACCACAGCACCAGGTGCAGCCCCAACAAATTTGGCTGCCATGTCTTTATACTTTCCTGTTGGTTGCTTGTTGTTTCTGTACAAAACAGAACTTTCTGTATTCCAAGTTAAGAAATTTCCATTCATATCAAAAGCATTAAAAACACCTAAACGAACAACATTTACATTTTTTTCAACTTCACCATTACCGTTCAAAACTGGTGCTGTAAATTTCACTATTTTTGCCTGCTCTGCAATTTCTTTTGTGAACTCTAACCACAGTTTTTTCAGATCTTCAATATTTGGGAGTTCCTTGTTGGCTGCTAAATTTTTCAAAAACTCAGAACGCCCACTAAATTGAGCACTGGTAAATGAATTCTCTAAACGGCTGCGTAAATCTCCTGCTAAAATCTTAACGGTTCCGTGCATTTCTCCTAAGTTACCTGATCTTTCATGCAAAACAGTCTCTAAATTTGCCAATGTTTCTTCGTTGGCATCAAATTCAGACTTTAACGCATCGGTTTTTGCTTCCAATGCTTTTAATGTTGCTTTTGCTTTTGTTAGCAACGCCTGTTGTTGATTTCTCTGATTTTTAAATTCATTAACACGTTTTCTGTTTTCTGCCGAGCTTTGAGTTGCAGACTTTCTAACAACCTCTACCAATTCATTTAAAGTCATTGCAGAGGCTTGGTTGGTTACAAATAAGGCAACCAGTGCTAGTGATAGTATTTTTTTCATTTTAAAGTTCTTCATGTTATTGACCTCCTGCTTGTTGTGCACCTAAAACAGGCAAGCCAACGAGGTTAGGTGATGCTTTTTTACTTGCAATTCTTATCGCTTCCTTAATTTCATCGTTGTAGCGTCTATCCAACTTTTCAAATTTTTGTGTATTGGGATTCCACCAACCTGAAACTTCTTGGTTAAATGTTTGGTAAACAAGAATATTTCTGCCCACTCTTAAGAAGTCTACTTTTTTACCATCTGGCAATTCACCTTGATAGGATTCTGCAGTGGAACCGTAATCAAGCTCAATCCCATAGGCTTCTGTTACTTTTCTGTACAATTCAGCCGTTGTTAAATCTGACTTTCCTAATAAACCTTCAAGTTTTGCGACTCTTTCAAGTCTTTTTTGTTTTTTGAATGGTAAATCTGCTTCAACCAACTGACCCAAAGCATCAACCATTTCAATAATCATTGGAACTATACCTCGGTTGGTTTGCTCTAATGTTGTCATTTGTTTTTTCATTGATTCTACTTGAACTCTTTGATCACTAACAACGGCTCCCAATTGTTTATTGTAAGCTCTCAAACTTTCAATTTCATTTAAGACTTGTCTGTACTGTCCAACCAAATTGTCGGTCTGCGTACTGAGTTTATCTATTCTAACCTGCGCTTGTGCCGCAGCTTTGTTCGTGTTTACAGCCACTTGAACAGCTGTATTTAGGGGTTGTGCATTGATGCATCCCATTGTTAACAATAACACAATTGCTGTTATTTTGTTAACGGCTCTCTTTTGATTTTTACGATTAAACATACCGTGTTTTCACTCTTTTTTTTGATTAAGGAAAATCAGTTGTATTGGGTGGTCATTTTAAAAAATAACCACTTTTACAGCTGCACTCAACTTTTAGTTTGTCTAGAATACATTTCTTTAAACAAAAAGAAAAGTATTTATTCAATGATTTTTATTTTTTTATTTTTGAATTTAAAGATTTATATTTATTAGAAAGTTATAATATACTAATCTTTTAATATTTAAATTTTATGTCTAAAACCAACGTATTTAAGCACATAGCTGCTTTTGTGTATGATGTATTTCCCGTTGTAGGAATTTTGATTATCACCTCGGGAATAACTTTGATTTTGCGTTCAGGTGATGCTGTCCAAGCCCATACTTGGTGGTTTCAGGGCTTTGTTTTCTGTGAAATCGCATTGTATTATATTTATTTTTGGAAAGTTGGCGGTCAAACCATTGGCATGAAGGCGTGGAAAATTCACATACACCCAAATAACCAAACTCAAGACCACCTGACCTGGAAACAAGCCTTTATGCGATTTGTTGTTGGAATTTTATCCACAGCTTTTTTAGGATTAGGGCTGTTTTGGAAGTTTTACTCAAAAGAGGGCAAGTCTTGGATGGACTTAGTTAGCGATTCTCATACTACTTATATTAACCCTACTAAATAAAATTCACAAAAAAAATTGCTTTTTATTTCTTTTGCTTCTTTAGTATCAATAAAACAAAAGCAAGTATTGCTGTCGATGGCAAAACAGAAACAACAAGTGGGTGAATATGAAAAACCTCGCCCACGTTTAAAAACATTCGATTCATTAGGTATAAAATCACCCCCAACATGATTCCAATCAACAGCCGTTGCCCAAAACCACCAGAGCGCAATAACCCAAACACAAAGGGCAAGCCTGATAGAGCAATGGCTAACACCAACAAAGGAAAAGATATTTTAGACCACAGGGCAATGTCGTATTTTGCAGGCACATGTTCATTGTTATTTTTAAATTTTTTGTATTTTAAAATATCTCGGATACTCAAATACTTTGGACGCGAATGGGTGATACTTAATATCTCTGGTTTTATTCGCGATGGCCACACTTGTTTGTCTATAGTTTGAGTTTTGACTCCAAATTCTGTAAAGTCTGTTACTTCTAAGCCTGAAAGTTCCCAGTTACCATTGGTATGTTTTGCTTTTTGTGCTTTAGAAACTTTAACGACTTGCAATTTATCATCGAGTTCATACACAGTGACGTTGTTCATTTCAATATTATCATTCTTGATATCATAAGAGTTGCCAATCGGCGTGGCATTAAAAATAACATTGCCATCGCGCAACCAAACACCTGAATTAAGCCCCAATCCAACACCATTACTCATTTTTGTACTACGGTATGACTCAGCCATAAGTTTAGCTGGTGGTACCACATACTCACCTACTAGCATGAGTGGTACTAACCAAACGATAAAAGTTAAGACAACAACACCTGCTAATTTTAGTCGACTAATGCCGTAAGAATGGATGACAACTAACTCTGAATTAGCAGCTAATGCTCCCAAACCCAACATCAACCCCACAACACCGCTAACAGGGAAATAATCAAATATTAAACTGGGTATGGTCAAAATAATATAAAAAATAGCACTGCCAACGGTAAAATCACCTGTTCCAATCCAGTTAACTTGCTTAATAAAATCCAATAAAATGGTCAATGTCAAAAACATGCTAACAGACAAAATCAATCCCATGCTTATTGACTTGATAATATAACGGTTTAATACAGTAAACATACGCTTTACCTGTTAGCACTGTCGGCTTTATGAATTCGGTAAAACCCATAGGTAAGAAACAACGCATGCACCCACCAAGCACCTAACCAGAACGGGATTTTGCCTTGCTCAACCATAGATATTGCGATAAATAAAAGATTAATATAGGCGGTAAAAATTAATAACCCAAGTATCAAACTGCCGTATTTACCATCACGAGGAGAGGTCTTTGAAAT
>CAMZLQ010000021.1 GCA_947311585.1 uncultured Alcanivoracaceae bacterium | reverse complement strand
GACTATTCTTTTTACTTTTTGCTGTATCACTGTGGTTAATTCCGATGTTGATTCAAGTAGACAACAATCCAACACCTGATGTTTTGGCCTATCGTGATAATATTTTACTAAAACAAACGGTTAACCGATACGCCAAGTCTTGGGCGCATCTGCAACCTTTTTATTATTATGTACTTGAGGTAATTCCGTTGTTTTGGTTGCCTTTGAGTTTGTTTATTCCTTGGTTGATTAAGCCGATAAAACAGGCTTTTAAAGATAAAGACAGACGCATTATTTACCCTTTAGCAATGGTTATTTTTGTGGTTTTCTTTTTTAGTTTATCCAAAGGCAAACGTGCCGAATACATGCTGCCAATTTTACCGATGTTTGTTCTAGTTATTGCGCCCTATTTTGAACAACTCATGGCCAATAAAATCATACATCGAATACTCATTGCATTAGTGCTTATATCATCACTTACTTTTTGTTTAATCGGTTTTTCTGGCGTATTTGGCGTTGAAAAGGTGACGCATTTAACCGCTAAATATCTTGTTAATCCTTGGTATTGGCTGGTATCACTTGGTTTGTTTGGTTTAATTGTTAGTATTGTTTTTAAAAAAAATGCCTTAAAAATATACACCATTTTTATGCTAGGTATGTGGCTTAGTTATAGTTTATGGGCAATGCCATTGGTTGATAAAGCCATGAGCACTCAGCCGATGATGGCAGCGATTGCCAAAGTTCTACCACAAGATGCGGAACTTGGTTTGGTTGGTATGCGTGAGAAATTATTATTGCATACGCATTGGAAAACCACTCACTTTGGGCATCATCGCCCCAAAAAAGAACAACAACAGGCCGCTGTTAATTGGATTCATGAAAAACAAAAGCGTTATTTATTAGTGAATAAAGATTTCTTAAATGCGTGTTTTAAACCTGAAAACAGCTTAGATTACGATTCATTTCACAAGACTAAATGGCTGCTTTTTTTCAAGATCAAGTGCAAACCCGACAATAAAAAACACCGTGTATATTCTAGCCATTGAGGGGATTACAGAAAAGAAAAACGCTAAGTTAAATTAAGAGATAACTTAGCGTTATTAAATTCCATTTGTGTTTTCTAATCCATTAGTATAAGTTTCAATAAAGAACTCTACTTGCCACACACGTTTTTGAATTCTTTATGGCACTTATTTAAGCATTTTTTTAAAAATACAGTGTTATAACAGATATTGCAAATATTTGTACTTTTTGATTAAAACGGCATTTCTTGGCGTTTATAATCTGAAGGCAGTACAAACAAGGATGAATCTATCGTGTTATGATTGACTTCACTTAAGGTGCCTTGCTCACCGGCTTGATTGTAGTTAACAGGAATAAAATCTCCTAATTCTGAAAAATCCATGGATTTATCGGCTCCAAACTGCTTTGCCATATGAGACATAACGCCTTGGAAAGACTCAATGACTCTGTATTCATCTTGACTCATGCCAATTGCCGAATATTCTGTTACGCAAAATTCAGATTTTTTACGTTTCAATTTTTTCTTTACAACTCGACAATCAAAGCCATTGTAAGATTTTGTTTTCCCCGTCAATGAATATTCTGGTTTTGGCATTTCTTTAGAAATTTGGGATTTAATCATATTGGCCATCATTCCTCGCATCATCTCTCTTTGTTCTGCGGGCATATCTGCCAATTGTTTTTCTAACATTTTATCCATCATCGCACCGATATCACTTAATGATGCAATGGCTTCTTTGTCCATGACAAAGTAACTCTTATCCTTAGTATCAACCATGGTAAAAGTTGTATTTGCTGCATCATAAATCATATAAGAACTGTTATCCCCAACCGAAGTGGCTCGCATCTTGTTTCCTGCTATCTGCATTTTCATTGCCACATTATCCTTTTTATTGGTAAAGGTCAGGCTAGTGTCTGCATAAGTTATGGTTGCCATTAGTAGCAATAAAATCATTGGTAAAATTGTCATTATATCTCCTCATAAAATTTAGTATTTTAAGTATTTTTTCTGAACATCATGTTAATATTCTTTATTCACTATTGTTAAGTACGTTATTCCATTGAAAAAGGTGTCACCTAAATCCAAAAAAAAACAAACTAAACGGTTAAAAACCTCGAATAGGTTTATTTTTCGTTCAGTTTTATGGCTCAGTGTTGGTTTTTCTATTGGTTTATTCGTTCCATGGTATCTTTATTTGCAATTTATTGTCAACAGCTTGTTTGTTGAGTACAACTGGTCAATTCCTTCGAATATTTATGCCCGAGAGTTGAATCTGTACAATGGTAAAAAAATCAGCTCACAAGCAATTGACTATGAGCTTTTGGTCTTAGGCTATAAAAAGGGCAGCTCGCTCAACAACATCGGCACTTACTCGAAATTAAATAACGAATACACAATTCACACAAAGGGCTTTAATTTTTTTGGTGGGAAAGAAAAATCCAAAATTGTTCAATTTACCCTTGTCAATGGCATAATAAGCCAATCAAATGTTGATCTTATTCGGTTAGAGCCCTTGTTGATTGGGCAAATTTATTCAAAAAACTTTGAAAACCGCCAACCCGTGAAAATCACAGAAATCCCCAACACCATGGTAATGGGGTTACAAGCCGTTGAAGACAGAAATTTCAATCAGCACTTTGGCATTGATGTAATAGGCATACTACGGGCTGTTATTAAAAATGTTTTTTCTGGCAAAATAGTTCAAGGTGGCAGCACTATCACTCAACAATTAATTAAAAATAGACTGCATTACAACAATAAAAGCTGGTTAAGAAAAATCAATGAAGCCATCGCTGCGATTATGCTTGAAAATAAATTTGATAAAGGTGAGATTATTGAAAATTATTTCAATGACATCTATTGGGGACAAAAAGGCTCTACGGCTATTCATGGCATAAAACAGGCGGCTCACTATTATTATTCCAAAAAACCATCTCAATTGACCCTATCAGAACAAGCCTTATTGATTGGAATCATTAAAGGGCCATCATGGTATCACCCAATAAAACAAAAAATGCGCGCTTTGAAACGAAGAAATACCGTTCTTAATTCGTGGTATAAAACGTCAATTATTACCAAAACACAATGGTTGCGAGCAAAAAAAACGGACTTATCCATTCGCATAAATTCTGCCTTTGCTGACAGCCAATACCGTGATTTTTTAAGTCTTGTCAAAAAACATCTCTCCGAGTCACTCGATAAAAAAATATTAAACACCCAAGGTTTGCATATATTTACCTCGTTAAACCCCTTCATTCAACAACAACTTTCACGCACGTTGCAATCCCAAACAGATAAACTAGCAAAAAACCTGCAAGCCGCGGCTATCGTTAGCGATGCCAATACAGGAGAGGTGTTAGCCCTCAAAGGCGATAAAAATAAAACCAGTTTATACAACCGAACCCTGTTGTCCAAACGCCAAATTGGTTCGTTGATTAAACCCTTTGTTTATTTAGCGGCTCTTGAACAATTGCCTGGTTTTACCTTATCAACATTAATTGCGGATTCACCTTCCAAAATAAAATTAAAACAGGGCGAATACTGGAAACCTAAAAATTACGATGGTCAGTCACTGGGGCAAATTCCTGCACAACTGGCACTCATCAAATCACGTAACCAAGCCACCGTTAATTTAGGACTAAAACTGGGCGTTAATAATTTTGTCAGTTACCTTAAAAAACTTGGATTAAATATTATCCGCAGCAAACACCCTTCTATTTTTCTTGGAGCAACTGAACTGACTCCTTATGAAGTCACCAATTTATATTTACTGTTAGCATCAAAAAACACCAGCAATCAATTAATCTCAATAAGACAAGTGGTCGATAAAGACAACAAGCTTATTCGTCAAAACAAGCATGTAAATAACAGGCATATTGATCCAATTGCACTGGCACAAATTCGCACGGCTTTACATCAGGTTACTGTTAACGGAACTGCTGCTAAACTAACTTACTCCTATGGTTTTAGTGGTTTATACGGAAAAACAGGCACAACAAACCAAGGCAAAAATAGCTGGTTTGTGGGATTTAACCAAGAATATTTGGCTACCTTTTGGGTCGGTAGAGATAACAATAAAGCCACTCATTTAACGGGCAGTTCTGGTGCTTTAGTCTTGTGGGCAAATTGGTTTAATGCAATAAATTAGAGACCGTTTAAATAACATTACCTCATGCAGTATGCCACTTGTTTATTACCAATGATTCAATAATTTTTTCACCTCGATGACCATAAATCGGATTGTTTTCTAATGCCAATTCATCGGCTAATTTGATTGCCACATCTGCAGGAGGTGTGTTGGTGACTTTGGATTGATTAAGCACATGTAGTGCAGTTTGAAAAACTGAATATTCGTAATTTTGGTCTAAATGACGGTAAAAATAAGGATCATCGTCAATATAACCGGATTGTTCATCTGCACAATTTACAATTCCCATGCGATTAACCAAAAAATCAGGAACATAAGTGATGCCTCTATCTGCTAGCATTTGACCGTGAATTGTTGAATCTTTAAGTTGGTTATTTGATGCACCACAAATGATTTTGGCTTTGATTTGAGGAATCGACTCATCATTTAAAATCGCACCCGTTGCACACGGAGCAAGAATATCGCATTCTTCAAACAGTATTGAATTATCTTTGATGTCAACAAGGCGAGCCTCCAAATTTTTATCAGTGTATTTGGCTTTTACCTCATCAATTAAGTCTTGGTTAATATCCACCGCAATAATTTTTGCTACCTTACGTTCGAACATATAACCCATCATTGGCTCTGCCACATGACCCATGCCTTGTACGGCAACGGTTTTACCTTCTAATGTGCCTAAGTCTAAAAACTTCAATGCCGCTTCCATGCCATGTACCACACCCAATGCTGTTGCTGATGAAGGATTACCACTGCCACCAACCGATGCTGGAATGCAAGTAGTAAAACGCGTTTGTGAAAACACATTTGCCATGTCTTCTTCACAGGTGCCAACATCCTCAGCGGTGATGTAACACCCTTTAATTGAGGTGATAAATCGTCCGTAATCTTTGTATAATTCTTCACGCATCTTTGTGTCGTTTTTATCATTGACTGGATTATGAACCATAATGCCTTTACCGCCACCCCACCACAGATTGGCTAAAGCATTTTTGCGCGTCATGCCTTTGGATAAACGCATACCATCACGCAAAAAATCTTCCATGCTAGCATAATGCCAGTATCTCAATCCCCCCGAGGCTTGTCCACGATTGGTTTTGTGGATAAATGCACCAAACAGCACACCGTATTTTTCACTGACCTGAAACAACATGCCTTCGTGTTGTGCAAAATCACGTTTATCGGCATTAATAAAATCAGCCACTGATTGTAATTTTTCATCTGAAACAATGACTTTGTTGGTATTTTTATCAAAAACCAAAGAAAATCGTTTGATGTTATTTTGTTGTAAAAATGCGATAAAATCTTGCGGGTTTTGTGAAACCAAAGAAGTTTGACTTGTCATTAGATTGTCCCCAAATTGACGAGATTATTTTGATGGGTGCATTATAATATCTTGTGAATTTTAAGCAATTTAATTAAAGTTTATTATTTAAATATTGAATATGTAACAAAAAAAACCACGTCATTGCGAGGAGCCTAAGCGACGCGGCAATCTCCTCAAGTTTATGTCATTTTCAAAAAATACGACAGCATGATGAGATTGCCACGTCGTTCCTCCTCGCAATGACGTGATTCTGTATTTCATCAACTTAATCGACAAGTATAAAGTTCGTCTCTTGGGAATATTTGGTGTTTTCCAACACAAAATAAGTGGCAACAAACAAAGCCAAAACTACGCTCATAATAACCACTCTTTTTAGACCGAATTTTTCCTTTTTAGTCGTATCGCAAACGCCTCCAGGACATTTATTTAGTTTCATATTCAGGCGTTGATATAGTAGGCAACCCAAGCATATGCCAAAAGCCGATTCAAGAAACATCAAAACCAAACAAACAAGGCAAATATAAAACCGCGCCCATGAAACCAAATCAAATACAATGTAGTAAGTCATGACAACACCGAGCAACATACCCAAAATCCACGCAAATTGTTTGGGTTTTGCTTCAACCCAGTCTGGCTCTTGATTGGAAACAATCAAACCGCCCAATGACATGTATGGTGCGTATTTTGGATTAAAAACAGTGCGGATAAAAAATTCAAAGATAAAAGTAATGGAAAACAGTTCTGCCCATAATAAAGTCCGAAAAATATAAACTGAAAACAAGCTCAATAAACCCAGTAAAAACATAATGCCCGCACTGGCACGCGCTTCGCGTTCATTAATGACTTTGAAATCGTACTCGGGTATTGTTTCACCAAAATTAAATAAAACACTCACTTATTGACTCCCATCATCAATCAAATCCAGTGGAATATACCCCGCTTTTTTAATGGTTTTTATAATTTGCGTCAAGTTGGTTTTGGTTTTATCGTATTGCACCACCACTTGTTTATCATCTGATGATGCTTTGACAGACACCACACCTAAAATTTCTGAAACATTTTTCTCCAATGTAATTTCACAACCCATACAGGTCATGCCATCCACGCCAAGCACTTGCTTTATTACATTAGACTTTTTGATAACCACTTTTTCGCTTTCTTGTTGTGAAGAACACGATATTATTGATAATGATATGAAAGCAAGAAATAGTGCTTTGAAAATATATTTTGGCATAATGATTCTCTATTGGCTTAAGGCATGATTTTACTCTATTATTTTAGGACTTACAAACCATAAGAAAGTTCAAAAAAAAACTCATAACCATGCTCTTGAAAAATAATACACAGTTTTTGCCAGAAGCCTAAGCGACGTGGCAATCTGCTCAAGTTTAAGTCATTTTCAGAAAATACGAAAGCATCATGAGATTGCCACGTCGTTCCTCCTCGCAATGACGAGTTTCTTTTGGGTTCATCAATTCTACATTACAACAGTTCATCATATAAATCCTTCCAATTTGGATTCACTTCTTCAATTAATTCAATCTTTTTTAACCGAGAACCCGCTTTAATTTGTTTTTCTCTTAAAATACATTCTTCAATATCATGACCAACTGCATAATAAACTAGCTTATTACAATTATATTTTGCTGAAAACCCTTTACATAATTTATTCTTATGTTGCCATATACGCTTAATTAAATCACTTGTTACACCAGTATATAACACTGTATTATTTTGATTAGTAATGATGTAAACATATCCATTTTTCATTTTATTATCCTTTGAAATCAACACAACTCTAACACAGCATTTAAAAAAATCGCCGTCATTGCGAGGAGCCTAAGCGACGCGGCAATCTCCTCAAGTTTATGTCATTTTCAAAAAATACGTCAGCATGTTGAGATTGCCACGTCGTTCCTCCTCGCAATGACGAGGTTTTAAATTTATCCTGACTATAAACCTTCAAAATAACGTATCATCTTTGCAATGTCTCTGTTGTGTGCTTTCGTGTGGTTAAGTTCAAACCATGTAGGGACATCGAGTCCACAGGCGGTTTCATGGTAATAACACTGCTCTATCATGTATTTACTTGAAGGAGAACAAGTGATAGATTGATTATACTGGCATGAATAGAGTACAGTAGATTGTTGAATAATTAGTTTTGTATAACTTAGGTTGATTGTTCCCAATCTAGTGGAGAGTTTATTCAACAAGGCTAAAGTCTCCGACTCTCTAAACATTTCATTAATAGAAACAATCAAGGGGCCATTTTCAGTGGTAAGGATTAAATTGAAAAAATCTTCAAAGAATTGATTCTTCCCTTCATCACTCATAAATTTCATTCCCATACCTCTTTGGATGAGATTTGCATATTTAGATTGAAAAGCTAGTTTAAAGAATAAAGCTTCCGCATCCTTACCCGTTTTTTTCTCAAAATACGCAGGATAATCATTATGTATAGAATTACGCTGTTTTTGACATTCACCTTGTAATGTTTTTACTCTTTTCATGCCATCACTCTCATCTGAATCTATATTCATATATCCGATTTTTCGACAATCACGATCTAAAAAAGTCACACTCATCAATTCAATAATTGGCTCTGGACTAAATTGTTGTTGGGATAATTCGAAGAGTATATCTTCAGGCACATCGAGCTCAGCGACTTTCTTTAGTGATTTTTTAGGATTTTTATTGGGTTCTGACTTGGTTTTAAGGTTCTTTTCTTCCTTTGTTTCCGTACTGCTTAGTGTTTGTTGTTTAGGCAATACTTTTTCACTTTTACCTTCATAAAACCAATAAGAAAATACTAAAGTTATGATAACTAAACCGATAATTTTATTTCGCATAAATCTCCACCAAATAATCAAAAATCAGGCTCAAGTCTTCAACTTGGTTTTCTGTTAAATAATGCTCTAAATAAAACTCCTGCAAATCTACATCGCAAGCCTCAAAATACAATCCTGTGCTAGAATTAGAATACGCTATCTGAGGGATATAACAATAATTTGCCAAGTGCCTATTTACTGGTAGTTGACAATCTTGACCAAGGTAACACAAATATAAATCCAATGCTGGTTGCAAAATCTGATTGAAATAAGCATCATCCTTGATTGAGATTTGATTTTTAATTTGTTCTGACAGAATGCTAAATTCTACACCTAAATTCTTATATCGTTCTCGTGCATAGTAATCAGGTAATTTATTATCATCCTTAAAACTGAAATTCACACCTGCAAACGCTTCGTAAAAAACCCGTGGGTATTTGGTGTGGAGGCTTTTTTCAGTCTCTTTAATCAACGAATGAAATTCAGCAACTTTATAAGCAAAAGCTTGCTCATCATGTTCATATAAAGAAGCTAAGTAGATTTTCTTTTGCTTATACTCTTCTTCATGAATTTTGAGATTTTGCTCATCACGGTCTTCTTCAGACACTTGTTTACGTCCAGCAACTTCCCACCGTAACGATTCTAGCTCACTTTCTATTTTCCAGATTTCTTCTTGGCTGACAGTTGGTTTTCCTTTTTTTAATTTTTCTAACTCATTAAGACTTGCTGTTAGTCGTTTTACATTTGCTATCGTCGCTTTTAGTATTTTACCCTCATCAGACTGTGGTTTTGTTTTCTTCATAAGTTCACGAAGTTTGCTTGACCTATTGTAAACACCATCCCTAGTTGATACCTTTTCTTCAAATAATGATTCAACTTGGGCTATTGTTTGTTTGCAATTATCAATATGCTCTAGATAGAGCCTAATTTGTTTGTCTGTTGCTTGATGTTGTCTATTGTTACTGTTATACCTGATTTTATCCTTATACTCTTGAAGAAAATCAACTTCCTTATTAGAGCTAATATTATTTTCCAACTCATAAGTTTTCATACTTACTTGCTCAATATAACCAATGCAAGTATATAAACTTACATACTTATCATACATCTGAATATAACTCAATTGTTTGAGTTCTTTAGCAAGACGAGCTTTTTCTTCTTCGGAAATTTCACTATTTGTTATGGTTTGTGTCTGTTTTACTTTGATTTTCTTAATTGCTTTTGGTTGTACTTGTTTATCAAGATGACTGGGTTGCAGATTGACTGTATTGATATGACTTATCTTGTTGTCTTTTTCTTGCAACAATAACCAAACAATTAATGCAATGAGTAAAATTATTCCAATTTTTAAATACAATTTCATAAACAGGTACCTGTGATATGTACAACCAGTAATAGGGGTTAATGCGTAAACTTAAAGATTATAACACAATTTAGACAAAAATTTAATCCCATCAGAAATGCCCGAAACCGTCAATGGATACATTTTGTCTTCAAATATTTCTTTTATCATTTGTGTGCTTTGGGTGTATCGCCAGTAGTCTTGTGGAACGGGATTGAGCCA
The DNA here is from genome assembly GCA_947311585.1 of uncultured Alcanivoracaceae bacterium. Classification (GTDB taxonomy): domain Bacteria; phylum Pseudomonadota; class Gammaproteobacteria; order Xanthomonadales; family Marinicellaceae; genus NORP309. The sequence continues at coordinate 31,323 of CAMZLQ010000021.1, read as the reverse complement.
GATGGCTTTTTGCCATTTGTCTTTGATGCGTTTGAGCCAAACTTGTCCTGCTTCCGCATTATTGTGTTCAACTGAACCATTTTCATAAGCCAACTCCCACGGACTCATGGCGGCATCACCGACAAAGATAACATGGTAATCGTTGCCAAAGGTGTTGAGTATATCGTGAGTGCTAACGCCTTGGTCGTATCTTCTGCGGTTGTCTTTCCAGAGGTTTTCGTAAACACAGTTGTGAAAATAAAAATATTCGAGGTGTTTAAATTCAGTTTTGATAGCGGAGAATAACTTTTCACAGGTGCGGATATGGTCATCCATCGAACCGCCAATATCAAAAAACACCAAAAGCTTAACGGCATTATGGCGTTCTGGAACCAATTTGATATTGAGTAAACCCGCATCGCGTGCGGTACTTTTGATGGTGTCATCCAAATCCAACTCTTCTGCCACGCCTGTTCGGGCAAATTTTCGCAATTTTCGCAAAGCCACTTTAATATTGCGTGTGCCAATTTCGCAGTTGTCATCGAGGTTGCGATATTGGCGTTTTTCCCAGACTTTGACTGCTCGCCTGTGTGTGCTTTCACCGCCAATTCGCACACCTGCGGGATTGTAGCCACCATGCCCAAAGGGCGATGTGCCACCTGTACCAATCCATTTGTTGCCACCTGCGTGTTTTTTCTTTTGCTCTTCTAAGCGTTTTTTGAGTGTTTCTAAGATTTTATCCAAACCACCTAAAGCTTCTATTTTAGCCTTTTCTTCATCAGTCAAGTTTTTCATAAATTCAGACTGCAGCCAATTTTCAGGGATTGTTGCTGTGGCTAAATCTTCACGGGCTTTTAAGCCTTGGTAGTATTCACCAAAAGCTTGGTCAAATCGGTCATAATACTTTTCATCTTTGACCAGACACATTTTGGATAAATGATAAAACTCATCCATAGAGCCAAAAGCAATATCTTTTTGCATGGCATCAATTAAGGTCAATAACTCGTTAATACTGACAGGTATTTTGGCTTGTTTGAGTTTGTAGAAATAGTCGATTAGCATTTGTTAATATAGCTCTTCAATAATTGATATTTTAGTATTTTCTGGAATGTCATTTGATTTGAGGGATTCTAAAAAAAAAGTAAAAGACTCTTGTTTTTTTGACACGCTAATTAATATAGATTCAACAGAAGCTATACCCTCAATACGTTTACCATTTGGTGTTTCCAACAAAACTCTATATCGTTTTCTAAACAAGCTAAAAGGTAAACTTTCAATTGGTATTATCCCAACACCTCTACCAGTAATATCAAACGATTCTTTTACAACAACATGATTTCTTAAACTCATATATGTCTTTGTAAATCCATACTTTTATGTAAAATCCTTACAATTAAAATTGAATTATATTGTTCTTTATATAATATAATATGTGAGCCTACTTCCAGTTTTCTTATGTTTTGCTTAATAAAACTTGCGTTTCGACCTCTAATTTCATTAGTAACAATAGACTGTATCTTATTAAACAAATTTGCAGAATAAATGTGAGCTTGTTTTTGCCCAAAATTGATGTACGTATATTCGTGAATATTTTCGATATCCTTATCTGCTTGTTTTGAGAATTTACAATTCTGCATTGTTCCTTAATCTATCTTCTACAGACTGAATAATTTCTTCAAAAGTTCTTTCACTAATACCACTATCCAATCCCACTTGAACAGCCGCTTGTAACTTTATAAGCTTATCATTCTCAGATTTATCTTTTCTAATTAAATCACGCAAATATTCACTGTCATTGCCATAATCTCCATTAACTATGCGGTTTTTAATCCAATCATTTTGTTGTTCGGTTACGGTGATACTTTTTTTTACTAAACCCATTATACTTCTCTGGTAGGATAAAATACTATAATATCCGATTTTTAAACAACTATCAATAATCTTTAATCCCTACGCATCATAAAAGCCAAGCGTTGAATCAAATCAACATCTTGTTCATTCTTGAGCAAAGCACCATAAAGTGGTGGAATGGCTTCTTTAATACTTTTGTTCTGTAGCAGTTCGAGCGGAATATTGTCAGCCAACAACAATTTAAGCCAATCAATCAATTCCGAAGTTGAAGGCTTTTTCTTTAAACCTGGCACTTCACGCAATTGAAAAAATACATCAAGTGCGGCTTTAACCAATTGTTTTTGAATCTCTGGATAATGTACATCAACAATAGCTTGCATGGTTTGTTTATCAGGAAAATTGATGTAATGGAAAAAGCAACGGCGCAAGAAGGCATCGGGCAGTTCTTTTTCGTTGTTGCTGGTGATAATGATAATCGGGCGGTGTTTGGCTTTGATTTGCTGCCCCGTTTCATAAACACTAAACTCCATTTGATCTAACTCAACCAGTAAATCATTAGGAAATTCAATATCTGCTTTATCAATCTCATCAATTAATAACACCACTTGTTCATCCGCAGCAAATGCCTGCCAAATTTTACCTTGCTTGATGTAATTACCTATATCATGCACCTTATCATCGCCCAACTGAGAATCCCGCAAGCGCGAAACGGCATCGTATTCGTACAAGCCTTGTTGCGCTTTGGTGGTGGATTTGATGTGCCAATTGATTAAGCGTTTACCCAATGAGTCAGCCACTTCTTGCGCCAACATGGTTTTGCCCGTACCAGGTTCACCTTTTATCAGCAAGGGACGTTGCAAAGTCACCGCAGCATTAACTGCCATGGATAAATCATAGGTTGCGATGTAGTTTTTTGTGCCGTTAAATTTCATTTTTTTATTTCTCTAATTGTACTAAGGCTTTATCAAAACGTTTTGCTACAAAACCACCAATGACTTGATTGCCAATAATAGTCAATGGCGTGCCTTTGCCACCGAGTTGTTTAAATAATTGTGCGTCTTCATCTGACCATTCGATATCGCGTTCGCACCACTGCACACCTTTTGAGGCAAGATAGGTTTTGGCTTTTTTGCAATAAGGGCAGGATTCGGTGGTGAACATGATGATGTCGCAGTTGGGGTCGATCTCTCGCGCTGAGACTTCTTGATTGATGACTTTGACTTGTGTTTGGTAAACAAAATATAAAGCAAAGATGGCAGCTCCATAGAGTAACGATGGGAGTAGGTATTTTTTGATTTTTTGCATAAGGCTATAATATCGAGAGTGTTACAAAATTAAAAGTGTTTTTCCGCAGATGATGTAGATATTCGCAAATAAAAATCAACTCGCTTTTAATTTGCCACCAATCAAAAAAAGTAAACCTGCTATAAACCAAACAACACCAATGCTTAAATTATTCAAACCCACCAACTCAGGATGCCGAAATTTGAGCTGAAATGTCAAAAGACCGCGAATGATTGCTATTGTGGCAATGGTATAAATGCCTAGATTTAACAATGGAATCTTGCGAATTATTCCTGCTTTAGAAAGTGCATAAGCGGCACAAGTAAAGAACAGAAGTGAAATTAAAATCGCACCAAATGGTGCAAGCCATGTACCCTGAATAGCAGACTCAACGATAAATTCTGGTGCTAATTGCGCTTTGTAACATTGCGGACCAAATATAATACAGGATAAATGCGCTAAAGCGGTAAAGGTGGCAATTAGTGCACCAAGTATGAGTAATGATTTTGCGATTTTGTTTTTCATAAGGCTATACTATAGAGAGATTTACAAGAATAAAAGCCGATAATCTGCGGATAGTGTGGTTACAAGTCTTGTATGATTAAAACCATCAAATCCTCCGACCCCTTCGATTCTCGACCCCTTCGATTCAAATCCTCCGACCCCTTCGATTCATCCTTGGTAATATGTATTTTTTTATTTTATTCAAAACCATTACAGAATATTGTATCTAATGGATGAAATTCTTGAATTTCTGCTTGTGTTAAAGCTTTATTAAAAATAGTGATTCTTGTGACTGAACCGGGAGAGTTCTCAAGATTTGCAGTTGCCATGTCATCTCGGAAAAAATGCAACAATAATTCCGGTATTGAGTCGCCGTCAATATCATCATATTCAAACTGTAATTCTTGATCTATATAGCCCTTGTAAAGCCCTGAGATGTTACGAGTAAAAAATAGCTGTACAAATTGATTTTCAGGTATAGTAACTTCATTGCCAATAGTATTTGGATAGAATCTCAGTTTCCCATTAAGAGAATAAAGACCTTGATCGTCTACTAAGTTTTTAAAGTCAATGAGCTTTGTGTAGCCACTAATAATTGAAATCTTGAATACCATTGCAATACTGTATTCTTCACTAGTAATTAGATTTGAAACATCCAGTTTAAAGCCTTCGCCCTCATCAAAGTCAACCACAGTTTTTGTAATGCCAAAAATAGTGTCTTCCTGATAATTTATGTTATTTCCTAGGTATTCTAAATCTGGTGCGCCAAATATAGAGCTAGTAAGATCTGAATTAAATAAATAATCCGCAACAATTGATTGATTAACCTCCAATGCACTATCTGAATATGCCAATACTATTGGATTTATGTTAAATAAAATAAAAGTGAGTAATAGTTTCATATTTTTTTCCTTATACGTTAAAACGGAAGTGCAAAACATCGCCTTCTTTGACCAAATATTCTTTGCCTTCCAACCGCAATTTACCTGCTTCTTTACAGCCAGCTTCGCCTTTAAACTCAATAAAATCTTCATAAGCCATGGTTTCGGCGCGGATAAAGCCTTTTTCAAAATCGGTATGAATAACGCCTGCACATTGAGGCGCGGTTGAGCCTGCTTTGAAAGTCCAAGCTCGGACTTCTTTGACACCTGCGGTAAAATAAGTGTGTAATCCCAACAAGTCATGACCTGCGCGGATGACTCTGTCCAATCCTGCTTCATCTAAGCCCAATTCTTCCATAAACATTTCTTTGTCTTCATCATCCAAAATAGCGATTTCGGATTCAATTACCGCACAAACGGGGACAACTGAGGATTTTTCGGCTTCTGCCATTGTGCGAACTTTATCTAAAAACGGATTGTTTTCAAATCCATCTTCGGCAACATTGGCAATATACATCACTGGTTTGGCTGTTATAAAACTAAATTCTCTGATGACTTCTTTTTCTTCTTTGTACAAATCCAATGCGCGAATAGGTAAGCCTTCAGATAATTGTGCGACAATTTTTTCCAATGTTGCTGCGCGGGCTTGTGCTTCTTTATTGCCTGAACGTCCTTGTTTTTGTGCTTTTAGCAAACCACGCTCTGCTGAGTCTAAATCGGCTAGTGCCAATTCTGTGTTGATGGTTTCGACATCATCAAGCGGTGAAATCTTGCCCTCTACATGCACCACATCATCGTCTTCAAAACAGCGCACAACATGCGCAATGGCATCGGTTTCACGGATATTGGATAAAAATTTATTTCCCAAGCCTTCGCCTTTGGAAGCACCTGCGACCAGTCCAGCAATATCGACAAATTCCATCACCGTTGGTAATGTGCGTTCTGGATTGACTATTTTTGCCAATTCCTTTAAACGTGGATCGGGCACTTCAACCACGCCAACATTGGGTTCAATGGTGCAAAAAGGGTAGTTTGCCGCATCAATACCCGCTTTGGTTAGTGCGTTAAATAAAGTTGATTTGCCGACGTTGGGAAGCCCAACAATGCCACATTTGAAGCCCATAATGTTTTCTTTGTAAATTTAAAGGCACGCATTTTAACAAATTTAGTTAATAAAAGATATGACCCAGCAAAGCTAATATCAAGTAGCATGGCATTTTATCGCATAAAGCGCTTAAACCCAGATGGTGTAAACAAGCCATCTTTGGCAATCTCACCATTGTATTTGGCATCGGTTTTGACTTCGTTTTCTAAGCCCATCACGTGGTAGCGTTTTGAGACTAAATCGTGAAAAACATTTATCACCGAAAATACCCCAGGCATTTCTTTAAAAAATTTAGGATACGACATACTCACTCGCCAAAGGTCGCCTTTTTTATTGTATTGGTCAGCAATAACCACTTGCCAAGTGTCTTCATCGATATAAAAAGTGCGTTTGGAATAAAGATGCCGCCATTTGGGTTTCAATGTGGCTTCTATGACCCAAACACGGTGCAATTCATAACGTGCGTATTGTGAATTGATGTGATTTTTTGTCAAAATATCACGGTATTTAAGTATTTTATCGGCAAGCTTGTCATTATTGTATGGGATATACACCTCACGTTTTTCAAGCATTTTCCAATCAAATCGATCAGGTGAACCACTAATCATATCGGTATCATCAACTGTTCGTAATCCGCTAGAGGTTGACACAACATTATCATACGACACATTCGGTGCCCGAATTACGCGACGACGACCTTTATCCCACAACCAAGCCGAACGTTTATTGTTTAATTGATCAAGTGGTTCAAGAACCAATACGCCACTGCCTGAACGTGTGGCTGGTGCGAGGGTTTTGCCAATGATTGAGATGAAGTTTTTACTCTTATGATTAGGCACGTACGAATCAAAGCGAACCAAGGCTTTGTTGGTTATCAAGGTGAATTGCCCGCTTTTTTCCACCACTGCATCACTAAAAGTACTTTCCACCTGTTGTCCTCGCCAACGGGCAATATGGTTAAAATAAACCTCTAAAGGCGATTGCGGAATAGCAAAAGGAATACCGCCTTTGGCATTTTCAAAACCCGATTGATCTTTATTTAATTCTGTATCAATGGCATTATCAAAAGTATTGTCGTAAACCCATTGCGGAGCAACAGCGGTTCGATGCGATGGATAAATAGGCATTTGGAAGGTATCGTAGCGTTTAAATAAGGCTATTTGCCCTGCGGTTAGTTTATCTTTGTATTGAGAATACGAATCTTGTGTAATGGTAAATAATGGTTCTTCATCACCAAAATCATCAATCGTTTCACCCCAAGCTGGTATATCTTTCCCATGACCCGATTTAATTGCACCAAACGGTGTGAGTTCATTTTGCAATTGGGCTTGCCGCGATAAATCAACTTTGGCTAAACCAGTTTCAAAAAGAAACAACAAAATAAGAAACAATATTTTCATATGCCTATACTTTTAAAATTAAGGTTATAATAGCACGCTCAAATAAAAATACAGCTATATTATGCACAAAAAATTCTTACAAGCCGCCATTGAGCAAGCCAAAAAAAGTTATAACGAAGGTGGCATTCCCATTGGTTCTGTTATTGTCCATAATGGCAAAATACTAGGGGCTGGACACAATAAACGCGTACAAGATGGTTCGGTAGTTTTACACGGCGAAATGGATGCGTTGGAAAATGCTGGTCGGCAAAAGGCATCAATCTACCAAGAATGTACACTTTACACCACACTTTCACCTTGTTCTATGTGTTCTGGCACAATTTTATTATACGGCATTCCGAAAGTTGTCATTGGTGAAAATAAAACTTTTATGGGAGAAGAAGATTACCTCAAATCCAAAGGCGTTGAAATTATTATGATGGACAACCAAGAGTGTATAGATATCATGGAGAAATTTATTGCCGAAAAACCTGAATTATGGAATGAAGACATTGGCGAATAAATTTTGAAATTATCCTTGAATTCATTTCATTCAACCCTATCTAGTTGCCAACTTAATAATTAATAAGTTACTTATCGATAATCTTAATTAATTAAATAAAAAACATAGGAGAAAAAAATGAATATTCGTCCTTTACACGACCGTGTAATAGTAAAACGTAAAGAAAAAGAAACCACAACAGCCAGTGGCATTATTATCCCAGAATCGGGTCAAGAAGCCCCAGCACAAGGCACAATTGTTGCAGTGGGTAATGGCAAAGTTTTAGAAAATGGCGATGTTCGCGCTTTAGAAGTTAAAGTTGGCGACGTTGTTTTATTTGGTAAATATTCAGGTACAGAGTTCAAAGCTGATGGTGAAGAATTTTTATACATGAATGAATCTGACATCATAGGCGTTATTGAATAACTCCACTTACTACATAAACGAATAAACAAAAGAGAAATTAAAATGGCAAAAGAAGTATTATTTTCAGAAGACGCACGTGCAAAAATGGCACGTGGCGTTAATATTTTAGCAAACGCAGTAAAAGTAACATTAGGACCAAAGGGTCGTAACGTGGTTTTAGACAAAAGCTTTGGCGCACCAACCATCACAAAAGATGGCGTATCGGTTGCTAAAGAAATTGATTTAGAAGACAAGTTTGAAAACATGGGCGCACAAATGGTTAAAGAAGTGGCTTCTCAAACCAATGATGCAGCTGGCGATGGCACAACTACAGCGACAATCCTCGCACAAGCATTTGTGCGCGAAGGTTTAAAAGCGGTCGCAGCAGGCATGAACCCAATGGACTTAAAACGCGGAATAGACAAAGCGGTTATCGTTGCAGTCAATGCAATCAAAGACATGTCAACACCTTGTACCGATGGCGATGCCATTGCACAAGTTGGCACAATATCTGCAAATTCAGATAAAAATGTTGGAGAAATTATCGCCGAAGCCATGGGTAAAGTTGGCAAAGAAGGCGTGATTACTGTTGAAGAAGGTTCTGGACTTGCTAACGAATTAGACGTTGTTGAAGGCATGCAGTTTGATCGTGGTTATTTATCACCTTACTTTGTGACTAACCAAGACACAATGACAGCAGAGCTTGATGCACCATTCATTTTATTGCACGATAAAAAAATCTCAAACATCCGTGATTTACTACCAACACTAGAGGCTGTAGCCAAAGCAGGCAAACCTTTATTAATTATCGCAGAAGACATCGATGGCGAAGCTTTAGCAACATTGGTTGTTAATAACTTACGCGGAATCGTTAAAGTATCCGCCGTTAAAGCCCCTGGTTTTGGCGACAGACGCAAAGCCATGTTAGAAGACATCGCTGTGTTAACTGGCGGAACAGTGATTTCTGAAGAAGTGGGTCTAGCCTTAGACAAAGTGACATTAGAAGATTTGGGCACAGCTAAGAAAATCCAAATCAGCAAAGAAAACACAACCGTCATTGATGGCGCTGGTGATGCGAGCATGATTGAAGCACGTGTTAATCAAATCCGCGCACAAATCGAAGAAGCCACAAGCGAATACGATAAAGAAAAATTACAAGAACGCGTAGCTAAATTAGCTGGCGGTGTTGCTGTGATTAAAGTTGGCGCTGGTTCTGAAATCGAAATGAAAGAAAAGAAAGCCCGCGTTGAAGATGCATTGCACTCAACAAGAGCTGCTGTTGAAGAAGGCGTAGTCCCAGGTGGCGGAGTTGCATTAATTCGCGCATTGGCTGCAGTTGGTGACTTAACCGGTGATAATGAAGACCAAAATGTTGGTATCGCTATTGCCAAACGCACCATGGAAGAGCCTTTACGTCAGATTGTTAACAACTGCGGCGAAGAAGCATCTGTTGTGGTAAACGCAGTTAAAAACGGCGAAGGCAACTACGGATACAACGCAGCTAAAGGCGAATATGTCGACATGATTGCCGAAGGCATCCTAGATCCTGCCAAAGTTACACGTAGCGCATTGCAAAATGCAGCCTCGGTTGCTGGCATGATGATTACTACCGAATGCATGGTAGCTGATGCCCCTGCAAAAGATGCACCTGCTGGTGGAATGCCAGATATGGGTGGCATGGGTGGTATGGGAGGAATGGGCGGCATGCCTGGAATGATGTAAATTTTAAGATGATAATGACTCATTAGTTTGCCAGGTTGGCACTTAAAAGAATTCATTGGTAAAATCACCAAATCATTCTTTATAAGCACCAACCTGACAAACTAATTAATCACTCTAATCTAAAGTTGCGTTTTTGTATTTTTATTTGGTCAGTGGAATTTATCCCACTCAATCATCAAGCAAAAACAAAAAGCCGTCGGTTAAAACCGACAATCCAAAATATCTTATACTTTTCATTGCTACATTCTACCGTATACGCTCTGACTTTTTTTGGGCTGTGCATTCTTAGCCCAACCTACTTTACTTAAAAACATTTATTGTCAATCACCAAATCGATATTTTAACTTATTCTAGTGATGATACATTTTTTTTGGTGATAATTTGACTTGATGTTATTACATTAATATTTGGTGCTTCTGTTAAATTATACGTTTTAAGCTCTGAAATAAGCTTATCGAATTCAGGAGTTGTGGCGCAAATTGCTCGATCTAGCCCAATAACATCACCCTGTTTTTGTTTCTTATTTACAGAAATTGCATCTTCCTCTGACAATGTTATTAGATAAGATAATGACTTCCTATGAACATACTTTAAAGAAATAGCTTCTAAGTCAGCTTGTTTATAACGTTCTCTGAATGATGTTTTAGCACTTAAGGATATTGGCCCACCGTCAGTAGAATACAACATTAAGTCATATTTAATGTTTGGAACAAAAGCCACTTTTGCCTCTATAAAAATTGGAAAAATGTTTTCTCTTATCAATAGAGTGGCAATTATGTATTCAAATATTTTACCATTTATTCCTCGTTTCCTTTGGTTATTATTTCCACACTCTTGATTTTGAATTTTTAAATAAGAATCCCAATATTGAGAAACATAATCCGATGGGCTGCTATATTTAATAGTTAAAAAAGAAGGAAACAATTTATAAAAGATATTCGATGCTAATGTATTTTTTCCTCGAACTATATTCAATTCTTGTAATATACCCATAACTATTATCCTATTAATTTTCTTATGATTAACTCTGCTGTCGCTTGAATAGCAGGAATTGCAACAGAATTCCCAAATTGTTTATATGCCTGAGCATCAGAAACCACTATTTTAAAGTTGTCTGGAAATCCTTGTAGCCTTGCCCATTCTCTCGGTGTCATTTTTCTTACGCCTTCACGATTGACCTTTCCTGTGATTTTGGTAACAGGGACGAAGTTAGTCAATTTATTGTCAACAATTAAATTTCTCTCTCTACCCATTCCTCCACAAACAACGGCATTGGCTATACCATCATTTGATAAAATTTCATAACCAAAACCATTGCCTTTGTTTATATGCCTTGCCTTGTGTTTTCTTAGAGTTTCCAGATATGTTGTTGATAAATAATACTTGACTGACACCTCATCTTTTTCCAAAACATCTGATAATTTAACTTCTTTATTTAACTCTTTGGGATACTTAAAGCTATCTATTTCTAAGTCCTTTCTAAATCCAACAATAAAGATTCGCTCTCTATTTTGAGGCACTCCAAAGTCTTTAGCATTGATAATCTTCGGTTCTGGTACATAATAGTTCAAATCATTTCTTAGAGTATTGAGTATAGTGCGTAAAGTATTACCTTTATCATGACTTTTTAAGCCTTTTACATTTTCTAAAAAAAAAGCTTTAGGTTGCTTTTGTTTAATTATTTCTGCCACATCAAAAAACAACGTTCCTCTGGTATCTTCAAATCCACCACGTTTCCCTGCAATTGAAAATGATTGGCATGGAAATCCAGCACATAAAACGTCAAAGCCATTCGGTATATAGTTTTTAACTTCTGGTTTTGTTATATCACCAAAAGGCACTTCACCAAAATTAGCTTCATAAGTAAGTTTTGAAAATTTATCCCACTCACTCGAAAAAACACATTTCCCTTTTAAATTCTGAAAAGCCAACCTTATACCTCCAATCCCTGCAAATAAGTCAATAAATTTAAACTGATATTTTTTGTGGGCAGGAAAGGGAACCGCACTTTTAAATTCACAAGATATATACTGCAATGCTTCTTCAGCAACTTTATTTGATATTGGGTTTTGTGAACTGCCTATGTTGTTAATTTTCTTAATATACTCAAGCACACAATCTCTGTAAGCATTTGATTCTATAATATTTCTATTATGTAAATAATGCGTATATGAAGCACTTAATTCATTTTCAGTATTGTTTTTTTTTGAAAAATAAAAGCGATTAAATTTTTCTGCAATTATATTGGATTTAACAATCATAAATTGATTATATTGTTAGCTATTTGAAATATCAATAAAACCTTGAAAGTAAAAGAGACTATCATTATTTTTCTTACTACCCCTTAGAAACTAATAAATTTAAAAATAATCGATTTTATATTGGGGAAGCTCGTTGATACGCTTTTATGCATGGCATGTAATAGATTTTAGATAAATTTCTATAAACCTACCCAAGGAATTTACCATAAAAAATACTATTACACCGTTACATCATGACACACTCAGGTTAAAATAATGGCTCAAACTAATTGAGCCATTTGTGATTAAAATAAAAAGAAGAATAGTTCCCGAAGATAACCCACTTGCTGAATTGGGCTTCTCTGACTTAATCCAACGTCTTTATTTATCTCGTGGCATTAATAATCCCCAACAGATCGAACACACATTAAAACACCTACACAAACCGGGACAATTATCCAATATTCAAAAAGCCGCAGGGATTGTCGTTGATGCCATTAACAGCAATAAGAAAATAGTCATCGTCGGTGATTTTGATGCCGATGGAGCCACCGCAACGGCTTTGTGTTTGCGTGCCATTAATGCTTTTGGTCACAGCCATATTGACTTTTTAGTACCCAATCGTTTTGATTTTGGCTATGGCTTAAGTACCCAATTGATACCAATTTTGCAAGAGATGGATTGTGAATTAATCATCACGGTAGATAATGGCATTTCGTCAATTGATGGCACACAGGCCGCCCTTGATGCGGGTATGCAAGTGATTATTACCGACCATCATTTACAAGCCGAAGTGTTACCCAATGCTGATGCCATTGTTAATCCCAACCTTAATGGCGATGAATTTCCAAGTAAAAATTTGGCTGGCGTTGGCGTGGTGTTTTATTTATTGGCAGAAATTCGTGCACAACTCACTCAATCCAACTACTTCACCGATAAACAAATCAACCCACCCAATTTAGCCCAATGGTTAGATATAGTCGCTTTAGGCACTGTTGCTGATATGGTTGGATTGGATGACAACAACCGTATCTTGGTTACCGAAGGCATCAAACGCATCAAAGCAGGACGAACCGTTGCAGGCATAAAAGCCTTGCTTAAGATTGCTGATAAAGAATTGACCAAAACGACCACCGAAACTTTTGGTTTTGTTATCGCACCGCGTTTAAATGCCGCTGGACGATTAGAAGACATGAGCATTGGTATCGAATTACTCACCACCGATGACGAACAACAAGCCATGATACTGGCACACAAGCTGGATGTGATAAACCACCAACGCAAAGAAATTCAAAAAGACATGCAACAAGTCGCCGATAGTGTCGTTAATGAACTGGATAAAATCAAACGCTTACCCGATGGCATTTGCCTATTCCACAAAGATTGGCACCAAGGCGTGGTGGGATTATTGGCATCCAAGGTTAAAGAAAAAACCAACCGACCTGTCATCGCATTTGCACCAGAAAATGACGAATCTGAAATACTAAAAGGCTCTGCACGCAGCATCACAGGCTTTCATATCCGCGATGCCTTAGTGGCTATCGAAACAAACCACCCACAACTCATGCACAAATTTGGTGGGCACGCCATGGCGGCAGGGCTTTCCATTAATCGCGAAAATTATGAAGAATTTCGTCGTATTTTCAATGACTACGTCAACAAAACCCTCACTGAAGAACAACGCCAACACACCATCGAAACAGATGGCGAACTCGAATCAGTCGATATTTGTCTTGCTGTAGCCGAAGACCTGCAAAATCACGGACCATGGGGACAAAACTTCCCTGCTCCACTCTTTGATGGCTGGTTTAATATCCTCGAAAAAAAAGAAGTCGGTCAAGGTCACACCAAATTAACCCTGCAAACCCAAGATTTTAGCAAAAGAATCGGTGCCATCGCCTTCAATATCCACCCTAATGCCTTCAAACCCGAAGATGGTAAAAACCAAATCACTTACCGCTTAGACATCAATGAATTTCGCGGCAGAAGAAGTGTACAACTTATCATTCAAGATATTGTTAATTAATGCGATGAATACTTATTTTCGTAATTCCAAGATATGTTATACTGATATTTATTAAAAACATATGGGGTTTATTATGTATAAAAAATGGACTAAATTAGTTATAGTTACAGTCATGTTGCTGATTTTAAACAGTTGTGACAGCTACCAAGCTTATCAAGATTATAAGATCAGAGGAATCATCTCTGATAAAATCGCTTCAATTAATAAAGAAAGGATGTCAATTCATGAGTATTATCTAAGAAATCAGGCATTTCCTAAAGATGATTCATTTTCTAAAAAATTCATTGAAAAGAAAGATTTTGGTTATAATTCAAGTAATGGTCAAATCACCATAATTATTTCAGAAAACGACCCAGAAGAAATAAATGGATTAATAGGGGAAAAGTTAATCTATACACCAAGATTTAATGAAAATACATATCTTATGACATGGACTTGTAAAACGACAATTAATACATCGCTGGCTCCTTACTGTCAGTAAATTTTAAATAAGCTGTAATCAATAGCGTCGAATTCTGACCTCATCGATGTAATTGACTCACTATCATTGGACGAGGCCGCTTTATTTAAACTCTAAACCGTTAGCTCTACACCAGTCTTTTGCTAGCTCAAAAATTGCATTATCTCGGTATTTATACCATTTACCTGTTAATGAATAACGCTCAATTCCACGTTTAAATTGTGAAAAAGCGCCTTTTCCTTTAATCATGTAATACAGTTCTTCTCTTTGCGCTTCATGTGGAAATGACAATATAAAATTTTCCATAACATGATATTCATGAAATTCATATTTTGTAGGAAGTTCTAGATAATTGTCTTGTTCTTCTAGATAAGTTGATGCAACTTTAACGGCATCTTGCATCCAATGGGCATAGTCCGAGATATCTTCTTTACTTTCTGCCAATTGCAGTTCTTCATCAGTAAAAAATAAAACTTCACCCGTTTTTTTATTTAAAAAAGCTTGAGATTCATCTGTTTGAAACTCAAAGCCATCAACTATTGCTTTTAATTCTATTTTCATATCTTTACCATTTTAGCCCACATATTTCATAAAATCGGTATATTTTAGACTTAACATATTGATATAAACACGCTTTTTCTTCACTTTGTACTGAAGATAACCGATGATTTTATCGCCATTGAAAATAAATGAGGTTGTGTATTGAGCTATGTTTTGTTCAAAATCTTGCTTTTGCCACGCATAATCCCAACCCCATATTTTTTCGATATGTGCCTGCAAGGCATTTTCATAAATTTGCCAAATTAATGCTTTTTCGTGTATTTGCATCGGTTTTAGTTTCATATTTTGTAATTATATATCAATTTTGTCACATAAGTTAATAAGTTCTGCTCTTTCAAAATTTTCAGAGAATACAATGACAAAGGCCGCTTTAATGATACGAGCAAATTCCTTCTGTGAATTATGTGGCGTAACGGAAAACTTAGAGGTTTATGCAATTCCACCAGGCACTGATGGTGGATTTGATAAGAGTATTTTAGCTTATGGGACTTGTCGTGCACAAAACAATAAAGACGAAGACATGGACACCAATCACTGGCGTTGTTTAAGCGAAAGCATATGGAACGAAAACTTTCCTGTACAGGTCATGTCATGGCGCATGTTATCGCGTTTAAACAGTGAAAGCTGCGTACAAGATGCTTTGGAGATGATGTATTTGGAAGACGATACTTTAACTTGGGCAAAAGCCACGAGAGAAGGTCAAGCACAAGATGAATCGTTAATTCATAAAGACTGCAATGGGATTACGCTGCAAAGTGGCAACACCGTTGTCTTAATTAAAGACTTACCTATCAAAGACACTTCAATGGTTGCCAAACGCGGAACAGCCGTGCGCAAAATTGGATTAGTGGCTGATAATGCCGAACACATCACGGGTAAAGTCAATGGACAAAGCATTGTTATCTTGACGCAATTCACCAAAAAATCATAAAAACTTGAGAGCGCAGGCGACTCGCCTGCTTTTCATTGCATAATCTCAATTCAAGTATTAACCCTGCGGTATTTTGCCGCAGGGTTAATATACATGCCTTCACAGGCATGATAAGTTCTTCACACACATCTACTAACTCAAGTTTACGAACTCACTCAAGTCCGATTCAAGAATGGCGGTGAGTTCGGCAGTGTTGTTTTGCTGAGTTTCAACGAAGAGGAAACCGAATAAGGGGTAGGCTTTGTGGTCAATTTTGCGTAGTTCTAAGACGTTTTCGAATTGCCCTGTGATTTTTTGGTAGTCGAATGAGTCGATTTCTTCGCTGGATTTTCCGGTGGAGTTATCTAGGACGATGACGCTGTAGAGTTTATCTTGTTTGTCTTTTAATAATTCGCTCCAGTTGGGTTTTTGCTGATGGTAGTAATAGAGATATTGGTTGAAGCCGTAGGCAAAATAGGACATGTCTGCGGTTGTGCACCATCCGCCAAATCGCATGGGGTTGACTTCGATGGGCAGCAGTTCGCCATCGGCTTCTCGACGTAGCTCTATGTGCAGTGGAAATGTCCTTATGTGAGATAAATCGGCTATTTTTTGTACAAAAGTGGTGAATTCATGCAAATTTTTCTCAATTATCGCCTTTGAGGTAGTGTATACACGGTCACTGACATCATCTTCGGAGGCAAAGGTGTGTTTGAGAATGCTTAATACCACCGCTTCGCCTTGTGCATTGACGTAAGCATCGACGGCATATTCTTCACCATTGATGCATTGTTCGATTATAAAATCATCAAGTCCCATCACCGATTGTGGGTAAAGGTTTTTGACTTGGTGCATTTCGTCGTGAATTTTGTTTACTGTTTGTTGCCATTGGGATTTTTTATTAACTTTGTATACACCCATACTAAAAAAGCCAACACTGGGTTTAATAATAAAGGGATAGGGAAAGGGAAAGGCTTCAATATCCAACGTGATTAAGTCTTTTATGTTTACTTTTTTGAAGAAAAAATCAGGATACATTTTTTGGGTTAATTGCCTGAACTTGTATTTATCTTTAAAATGATTAATCTTCTCTGGCAAGTCGGTAAAATCCAAATATTGAGTAATCCAATCGATGGCGTTTTCTGAATTGCTGTAAATCGGTGTTTGATTTTCTTTTAGGTAAGCCACAGCTCGCTGGCTTGTAATGGCATTTAATTCATCCACAAGTGAGTTTTCAAGCACGGGCAAGGCATTATTCTTTATTGTTTGTTTTAAAAAGGGTGAGACATAGGGCTTATCAAGTAAAAACATAATGATTTTAATGAGTAAAATAATAACCGCAATGGTATCAGTTTAATGTATAATTTATCAACACATTATTGCTTGAGGTTGCTTATGTACAAGATTAAAAATTTTATGTTATTAACACTTATTGTTCTTTCCTTGGTTTTCTCCATTGCTAATGCTAAAAGTAAATGGTGGAAAAAGATTCTTGGTGATAAGGATAAAACCACAAGCTCCCTAAGCAATGATGATATTGGCGGAGCTTTTAAACAAGCTTTGAGCATCGGTGCTGAGAATGTTGTTTCGCAGTTGGGTGCCAATGATGGTTTTAATGCCGATGAAAACATTCATATTCCTTTACCTCAAAATTTAGAAAAGGTTCGCAAAATTCTCAAAAGAATAGGCATGTCGGGTATGGTTGATGATTTAGAGGTTAAACTCAATCGTGCAGCTGAGGTTGCCACACCCGTGGCTAAAGATTTATTTGTGCAATCCATTAAGGACATGACTTTTGAGGATGTGAAAAAAATCTACCAAGGGCCTGATGATTCTGCTACGCAATATTTTAAGGAGAAGATGTCCGCTTCTCTTACTGAAAAAATGAATCCAATTGTTGAAGACTCTTTAGCTGATGTTGGTGCAGTCCAGTCATTGAACAAGGTCATGGATAAATACGACAATATTCCATTCGTGTCTTCGATTAAACCTGATTTGACGGGCTATGTGGTGGAAAAAGGCATGGATGGTATTTTTTATTACCTCGCTCAACAAGAAGCAGAGATACGTAAAAACCCGTTAAAACAAACAACAGCTTTGTTAAAAAAAGTTTTTGGAAGATAAAATCACTCTCAAGGTCTTTATGAAACACCAACTTGGAAAATACTATGTTAAAAATCAAATCAATTCTACTTATCTTTTTATTTGTAAGCTCAATGAGCTTTGCCGCTGATGGGCTTATCCGATTAAAAAGTTGCCACAGTGTCAAACAAACCACCAAGAACCTCCTAAAGGTTTTAGAGAAAAAAGGCATGACGGTTTTTAAGGTCATCAACCATAAAAAGGGCGCAAAAAAAGTGGGTAAGAAGTTACGCCCAACCACCGTGATCATTTTTGGCAATCCTAAGGTCGGCACACCATTGATGCAATGTTCACAAACGGCTGCCATAGATTTGCCACAAAAAGCCTTAATCTACAAAGATGCAAGCGGTCAGGTTTGGTATGCTTATAACAATCCACACTATTTAGTCTCTCGTCATAACATTAAGGGGTGTGAAAAACCTTTGGCAAAAATCACCAATGCGCTGGCTAATTTTGCTAAAGCGGCTACCAAATAAAGTGACTTAATTTTTGCGGTAATTACTGGAGACTTGATTAATTGCCGCAATTGTCCAACGTGAATTGGCATGACATATGGCAGCAGCCAAAGCATCGGCGGCGTCTTCTTGAATATTTTCTTTGTGATTTAATAGCAATTGCACCATGTATTGCACTTGGGTTTTGGCGGCCGAGCCTTTGCCAACTACCGATTGCTTTATCGCTTTGGGTGCGTATTCGTAAACGGGTAAATCCATTGCTACTGCTGCACATATTGCTGCACCTCTTGCTTGCCCTAGCTTCAAAGCAGAGCCCGCATTTTTTGCCATAAAAACAGTTTCTATGGAAATTTCATCCGGTCGATATTTGTGAATTAACGTTGTTATATCGGTAAAAATCACCTTTAAACGGTCAGGAAATTCACCTTTTCCACATTTTATCGGTTGGAAATGCACCAGTTTGGTATTTCTGCCATCGGTATCAATAATGCCAATACCTGTGGTTCGAGAACCTGGATCTATGCCTAAAATTCGGGTGTTGTTGTTCATGCCTTCATTATGCCAAAATTGATTTAATAATACAAAAACTTGACGTGTTTAACGTTTTTCTTATAGCATTGGATTACACTAGCCTTTTAATTTTATAAATAGCCATGAAATCATTTCTTACTTGCTTACTTCTTACAATTATTTCTTACAATGCTTACGCTGCGTTACCTGCTAATTTACAAAGACAACTGCTCTTCTCCGCCGACAACCCCATTGCTGTACGCCATGCAGGCGACGGATCTGGTCGTTTATTTATTGTTGAACAGGCAGGAACGATAAAAATCTGGGACGGAATAAACTTACTAGCAACTAATTTTATTGACATTAGTTCAAAAGTTGCCAGTGGTGGCGAGCGTGGATTATTGGGTTTAGACTTTGACCCTAATTACAGTACAAATGGATATTTCTATGTTTACTACACAAAGGATGGAACTAATTTTGGTGATACCATTATTGAACGATACAGTGTTTCTGCCGATGCCAATAGTGCCGATGCCACAAGTGGTCAAGTAATTATGAGAGTACCGCAACCTTTTAGTAACCATAACGGCGGTGATATTCACTTTGGTCCTGATGGTTATTTGTATATTGGTCTTGGTGATGGTGGCTCAGGTGGTGATCCTGGCAATCGAGCACAAAATTTATCTCTATTATTAGGTAAGATGTTGCGCATTGATGTTTCTCCTGATGTTATCAATCCTGATATTATCTACCAAGACTCCTTTGAAAGTCCTTCAACTCCAATAGCTGTTAATACTTGTGGTCTTGACTCTGTTGTTGGTTCTTATCGCATTCCAAACGACAACCCTTTTATCAACAATGCTTCAGCCTGTGCTGAAATTTGGGCTTATGGTTTACGTAACCCTTATCGATGGAGTTTTGACAAACAAACGGGTGATTTAATTATCGGCGATGTGGGTCAGAATTTATACGAAGAGGTTGATTTCCAATCCGCATCAAGTGCTGGTGGTGAAAATTATGGGTGGCGTTGCCGTGAAGGTGCGCATGACTATGATACCAGTCAATGCACCGGCAATGAATCCTTTACTGAGCCTGTTATTGATTTACCACAAGCTTCAAATAACGGTTGTTCTGTAATGGGTGGTTATGTTTATCGCGGCTCTGCTATTCCTGCCATACAAGGCTTGTATATTTTTTCTGATTATTGCGGTGGAGAAATGAATTTTGCCACACCTACTGGCGTTACTTGGTCTTTCGAAATGTTAGAAGATGTTAATTTTGGCACACGTGGATTTGGTGAAGATGAAGCCGGTGAAATTTACCATATTTTCAATAATGATATTTACAAATTCATTTTAAATTAAAGAATCCAATTTGGATTTTATAGGGCAGTCTTTGAACTGCCCTTTTTTATGTCCACGCGTTGTGTTAGAATTTATGACTTATATTTTTTGAGAAAAAACATGTTTAAAGTTTTAGTCTTGCTTTTATCATTTAACGCCCTTCACGCCCAAGAACTCTTTGAAGCCGATTTCTTGAAAAAAGTTGCCACGCTTCGCGATAAGGCCTTAACCGATTCCAGTGCTTATGACATTACCGAATCACTCACAACCGAAGTCGGTGCTCGATTAGGTGGCAGTACAGGTGATGTGCGTGCAGTAAAATGGGCAGTGGCAAAATTTAACGAATTGGGCTTTGATAAAGTGTGGACAGAACCAGTAACATTTCCAAAATGGGTACGCGGTGTTGAAACAGCTCAAATCATCTCCCCTTTTCCTCATGAGATTAAGATTACTGCTCTTGGTGGCTCTTTATCCACACCCAAAAAAGGGTTAAAAGGCGAAATTGTTCATTTTAAAACCATTGAAGATTTAAAAAATGCCGACGATTCTTTAGTCAAAGGCAAAATTACTTTTATCAGTAACCGCATGGAGCGTTATAAAAACGGCAAAGGTTATGGCATGGCAAATGGTGCGCGCTATATGGCTGCCAAATACACCGCAGAAAAAGGCGGTATTGGTGCAATTATTCGCTCCATCGGAACAGACAGCAATCGAGACCCGCACACAGGTGCCATGAAGTCTGTCAACTTTAACCAAAAAACAGGTGAAATCACCTTATTAAAAAAAGGCGAAGTTGTCCCTGCTGGCGCTATATCCAATCCAGATGCAGACCTTCTGGTTAATATACTTAAACGCGGAAAACCAGTTGTTTTTAAATACACCTTAGGTTCGCATTGGGATGGGCAATACACTTCTCAAAATGTCATAGGAGAAATAACTGGTAGAGAAAAACCAGAAGAGCTTGTTATTATTGGTGGACATTTGGACTCATGGGATTTAGGCACTGGTGCGATTGATGATGCCTCGGGTTGTGGCATTACCATGGCAGCTGCCAAATTAATAAAAGAGGCTGGCATCAATCCAAGACGCACTATTCGTGTGGTTTTATGGGCCAATGAAGAAAATGGCTTGCATGGGGCACGCGCTTATGGCAAAGCCCATGCAGAGGAACTGCACAACCATATTATTGGTGCGGAATCTGATTTTGGCGCCTCACCAATTTATCAGTTCAAATCAAATGTTTCTGCTCAGTCCTTACCCATTATTACAAAAATGGCAGAATTACTCGCACCGATAGGCGTCACTTATGTTGGTAACAATGCCAAATCTGGTGCCGATATTTCACCCTTATTAAAGATGGGAATGGCAACCATGCAGTTATCGCAGGATGGAAGCAATTATTTTGACCTTCACCACACCCAAGATGACACAATGGATAAAATCGTACCTGAAGAAATTGCCCAAAATACCGCCGCGTGGATTGTATTTGTCGCTTTAGCTGCGCAATACGAGGGTGATTTTGGTTTTGAACTAAATAAACAACTATGAAACAACTCGAAAAATTTATTAAAAATTATCCCGTCAATATAGAATTAAAAGTTCAATGGGGTGATATGGATGCCTTCAACCATGTCAATAATGTCATGTATTTTCGTTATTTCGAATCGGCACGTTTAGCTTATTTTGAACGCATTGGGGTTATGGATAAAAGCAACAAGAACTCAGTAGCTCCAATCTTGGCAGAAACCAGTTGCCGTTATCGCCTGCCTTTGAATTACCCTGATGTCATCTTAGTCGGGGCACGAGTTATTGAAAACCATTCTCATGGATTTCTAATGGAATACGCCATTTACAGCCACACTCATAAGTGCGTTTCTTCTATTGGTACGGGTAGGATTGTAATGTTAGATTATAAAACCCATGAAAAAGTAGCTGTAAACAAAAGCACACTCAAACTCATCGAAGAATTATCCCCTATTAACCCTCGATTTTAGATTTAAATTTCCATGCATAAAAAAGCCTCTTATAGAGACCTTTGCATAACTCTGGGATGATGGAAAAAAGAATGAGAAAAGCTCCAATCAAGGCAAAAAATGAGTCAAATAGCCCGCTATTTATTCGTATCATCCATGATACTCACCCACATGCGTGGGCTAACGTGAAAATCCTTTCCAGAAGGATTTTTGCGAATTTTTTAACGCAGAGTGGTGTTTTTTGCAACTTTTAAACACGTGCCACGAGTTATGCAAAGGTCTCTTCATGTAAAATAGCAAAAGATAACTGGAGTTTACCTATGCACAAAAAAATAATCTTAGTGTTTTTGATACTAACAAACCTGTCCGTCCTTTCTGCGGAAATCAACACGCCACCTAAAGGAGTCTCATTGCATCAACTGGACAATGGTATTGGTGTTTTATTGATTGAGAATCATGGCTTGCCAATGATTGGCATTAACACCGTTGTCAAAGTTGGTTCGGCTTACGAAACATTTGCCACCAGTGGCATGAGCCACATGCTGGAGCATTTGTTATTTAATGGCAGCAGTCAATGGACGCAAAAAGAATTGTACGACTTAACGGATAAAATCGGCGGTTACAATAACGCCAACACGGGTGAATATTACACCAATTTTATGATGGTAACACCTTTTGAGCACATCAAACAAGGCATGGAAATCCAAGCAGCAATGTTATTTGACTCAACCCTACCAAAAAACAAGTTTGATAAGGAAAAAGGCATCGTGCTAGAAGAAATTGCCAAAACTTTAGCCAACCCTCAAGATAAAGCCGCGCGCATGCTTCGCCAACAATTATTTGCAGGTCACGCCATTTCGCTGCCAACACTTGGTACATATGAAACCATCAAAAACATGAAGCACCAAGATGTTGTGTCTTTTTATAAAAACAATTACGTGCCCAACAACATGGAAATCAGCGTGATTGGCAACTTTGATAGCGATGAAATGTTAACGCTATTAAAAGATATCTACGGGCATGCCAAACCCAACAACGTAGTCAGACCTGCTATAAAAGATTGGGCAACAGGCTTTGAAGCAACCACAGCACCAAACACCGCAAACATTCGCTACAGTTTCAACAACAATAAAGACATAACGATTCACAATTTTTATCCCTACAGCCACGGATCTGATGCCTTTGATTCATTATTGAGTGATGCCTTGGATAAAAACAAGGATGACATAGAAGCCCAATTAAGAAGCACCTATAAGGAAGTTAAGAGCATTGGTTTTGATTTGCACAGTTACCCTGTCGGGCACTACATTCAAGCCGATGTTAGTCTTGATGATGATAAAAATTTAACCGCAATTAACAAACGCTTTCAACAGTTGTTAACGGAACAAAAATTATTTTTACCAGCAGGACACATAAAGTCAGAAGCGATAAAAACCAAAACAGACTTTCTAAAACAGATAGAAAAACCCCACATGTTTGGTATTTATAATGCCGATTTAATTGCCCAGCACGGGCTTGGAGCCATCATCAAGCAGTTTTCTGGCGAGGCGTATTTTGAAGCTGGGAAAAACTTAAATCAATTTAAACTCAATCAAGAACCATTAATTATTGTTGATTATCCAGCTGCCCAAAAGCCTAAAAAAAATAATACGGCGCAAAGCAAACACACACAAGTCACTTTATTACCAAGCGATGAAAACGCAGCAACAATCATCGTTAAACAAAACGAATTAAGCGAATTGCTAGCCATTCACTATTTATTCAAAAACAAAGACAAGTTTGAACAAAAATACGGCAAAGATACCGCCAAAATTTGGCACGATTTATTTGGTAAAAAAATGAAATCAGCCGAAGTGCAAAAGTATATTGCCGAATATGGCTTAAAATTTAAAGTCAATGACAACCCCTATTTTCCGATGGATGATATTTATTTAAGTCCGTTATTTGGCTATATTCGTGTTGAAGGTCTGGCAAGTGATTCGCAAGCGGTGATTGATTTTCTTAACAAAGAAATGTTGGCTTTCAAACCCAGCAAGCAAGACTTTGAAGCCGCACTAAAAAAGAACAAATCGACAAAAGCACAACACCAAAAGAATCAAAGCAAAGCCTTGTATAAAAAGCATTATAACAAGCTGTTATTTGCTGAAAAAAATGAAGCCACTGACCCGTCAACCAAAGCGTTAACTTATGAAAATTTTATTGCCTTTGGTGAGCAGTATTTCACGCCAAAAAATACCATTATTTCCGTTGTGTCCAAAAACTCGGCAACGCAGATTCAATCCTTCTTTGCAGGATTTAAAAAAGACAAGCCATTGCCATTTACAGGTTTAGCAAAATCCCAAACTTTTATTAAAAATAACAAAGCCATCCACATCAATGAAAAAATTGGCAGCGAACAAGCCCAAACTTTTTACGGCTTCATCAAGGACATTGATAAAGAAGACGAAGCGGCCCTAAGGGTGCTTTCTTTGATACTCAAAAGTGAGATTGCCTTTGATATTCGCGAAAAACAAGGGCTCGCCTACCGCATGTCTTCGGGCATCGACATCAAAGCTGATAAAGCCCTCTTCTTTATCGAGGTACCCACCCAGCCTAAAAATATCGATATGTTAACCAAACAATTTGCTGGATTATTCACCGCTGATTTTGCCGAAAAGATTAATCAAGACATGCTTGAAAAAACTGTAAACAAATACCTTGGTCGCATGATGTTTCGCCGATTATCCAGCATTAACCAAGCTTACTACCTAGCCCATTCTTTGTATTTTGACGGCAGTATTGAAGCAGACAAAAAAAGACTGGATGCTTTGAAAAATGTCACGTTAGCCGATGTTAAAGCCGTGGCTAAAAAATACCTAAACCCCCAAAACCCGATTCAAATTATTATAAATTAAAATCATGAAAAAATTTAACCTCTTTGCATTCTGTCTAACTTTTAGCCTTAATATCTTTGCCAATACACCTATTCATCATGAAATCTCGGCAACGATAGAACCCGACAAGTCGGCTATTTCTGTTGAAGATGAGATGACGCTTCTTATTGGAAAAACCACCAAGACTTTACAATTTCGATTGCATCAGGATTTAGTCATTCAAAAGAATAAACGCATAAAAAAAATTCAAAGCAATGTTGCAAGTCAAGATGTTGGTATGGATAAGGACGATGTTTCAAAAAACAACGCACTTAAACTCAATGTTTATGAAATCACATTACCTCCGGGAACCATTGAATCGTTTAAAATCACAGTGAAATATTCGGGCACTATTAAATCCCCTGTTAAACAAAGTGCGCAAAATTATGCCCGAGGTTTTAGCGAATCTGCTGGCATCATATTTGAAAAAGGCGTTTATTTAGCAGGTTCAACTTATTGGGTTCCGACCTTTGGCGAACAAATGGTCACCTTCAACCTCACCACCTCTTTACCCAAAGACTGGCGCGTTGTCACCACTGGCAAACGCACGCAAGATAAAGTGATTGGCAATCACCACCTCGATACTTGGGATTCACCCACTCCACAGGAAGAAATCTTCTTAATCGCAGCAGCCTTTAGTCAATACAATTACGCCATGGGCAAGGTGCAGGCGATGGCTTTTTTACGCACGCCTGATGAAGCACTTGCCAACAAGTACCTTGAGACCACTGCTCAATACATGGAAATGTACCGCAAGTTGATTGGACCTTACCCTTACACCAAGTTTGCTTTGGTGGAAAATTTTTGGGAAACAGGCTACGGCATGCCCTCCTTTACCTTGTTGGGTGAAAAAATCATCCGTTTTCCATTTATCCTGCACTCGTCTTATCCACACGAATTATTACACAATTGGTGGGGTAATTCGGTCTATGTGGATTTTGAACACGGTAATTGGTGCGAAGGACTCACCGCTTACATGGCGGATCACTTAATCAAAGAACAACGCCACCAAGGCGAAGAATACCGCCGTGCAACACTGCAAAAATTTACTAATTTTGTGAACAATAAAAATGACTTTCCCCTTAATAAATTTACCTCACGGCACGATGCCGCCAGCGAAGCCATCGGCTATGGAAAAACCCTTATGGTCAATCACATGTTGCGGCAAAAGGTCGGTGATGAAAACTTTATCAAAGCTTACCAACAATTCAATCAAGACAATAAATTTAAACGGGCTTCTTTTGCTGATATTCGCAAGGCCTTTGAAAGCACAACCGATGAAAAGTTGGGTTGGTATTTTGACCAATGGATTAATCGCACAGGAGCCCCCTCTTTAACCCTCACCGAGGTCAAAAAACAAACACTTCGGGGTCAAAACACCTTAAACTTCACCTTAAATCAAATTCAAGACGAGGCAGTCTTTTCACTCGATGTGCCATTAGCCATTGTTACCGACAAAGGCACTAAGCAATACACCGTGTCAATGGATAACAAAACACAGCGCTACAGCCTTGCGGTTGATGGCACGGTTTTGAAAGTCCAAATCGACCCGCACTTTGATGTCTTTCGTCGCCTTGATGCACGCGAATCCCCTCCTGCTTTCACCAAAGCTTACGGTGCGGATAAAACCACCATTATCTTGCCTGCAAAGAGCAATAAACGTTACACTCTTTATCAAGATTTAGCCAATAAATGGTCAAAAGAAAAAGCCGATAAATTTGAAATTATTGCACAAGAAAACATAAAAACTTTGCCAATTAATCACGCGATTATGATTTTAGGATTGGATAATAAATTTGCCACTGTGGTCAATCAAGCCCTAAAACAGTACAACTCAAGCATAAATCCTACTCATGTCAATTATGGCAAACAAAACCTTAAGACTGCGAACAACAGCTTTTTTATAGCCGTTGCCAACCCCAATAATGCAAAACAAACCATCACACTGCTTTCAATTGGAAATGATAAAGCTGTTGATGGCTTGGTGAGAAAATTGCCGCATTATGGCAAATACAGTTACCTCGCTTTTGAAGGTGATGAGCCATCCAATATCGCCAAAGGAACTTGGCAAATCACCGATTCACCGTTAATTTATGCCTTTGATAAAAATGCGGTAGTGAAACTAAAAAAACGCCAAGCACTGGCACAATTGGCTCCAGTTTTTTCAACCAAACACCTCATGCAAACAGTTAATTATTTAGCCGATGATAAATTAAAAGGACGCGAACTTGGCAGTCCGGAATTAGATGAAGCTGCTATTTACATTGCTGATAAATTTAAACAATACGGTTTAAAAAGCGGTGGTGATAATAACAGTTATTTGCAAACGTGGAGACAAGACGTTAGAGACAGAAAAAACCTTAAACTCAGCAATGTTATCGGCATTATCCCTGGAGAAAACCCCAATTTATCCGAAGCGGTGGTTCTATCAGCTCATTACGACCACCTTGGCATGGGTTGGCCAAATCATAAAATTGGCAACCAAGGCAAAATTCACAACGGCGCAGATGACAATGCCAGTGGCGTTGCGGTGATGTTAGAACTTGCTCGCACACTCGGCAAAACGGCAAAACCTGCCCGCACCATTATTTTTGTGGCATTTACAGGAGAAGAAGCGGGCTTAATTGGCTCAAAACATTTCGTCAAAGAACAACTCAAGCACAGCAAACTCTTTGCCAACCTCACTATCGATACGGTTGGGCGTTTATTTGACAACAAATTAATGGTTCTCAATGCCAACACAGCACGTGAGTGGAAATTTATCTTTATGGGAACCGACTTTACCACGGGTGTCGCCTCGCAAATCGTCACGCAAGAGTTGGATGCCAGCGACCAAATCTCATTTATAAATGCACGAGTTCCTGCTGTGCAATTATTTTATGCAGGCATTAAATCCGATTACCACGTGCCAGCAGACACCGCTGATAAAATTGATTTTGCAGGACTGGTCAAAGTTGCCAGCGTTGCCAAAGAAATAATCCAATACCTGTCAATGCGAAAAGAGCCAATGCCTTTTACTGGAAAAGGGGCAGTTAATCAGGACAACAAAAGCAAAGCAAAATCAAACACAGGCACACGCAAAGCCTCGACAGGTTCCATGCCAGATTTTTCATACTCTGGAGTTGGGGTCAAAATTGCGGGCATAGCGGATGATTCCCCTGCAGCAAAAGCGGGTTTAAAAACAGGTGATGTTATTACCGCCTTGAATGGCAATAAAATCACCACCCTTAAAGACTACTCCAACCAACTCAAAGCCCACAAGCCTGGCGATACGGTTGAAATTACCATCACAAGAGATAAAAAGGAACAAACCCTTAAGTTAACATTAGGAGCTCGCTAAAACCATGTCACTACTAACCAAAAAGTTCAGAGAATACAAACTGTCTCAAGAAATTATAGACGTTTATCGAGATCGATTGGATGACGAATCGATTACTGGCATAATTGCAGATTTTAGTTCTGAATTTATGTTACTCAACTGCCTAACAGAGAAGGGAGAAAACGCAGGTATATCGGTATTTTATATTGAAGACATAACCCGCATAAGAGCTAAAGGAAATATCAGGCAGTCTTTAAAAGACTTATCTCAACGCAACAAAACTCGATTTAAGTCCTATAAAATTAATTTGACATCCATAAACACTGTTCTGAGTTCTGTACAAGAATCTTTTGGCTACGTTTCCTTATCCACAGAAGAAATTTTACAAGACCAAGAATGCTTTATTGGCTCCATAAAACACGAAGACAAAGATTGGATTGCATTAAACAGCTTTGGAACCATGTCAAATCGTGATATTAAGCAACTTATCTTAAAAAAAGATGACATTACCTGTGTAGACGCAGGCGGAAAATACGAAAATGCCATCAATTATCTGGCATCATTGAAAAACTGACAAGTCAAGTTAATTTTCAAAACCATTAGTAAAGATTAATTCACTGGTTGTTTGGATAGTCAATCCATTGACTAAAGTGGTTTTCATCAGTAGCCAATCACCTGATTGGATGGCATTATCATTATTGACATCTAAATACAACGCAACAAGCACATCGTAATTTCCTGTACTTAAACTGCTGGGTATTTGAAAGTCTCGCAATAAATGAAGCGTACCACTTTGGTTAATAATTGTGGCTAAATCATTTACAGGATCTGAATAAATCTCCACACCTTTGATAATACTTGCTCCCAATAAAATTGTGCCAAAGTCCCAACTTGAATCAGCTGCATTAAATATTTGGTAGTCTAAGTTAATCACATCGTTGGCTTGTGCGCTGCTTGTATTGATAGTCAAATTATCTAAGCGAATGGGAGAAGAAGCGTATTGACTGCGGTTGCCAGTGGGATTATTGTTGGCGTTGTAATAAAAATCCACAATATCGGCAAAAGACAAACCATTTTGTGCCTGAAATTGTGTTCCCCATTGTGACATGCCTCGCCCATGACCGAAACACCCATGCCCAGCTGATAAGGGATCGGACAAACAAGACCAACCCGTTGCAGGTGAGCCAACAAAACCATCACCACAGGATAAATCCGCATTGCTGCAATTTAAACCATCATTGGGGTCATCCCATGCATTGTTTTGCGCCGAATATTCTGAACGTGCTATAAGGGAGTTTTTATCCAACATGATACCGTTGGTGGCTTTGGCAGCTTTTCTGGTTGCCGTATAACTGGTGTTGCCAAATGCCTGACAACAAGGACCTGCACATATATCATAACCCGAGTAAGGACTATTAAGAACATGCCAAGCACCATAAGACCGATACGGAATGGAGCCTGCTTTTAAGCTATCGGCTTGCCACGATGAAATCCATTCATTATCTAAACCATTTTGCACATAGGTTTCCAAGCTATATACTTGAGAAGTGGAACAATTCGAGCCACAACAAGTGCCACCTGATGCATTAAAACCGACTCGAATATTTGCAGGTGGCACAAGATAAACAGCACCACTGAGTCGTTCTTGCACCTCATCTGCTTGACGACTTGGGGTTTGATGAGTTTTAGCATCAAGCCAACTCTCATCAATTGAATTGGTCAGGACATCCGCTAAGGGATGATGCATGGATTTTTCCACAATACCATGACCTCGCGGCAAGTCAACAATCAATTTGAAAGCGGAACCTTTTTGTAATTGCGACCAAATAGCTGTTCGGTGGTTGCCAGCTTGTACGGTAAGAGTGGAATTTTCCTTTATTTCTGCGTGGATTAAAAACCGACCCAAAGCATCACTGCTAGCTTGCCAACGATTACTCAGACTGGACAATTCAATTACTGCATTTTCCAACGGCATTAAACTTTCTTCATCATAAACATAACCACAGATTGTCGCTTGCTCGCAGGCTATTTGTGGTTGTGACTTTTTTAAGGCATCTAAATAAATTGCGGTTAACAGATTTGTCGATTGCCCCTCAATATAAGTATGAACAGGCTTATAACCATTTCTCTCTATATCAAGAAGCTGAATATAATCATTGGAACTTACTGAATACCTCCAATCAACGGCTTGCACTTGTTTTGAATCCACAATTTTTTCTAATGCCTTAAACTCACGTCCTTGTTTTATGCTTTGCCATTGTTCTTTGGACAAGGACTCTTCACGCACTTGCTTGATGACCACCTGAGCAGTTAATGCTTGACCTGTTTGGCTATTTCGGACAACAAATCGACTTTCGCTGGCAAAGCAAAAGAAAGAAAAAATAAGACTAATAGAGCCAATAAATTAGAAAATTTCATAAGTATTAAAGTTTAGTTGGCAAATTGGTTCTGTTAAACTTATTAAGAATAGCGCAAAACCGAAGGAAAACAATAAGCTAAATTTCAATCTAAATATATTAACTCAATTCGTATCGATGTGCTTTTGTAGTACGATTGAATAAAAAAGACTACCAATATTCCTAATCATAAGAGATTGCTTGAATGTAAACTATTGTAAACAAAACAGCAAATCCAACTTTTAGAATTTTATTCTAATCGAAAACCTATATAATGTCTACCTGAACAAGACTTCAATTCCCCACAGTTAACAGCAATTCTAGAAATTAACTCTAAAATAATAACAATTACCCGTGGTGCATTTAGCAAATCTTGATTTTCAAGTTATTAATATTTCGATTTTCTTTGTGGTTAATAAATTGAATTACTGTTAAAGCAGTCATTTTAGATAAGATTCTTGACT